>NZ_JBEUMH010000031.1:0-255 GCF_041080745.1 Stenotrophomonas sp. JAG2 | reverse complement strand
ATACCTGCGCATACTGTCAAAGAACTTGGGAGTCGGCCTCAGCGCCTTCCTCCGTGTGCCCCGACGTTTCCGTCGTTGCGAGCCGCCCATTATAGACCGGCTTATCTGCTTCGTCAACACCTTTTTTCAAGGCCGCTTCACCGTAGTGAACCGTTGTTGCCGATGCCGCTTCGTCGTTTGCCCCGAGAGGCTTTCGTCGTTGCGAGCCGCCTATTATGTCAGGCTTTTCGTTTCCGTCAACACCTTCTTTCGAAG
>NZ_JBEUMH010000030.1:0-405 GCF_041080745.1 Stenotrophomonas sp. JAG2 | reverse complement strand
GATGGTAGTGTGGCCTAAGCCATGCGAGAGTAGGTCATCGCCAGGGTTTTTACCCGAAAACCCCGCTGCTCATGCAGCGGGGTTTTCCTTTTTATGTAAGCACATGCTTTTTATGCACTTACAGCAACATCTTCGAGAAGAACTTCAAGTTATCCTCACAAGGTGTTGACAGATTCGAAAAGCCTGACATAATAGGCGGCTCGCAACGACGAAAGCCTCTCGAGGCAAACGACGAAGCGGCATCGGCAACAACGGTTCACTACGGTGAAACGGCCTTGAAAAAAGGTGTTGACGAGGCAGATAAGCCGGTCTACAATGGGCGGCTCGCAACGACGGAAACGTCGGGGCATACGGAGGAAGGCGCTGAGGCCGACTCCCAAGTTCTTTGACAGTATGCGCAGGTAT
>NZ_JBEUMH010000002.1:0-462789 GCF_041080745.1 Stenotrophomonas sp. JAG2 | reverse complement strand
TGGCGTCCCCACGGGGATTCGAACCCCGGTCGCCACCGTGAAAGGGTGATGTCCTAGGCCTCTAGACGATGGGGACGCGTTAAACCGAATTTTGGCTTCTGTCGGACGGCCTGTGTCCGGAGAAGTGGTGGAGCCAGGCGGGATCGAACCGCCGACCTCCTGCATGCCATGCAGGCGCTCTCCCAGCTGAGCTATGGCCCCACGATGCTGGAGGCGGAATTCTACGCGGCCGTGAAGCGTTCGCCAAGTCTTTTTTCTGAAACACCGAAGAAAGAATGCACGCAGCCACTCGACCATCGATGTCGGCGGTTCCCGGCAGTCCGTATCGTCACGCAAACCAAAAGAAAGATCGCACGTGCCGTGTCATTGAACGGCACGCTACAAACAAAAAGCCCCGACCGAGGTCAGGGCTGTCTGCTTGAAACTGGCGTCCCCACGGGGATTCGAACCCCGGTCGCCACCGTGAAAGGGTGATGTCCTAGGCCTCTAGACGATGGGGACGCGTTAAACCGAATTTTGGCTTCTGTCGGACGGCCTGTGTCCGGAGAAGTGGTGGAGCCAGGCGGGATCGAACCGCCGACCTCCTGCATGCCATGCAGGCGCTCTCCCAGCTGAGCTATGGCCCCACGTCGTGAGGAGCGAAATCATAGCGACGGCGTTTTGGATTGGCAAGGAAAAAGTGAAGAAATTTCGTCATGCACGCACGCTCATTCGCCAGGCAGTCGTTGATGGCGCAATCGCAGTGCATTGCCGATCACCGACACCGAACTCAGGCTCATCGCCACCGCCATCGCCATCGCCATCGCCATCGCAATGAACATCGCCAGCAAACCCGGCGACATCACGATGCCGAGTAGATACAGCACGCCGGCGGCAACCGTCGTATCCATCGCGGAGCATCACGCCGTGTGCGTGGCATCACCATCGTCGCGGCACATGCGCTGAAATGGAGCGTGAGTGGTTTCATAGGCGTGCGTCCGTCAACGCCGTCAGGATCGGGCACCGTTCCTGATCGCCATGACCGGGGCAGGCGTCGACCAGGTGCTTGAGCGCGCTGTGCATGCGCTGCAGCTCGCCGATGCGCTGCTCGATATCGGTGAGTTTGTTCACCGCGCTGTCGCGGATCTGCGCTATGTCCTGGCCGCGCTGATCACTGAAGCCGAGCAGGTCGGCGATTTCGTCCAGGCTGAAGCCCAGTGTCTTGGCGCGGCGGATGAACTGCAGGCGGGTCAGGTCGGACTCGCCGAAGACCCGGTAGCCGCCGGCGCTGCGTCGGGCGGTCGGCAGCAGCTGTTGCCGCTCGTAATAACGCACCGTGTCGATGGGCACGCCGGCCAGGCGCGCGAGCTGTCCAATGTTCATGAGCACCTCGTGGATGACCGGCTCATTCTGAACCTTGGAGTGCGCTCCAGGGTCAAGCCTTGCTCAAACCCCACTGGAAGTTCAGCCGGTGTGAAATTTGCAACTAGTTGCATGGTCCTCCTCCCGGGACGTCCGTAGCCTCAGGCCATCTTATGTATCGACCCGTTCTGCCCGGCCTGCGCCGGCAGGCACTGTTCCAGGAGATTGGCCATGGACGCACCCCGCAACACGCTGCAGCCGGATCGCCGGCCGGACAAGCCGGCCCTGATGGAAGTCGGGGTGGTGGAATTCCCCGGCAGCCTGCGCGCCGCCACCCCGGTGCTCTCCGAGCTGGCACAACGCTGCAACCGCACGGTGGCCGCCGGTCGCCGCACCGGCGCACGCATGCTGGTGACGCGGTGGACGATGTCCGCCCGTGGCATGCAGCGCGTTGCCGGGACGGAACTGTTCGGCGATGCGCTACCGACCATCATCGTCGTGCCCGGGAGCGAATCGAGCTGGACCCTGGCACCGCCCGACGAACGCCTGCTGGCCTGGCTGCGGGAATGTCACGAGGGCTGCAGCCTGCTGGCCGGCTGCGACGAAGGCGGCCTGCTGCTGGCGGCAGCGGGTGTGCTGGCCGGGCGTTCCGTCAGCGTGCCCGATCCCGCGCGCTGCCCGCCGCTGCGCATGATGGTGCCCAGCTGGTTGCCCAGCGAGCGCACCCTGGTCGATGACGGGGATCTGTTGACCGCCGCCGGCCAGGATGCCTGGAAGTACCTGAGCCTGCGCCTGCTCGCACGCGTGTATGGGCAGAGCGTGATGAATACCGTCATCCAGCAGCTGCAGCTGGTGATCCCGCGTACCGAACTGGACGATCTGGAGCGCTTCAGCCCGAACTTCGCGCACGGGGACAGATGCATCCTCAAGGCGCAGCGTTGGCTGCACGGCATCGCCGCACGCGGTGTCGGGCTGGAGGACATCTGCGCGCAGGCCGGCCTGGAGCCGCGCACATTGCAGCGCCGTTTCCTGAAAGCCACCGGGATGCGGCCGATCGAGTACTGCCAGCGCCTGCGCATCGCCAAGGCGCAGCTGTTGCTGCAGGCCGGTGGCGTGGTCGACCAGGTGGCATGGATGGTGGGTTACTCCGACCAGAGCGCATTCCGCCGCTTGTTCCTGCGCATCGTCGGGCTGACACCGGCGCGCTATCGGCGTCAGGTGGCGGCGCAACAGCGCGAGCGGGCCGCTTCGCGACCGGTCGGACGGATGGTCGAGGCGGTCCGCTCCGTGGCCTGAATCGCGCGCCACCGGCACGCTTGCTCCATTGACCTCTTGCTGGGACCATGCCGGCGGGCCCGAAGCAACAGCCGTCGCAGCGTGGCAGACCCCGAGCGATGGCGGAGAGAATCAATGATCAGCAGTGTAGGCCCGGTACCGCTTGCGGTCGTGTGGGTGTTGGTGGCCGTCGGTATTGCGATGCTGGTCGCCAGCGTGGTGCGTGCGCCGGCGATCGAGGGCGCGCCGCGTCCGCGATCGGTGGTGGTGGACATGCTGTTGCTGGGCCTGCTGGCCGGTCGCGCCGCATTCGTGCTCTGGCATGTGGGCGATTATGCGCAGGACCCGTGGGGCGTCCTGCGCATCGGCGATGGCGGCTTCCTTCTGTGGCCTGCCCTGGTGGCTGGGCTGGGGTGGGGCGCATGGCGCCTGCGCCGATGGCCTTCGCTGCGTCGGCCGGTATGGGCCGGTGCCCTGGCCGGTGTGATCGGCTGGGCGGTACTGTCCAGCGGTGCTGGCTGGCTGCAGCAATCGCGGGTGACGCTGCCGGCGATCACCCTGACCTCGTTGGAGGGCGCGCCAACGGCCTTGGCCGACACGCAGGGCACGCCGGTGGTGGTCAATCTCTGGGCGAGCTGGTGCGGCCCCTGTCGTCGCGAGATGCCGGTACTGGCCCGCGCGCAGCAGCGCCATCCGGATATCCGTTTCCTGTTCGTCAACCAGGGTGAAACCCGTGAGGAGGTCGAGGGTTTCCTGGCCGCCGAGCGGTTGACGCTGGCCAATGTGCTGCTGGATGAGGACGCGCTCACCGCCGAGCGGCTGCAGGTGCACGCCTATCCGACTACCCTGTTCTTCGATGGGCAGGGCCGGCTGCGGCAGATACACCTGGGTGAACTGAGTGCCGCCGGCCTGCAATCCAAGCTCGACAGCCTGTAACGGTGGTCGCGTTGTCATGTTTATTGAATCCAGGAGTCACCATGAAATTGAAGTCCTCGCGCCCGCTGGGCACCGTGCTTGCCGTGTCGCTTCTGATGGCCCTGGCCGGGTGCAGCCAGGCACAGACGCCGAAGGCTGGTGATGCCGCAGCGGCGAAGGCTGGCGGAGATCGTCCGGCGGTACTGAAGGGCATTGAAAAGCATGGTTTCGAGGTGATCGGCGAGTTTGATGCGCCCGGTGGCCTGCGCGGTTTCGCCGGCGTGGTCGGTGGGCAGCAACCCGCGGCGGCGTATGTCACTGCGGATGGGAAGCACGTGGTCGTCGGCAGTCTGTTCGATGCCAGCGGTGAGGACGTGGGTGCGGCGCCGCTGGAAAAGCTGGTGGCCAAGCCGATGTCCGAGCGCAGCTGGAAAAAGCTCGACGAGAGCGCCTGGGTGCGCGATGGCCGTGCCGATGCGCCGCGCGTGGTCTACACCTTCAGCGATGCGAACTGCCCTTACTGCCATCGCTTCTGGGAAGCGGCACGACCGTGGGTGGATGCCGGCAAGGTGCAGTTGCGCCACGTCATGGTTGGCGTGATCCGCGAAGACAGCCCGGCCAAGGCGGCCGCGATTCTCACCGCGCCCAATCCCAGTGCTGCACTGCTGGAGAACGAGCGACTGTTCGATCGCGGCGGTATCAAGCCGGCGGCATCGCTGACGGCGGAGGTCGCCAACAAGCTGGATGCGAACCAGGTGTTGATGATCGAGCTTGGTTTCCAGGGCACGCCGGGCATTCTGTTCAAGGATGCCCAGGGCATGGTGCAACGCCGCTCCGGCATGCCGCAGGGCGATGACATGACCGTGGTGCTCGGCCCACGCTGAGCCAGCGCGGCCGGCTACACGCCACACCTCGCGCCGGGCCATGCCCGGCGCGTTTCGTTTCGGCTTCGCGCTGCAGTCCAGTATCTCCAGAGGGGCAAAAGCCTTCGGCTTGATTTGGATCAAGGCCGGAATCGCCTGGATCGCTACGCTGGGCTCCATGCGCTCTCCCACGGATTTCCCCGCACGCATCGGATGCGTGGCCTCACGGTCAGAAAAATGCCTGACAACGTTCACGGCACTCTCACTTTGCGATTGTTACTCAAGGCGCTGGCCGACATGCGTGAGCGCGTTGGTCATCAGGGATGAGGGGATCCCGTGCGGGCGAGATGGTCGCGCGCATTGCAGTGCCGGGCTGCGCGCCCGCGACCTGCGGCATCGAGGATGCCGGCCGGCGCGGACGCGCGGGACTGTGTGCGTTTCAAGGAGGATGTGATGCGCTTGGCTGTGTTGACGGTCGCGTGCGTGGCAGCGATGGCTGCGGTGCCGGTGTACGCGCAGGATTCGGCGGCCGCGTTGCGGCAGGACATCCAGACACTGCGACAGACCCTGGAGCAGATGGAGAAACGCCTGGAAGCGATCGAATCCGGGAAGCCTCCTCCCACCTCGCCGGTGGCCACGGCGATTCCTTCGCCGGGCACGACGGCAGTGCCCTTGCCGTCGCCGTCGCCGTCGCCGGCCCCGCTGACCGCCCAGGCCCAGGTGCCGGGCATGGGCCAGGCCATCCTCCCGCAACGTGATTCCGTTTCCGACCCGTCCACCGCCGCGTCCCGCCCGGACAGCGCCGCCGGCCCGACCGATCCCGAGCTGAAAGGCTTTTTCGCGATCCCCAACACCGATACCCTGATCCGCATCGGCGGCTACGCCAAGCTTGATGCGATCGCCGATTCACGAGCGGCCGGTGACCAGGAGCAGTTCATCACCTCGTCCATTCCGGTCGGCAGCGCCCACCGGGATGTGTCCAACTTCACGCTGCATGCCAAGCAGACCCGCTTCAGCTTCGAAGCGCGGCGCCCGACCACGCACGGCAACCTGCGCTTCTACCTGGAGAACGACTTCTTCGGCAGCAGCGACAGCTATCAGTTCCGCCTGCGCCACGCCTATGGCCAGCTCGGCAACACGTATGCCGGCTATGGCTATTCCAGCTTCATGGATGCCGACAGCCTGCCTGACACCCTGGATTTCGCCGGGCCGGGCGGTGCGGGCTACCTGTTGGTGGCCGGCATCCACCACAGCTTTGCGATGGGCAAGGGCAACACGCTCACCGTGGCCGCCGAGGATCCGGACACCCAGTTGAGCAACCCCGCCGAGGGGATCATGCCGGTCGACCAGCTCCCCGATGTCACCGTCACCGCCCGGATGGAACGCGACTGGGGACACCTGCAGCTCGGCGGTGTCGCGCGCAGCCTGGGCTACGACGGCGATGCCGGCGATGGCCGACGCTTTGCCGGTGGCCTGCAGCTCAGCGGCTCGGCGGCCGTAGGCGACCAGGACCTGCTGTTGTTCGGCATGCTCGGTGGTAAAGGTCTGGCGCGCTATACGGCCGACCTGACCGGGTCGGGCATGGATGCAGTGGTGACGGCCGATGGCCGCCTGCAGGCGCTGTCGCTGTACGGCGGCTTCGTCGGATACACGCATTACTGGTCGCCGCTGTGGCGTTCGAACCTGATCTACGGCCAGCTGACCAGCGGGCGCAACGATGCGCTGGCTGCCGATGCCTTCCGCCAGAGCCGCTACGGCGTCTTCAACCTGCTGTGGAGCCCGGCGCCGTCGTGGACGATGGGCATGGAACTGCTCTACGGACAGCTGGAGCAGCAGGGCGGACAGCGCGGCGACACGGTGCGGCTGCAGGGCAGCCTGCAATACAACTTCATCAAGTAACTCCCACCGCCCGGCCTGACCGGGTCCCTGCCTGGCAAAGGAGCAAGCGTCATGGCACAAGCAAAGAAAATCGGGGTCGTCGGGGCCACCTTCCTGGTGGCCGGCAACATGATGGGGTCGGGGGTGTTCCTGCTGCCCTCCAGCCTGGCCAAGATCGGCACTGCCTCGATCTGGGGCTGGCTGATCACCACGGCCGGCGCGCTGCTGCTGGCCTTCGTCTTCGCCAAGCTCGGCAAGCTGGCGCCCAAGGCGGGTGGTCCGTATGCCCATGCGCGTGACTGGTTCGGGCCCTACATGGGCTTCCAGACCAACGCCGTCTACTGGTTCGCCAACTGGATCGGCAATGTCGCCATTCCGATCGCGGCGGTGGGCTATTTCAGCTACTTCTTCCCGATCCTGTCCGAGCCGGTGCCGCGCTGCATCGCGGTGCTGGCGCTGGTGTGGGCGCTGAGCTTCGCCAACGTCATCGGCCCGTCGTTCGTCAGCAAGCTGCAGACGGTGACCACCAGCTTCGCGCTGGTGCCGATCCTGGGCATCGCGATCTTCGGCTGGTTCTTCTTCGACCCGACGATCTTCAAGGGCGCCTACAACGTGTCCGGTGAATCCAACTTCGGCGCGATCTCCAGCGCCGCGGCGTTGACCCTGTGGGCCTTCATCGGCGTGGAATCAGCCTCGGTGACCGCCGGTGTGGTCGAGAATCCGGAGAAGAACGTCGCCCGCGCCACGCTCGCCGGCGTGTTCCTGGCGGCGATCGCCTACATCGCGAGCTCCTCGGTGATCATGGGCATGGTGCCCAATGGCGACCTGCAGGTCTCCGATGCGCCGTTCGCGCTGGCTGCGGCCAATGCCGTGGGCGGGTGGGGCGGGGCGCTGGTCAGCCTGTGCGCCTTCGTGGGTGCCGCCGGCTCGCTCGGTGGCTGGATCCTGCTGACCGCGCAGAGCGCCAAGGCCGCATCGGACGATGGCCTGTTCCCGAGCATCTTCAGCAAGACCAACAAGGACGACGTGCCGGTCAAGGGCGTGCTGATCGTGGCCGTGCTGATGACCCTGGCGGTGCTGGTCACCTCGACCTCCAAGACCGCATCGGCCCAGTTCGACGTGATCACCTCGGCCGCGGTGGTGCTGACCCTGCTGCCGTACATCTACTCCTGCGTGGCCTGCTATTTCGTGGTCGAGCGCTCGCACACGCTGGTGCATACCGGCGCGTTCTGGCTGCTGACCAGCGTCACCGTCGTGTACTGCCTGTGGGCGATCTTCGGCTCGGCCGGCAACATCGTGCAGTACGCCTTCCTGTTCGTGTTGTTCATCACGGTGTTCTATCCGTTCTTCAGCGAGGAGCGTCGCCGCCAGCGCGGCCAGCTTCCCGCGCTCGACGCCGCCGTCCGCACGACGCTTTCGTGATCTTCCCCCAGGAGAATCCCTGTGTACTTCAAGTCCCTTGATTACCCGATCATCGTCATTGACGACGACTACGAATCCCCGCGCATCGGCGGCATCCTGATCCGTGCGCTGGTGGACGAACTGCGCAAGAACGACCAGCGCGTGCTGTGTGGCCTCACGCTGGCCGACGCCCAGGCCGGTGCGCGCACCTATGTGGCGGCTTCGGCAGTGCTGATCTCCATCGACGGCACCGAGGAGAACCCGGAGCAGTTCCAGCGCCTGCTCGGATTCCTGCGTGAGCAGACCGCCCGCCGCGCGAACCTGCCGGTCTTCCTGTACGGCGAGCGGCGCACGATCGAGAAGGTGCCGAGCAAGCTGCTCAAGTTCGTGCACGGCTACATCTTCCTGTTCGAAGACACCAAGAGCTTCATCTCACGCCAGGTGATGCGCGCGGCCGAAGACTACATGGCCAACCTGCTGCCGCCGTTCTTCAAGGCGCTGATCCACCACACGGCCGAGTCGAACTATTCCTGGCACACGCCCGGTCATGCCGGCGGCGTGGCGTTCACCAAATCACCGGTAGGGCGCGCGTTCCACCAGTTCTACGGTGAGAACACCCTGCGCAGTGACCTGTCGATCTCGGTGCCGGAGCTGGGTTCGCTGCTTGACCACACCGGTCCGATCAAGGAAGCCGAGAACGAAGCGGCGCGCAACTTCGGTGCCGACCATACCTTCTTCGTCACCAACGGCACCTCCACCGCCAACAAGATCGTCTGGCATGGCACCGTGGGGCGCGGCGATGTGGTGTTCGTCGACCGCAACTGCCACAAGTCGTTGCTGCACTCGCTGATCATGACCGGAGGCATTCCGGTGTACTTCACCCCGAGCCGCAACGCGCACGGCATCATCGGCCCGATCAGCCTGGAACAGTTCACGCCCGAATCGCTGCAGCAGGCCATCGCCGCCAACCCACTGGCCAGCAAAGCCTACAAGGCCGGCTCCAAGCCGCGCATCGCAGTGGTGACCAACTCGACCTACGACGGGCTGTGCTACAACGCCGAGAAGATCGCCGAGGAAATCGGCAGCGCGGTGGACTTCCTGCATTTCGACGAAGCCTGGTACGCCTACGCCGCCTTCCATCCGTTCTACGAGAACCATTACGGCATGGCCAAGGGCAAGCCGCGCGAACAGGATGCGATCATCTTCACCACGCACTCCACGCACAAGCTGCTGGCCGCGTTCTCCCAGGCCTCGATGATCCACGTGCGCAATGCGGCCTCCCGCGAGCTGGATGCCGAGCGCTTCAACGAGGCCTTCATGATGCACACCACGACCAGCCCGCATTACGGGGTGATCGCGGCCTGCGATGTGGCCTCCAAGATGATGGAGGGCGCGGCCGGTGAATCGCTGGTGCAGGAAATGCACGACGAGGCGATCGCCTTCCGCCGCGCGATGCTGCATGTGCGCGAGGACCTGGGCCGGGACGACTGGTGGTTCAGCGTCTGGCAGCCGGACAAGCTGGAGCGCTCGCTGGCCAAGGGCGACGCACCGGCCCCGATGGTGGCCAAGCGCAGCGAGTGGTACCTGCAGCCGGGCGCGCACTGGCACGGCTTCGAGGGCCTGGTCGACGACTACGTGCTGATCGATCCGATCAAGGTCACCCTGCTGACCCCCGGGCTGTCGATGGATGGCGAGATGGGCCAGCGTGGCATCCCGGCCGCGGTCCTGAGCAAATTCCTGTGGACCCGCGGCATCACCGTGGAAAAGACGAACCTGTACTCGGTGCTGTTCCTGTTCTCGATGGGCATCACCAAGGGCAAGTGGAGCACCCTGGTGACCGAGCTGATGGCGTTCAAGGAGCTGTACGACAGCAACGCGCCGTTGACCCGTGCACTGCCGCAGCTCGCCGCCGAGTTCCCGATTGCCTACGCCGGCTGGGGTCTGCGCGACCTGTGCGATGCATTGCACGCCTTCAACGCCGAGTTCGGCGTGGCCCAGGTGATGCGCGCGATGTACGTGGACCTGCCCGAGCCGGTGATGACCCCGGCCGAGGCCTACGACCACCTGGTGCGCGGCCAGATCGAGCGGGTCGACATCGAGCAGATCAGTGGCCGCATCGCCGGCACCATGCTGGTGCCATACCCGCCGGGCATTCCGACCATCATGCCGGGCGAGCGCTTCGGTGCCAGCGATGAGCCGATCATCCAGTCGCTGCGGATCGCCCGTGAGCAGAACGCGCGCTTCCCGGGCTTCGAGTCGGATGTGCACGGGCTTATCATCGACACCGACGGCGATGCGCCGAGCTACAAGGTGGAGGTGCTGAAGGTCTGACGCCCGCGCGGAGGACCCTCGGCCAGCGATGGATACAGCACGCGAGCAGCGGGTCCTCACGTTTTCCATCGGGGTGACGATGGCGGTCAGCGCCGTCGGCTTCATCGGGGGCCTGCTGGTGGGATCGCAGGCCATCCTGTTCGACGGCGTCTACAGCCTGGTGGACGTGGCGCTGACCCTGGTGGCGTTGTCGGTGCTGCGGCTGGTGGCGCGGGAAGAAAGCCCGCGCTTCCAGTATGGGTACTGGCATCTGGAGCCGATGGTGGAGGCCCTCGGCGGCGCGATCCTGTCGCTGGCCTGCATCTATGCATTGGCCAACTCGGTGATCGGGCTGACCACCGGCGGGCACGAGGTCAAGGCCGGGCCTGCGCTGCTGTGGGCGGCCCTGCTGTGCGTGAGCAACCTGGCCATGGCGGCGTTCGTGCGCATCCGCGCGATGCAGCTGCATTCGGCCCTGCTGTGGCTGGACGTGCGCGCCTGGCTGCTCAGCGGGCTGATGAGCCTGGCCGTGGTGCTGGCGTTCGCGATAGCCTTGCTGCTGCGCGGTGGCGAGCACGCCCACTGGATTCCCTATCTGGATCCGCTGGTGCTGGCCGCGATCAGCGTCGCGGTGCTGCCGGTACCCCTCCGCAGCGCCTGGAAGGCCATGCGCGAAGTCCTGCAGGTGGCGCCGGATACGCTGGATGCGCGCGTGCAGGCGGTGATGAAGGACTTCGTCGCCGAGCACGGCTATCTGGATTTCACCAGCCACGTGGCCAAGATGGGCCGCATGCGGTTCGTGGAAATCCACATCCTGACCCATCCGGACACGGTGATCGGCACCATCGGCAACGTGGACGCGATGCGCGATGAGATCGCCGAGCGCTTGGATGCGCGCGGCAGCGAGTTCTGGCTGACCATCGATTTCACGGCCGATCCGGCCTGGACCTGATTCGGTGCGCAAGCGGAGGGTCCATGACTGCATCGCAGCGTTGCAATGCTCTGCGTTGACCTCAACCGAGGTTGAGGCACGAGACTGCGAACTCACTCCCTGACCAAGTCTTCCCCCATGTTGACCGATGCCCCTGTTGCGCCTGCCGGCCTGTTTGGTTTCATCAATCCGCCCGGGCTGTACGACCCGACCGCGAACGGCTATTCCCACGTTGCCGTGGTGCGCCTGCCGGCCCGCGTGATCCACATCGCCGGGCAGGGCGGGGAGACCGCCGATGGCGTGTTGTCGCCGCGCTTCGAGGTGCAGGTCGCCCAGGCGCTGGACAACCTGAGCCTGGCGCTCGCCTCCGCCGGGGCGACCCTGGCCGGCGTGGCCAAGCTGACCGTGCTGGTGGTGGATCACGATCAGGACCGGCTCGGGATCCTGTCGGATCAGATCGGCCGCCGCTGGCCCCTGGGTCGTGCGCCGACCTGCACGTTGATCCCGGTGCCGCGGCTGGCACTGGAGGGCATGCTGTTCGAGATCGAGGCGACGGCGTACACCGGCTGAGCGATCCGGGGCGGGTCTTTTCATGTGATATACGAAACATATATGATGTGTATATCACTTCAGAGGGCTCGCCCATGGGCATCGTCAACATCGACGACGAACTGCACGACAACCTGCGGCGCGCCAGCGGCGTCTCGGGCCGCTCGATCAACGCCCAGGCGGGTTTCTGGATCAAGATCGGCATGCTGTGCGAAATGAATCCGGGCATGAGCTACCAGGAGATCGTGAGCCGTGAACTGCGTGCCGCCGGGGTCGAACCGGGCGCGCTGCGGGTGGCCGAAGCATGATCAAGACCGCTGAAGAACAGGCGCTGATGCGCGCATCGGGACGCCTGCTGGCACAGGTGTTCGAAGCGCTGGACGGGCTGTCGCTGGAAGGCATGAGCACGCTGCAGGTGAATGACTGGGTCGAGCGTTTCATCGTCGATCAGCTGCACGCCCGCCCGGCGAGCAAGGGCCAGTATGGCTTTGCCTACGTACTCAATAGTTCGATCGACAACGCGGTCTGCCACGGGGTGCCCTCCGCCGATGACATCCTGCGCAGCGGCAGCATCGTCAACCTGGACATCACCCTGGAGAAGGACGGTTACATCGCCGATTCCAGCAAGACCTATCTGATCGGCGAGGTGGACTACGCGGCAAAGCGGCTGGTACGGGTCACCCGCGAGGCGATGTGGAAGGGGATCGGCGTGGTGCGTCCGGGCGCGACGCTGGGCGACATCGGTTTTGCGATCCAGCAACATGCCAAGGCGCATGGCTACAGCGTGGTCCGCGAATTCTGCGGCCATGGCATCGGCCAGGAGATGCACGAGGAACCGCAGGTGCTGCATTACGGGCGCCGCGGCGACGGGCTGGAGCTGGAAGAGGGCATGACCTTCACCATCGAGCCGATGATCAACCAGGGCCGCGCGGCCATCGACATGAGTGACGACGGCTGGACCGTGACGACCCGTGACGGGAAGCTGTCGGCGCAGGCCGAGCACACCGTGCTGGTCACCGCCGAGGGCGTCGAGGTGCTGACGCTGCGCGCGGGCGAGCGGATGCCGGATTGAACCGTCATTCGCTGCGCGTGGAGACCAGTTTGAGGAATGCCTCGTTCTGATACCGGCTCATGCGCAGCTGCTGGCCGGTGTCCATGGTCACCACATGGTGGCCGTTGAACCACGGATGGATCGCCTTGACCCGGCGCACGTTGACGATCGCCGAGCGATGCACGCGCGCGAAGTGCCGCGGGTCCAGCCGCGCGGCGAGGGTGGTCATGGTCTCGCGCAGTTCGTGCATGCGGTCGACCAGGTGGATCTCGACCGTGTTGCGTGCTGCCTTGATCCAGACGATGTCCTCCACCGCCACCAGCACCACATGCTCATCGACGCGCACCGGGATGCGCTGCAGGTAGTCGTCCCGCTGACGCAGTGCATCCAGCGCCTGCAGGATCTGCGCCGAGGCCTGCGTGCCCATCGCGCTTGACGCCGTCACCCGGACTTTGGCCCGCTCAAGCGTGGTGGCAAAGCGCTCGCGGCTGAACGGCTTGACCAGATAGTCCACGGCATTGGCCTCGAAGGCCTTCACTGCGTACTGCTCGTACGCGGTGACGAATACGGTGGCCGGCATCCGCGCCGCACCGATGGTGGCCACCACGTCCATGCCGTTGATCGCAGGCATCTGGATGTCCAGGAACACCAGGTCCGGTGAGTGGCTGCGGATCGCGGCGACCGCCGAGATGCCATCGCCGCATTCGCCGACGATCTCGATCCCGGGATCATCGCGCAGCAACCGCACGATCGCGTGCCGTGCGATGGGCTCATCATCGACCACCAGCACGGTCAGGCTCATGCCGGTGCGATCCCCGGCGACGTCCCCGGGAAGAATTCGGGTGCCTCGTCGGCACTGTCCAGTTCACGGAACGGCACGCGGATCCGGCAGGCCACGCCTTCTGGCCAGAGCATGTCCAGGCGGACGTCGGCGGCATCGCCGTACAGCTCCTTCAGGCGCAGGCGTGTGTTGGACATGCCGATGCCGTGCCCGGCCGATGCGGCCGGTTCGGCCGAGAGGGTGCTGTTGCGGTTGCGGACTTCGATGCACAGCGTATCGCCATCGCGGCGGGCCTCGATCTCGAGGGTGTCGCTGCCCACGCGCTGGCCGATGCCATGGCGCAGCGCGTTCTCCACCAGCGGCTGCAGGATCAGGCTGGGCACCGCGCAGTCCAGCGTGTCCGGCGCGATATACGTGCGGGTGGTGAGTCGATCCTTGAAGCGGGTGCGCTGGATGCCCAGGTACAGCTCGATCAGGTCGAGCTCCTGGCGCAGGCGGATTTCCTGGCCGTCGTAGTCTTCCAGGAACGCGCGCAGCAGTTCGCTCAGGCGCAGCAGCATGTCTTCGGCCGAGACTTTGTCCTCGTCGAGCAGGGTAATGATCGCGTGCAGGGTGTTGAACAGGAAGTGCGGCTGCAGCTGGGATTTCAGCGAAAGCAGGCGCGACTGCGCCAGTTCGGTGGCCAGCTGGCTCGCCTCCAGTTCACGGCGGGCTTTCTCGGCGTGGAAATGGATGGCCTGCTGGATCGCGAACAGGGTCCAGTAGGTCAGCAGCCCGATGGCGAAGTGCTGCTCCAGGAAGTAGCCCAGCTGCTCGAAGAAACCGCTGGGCTCGAACAGAGTGGAGACGATCGCGCCCACCACCATGGCGATGAATGTCATGCAGAAGCTGGCCACCACTTGCGTGCCGAGCCCGTGGAGGCGCCCGCTGCCGCGCACCGGAAAGCGCTCGGCGAGGCGGAACACCATGGGTGCCAGGGCCGCCCAGGTGTACCACTGGATCAGCGACCACCGCAGGAGATCCCAGAGGGGTTGTTGGCTGTTCGGCAGGCCGGCGTTGATCGAGGTCTGCAGGGCGAACACCACCGCCACCGCCGTCCACAGGGCGAGGTAGCGGGACAGGCGGATCCGGGTGCTGCCGAGGCGAATGTACATGGTCGATTCCGGGCCAGGCATCTCTGGCGAAGCTCATCTTAGGCAGGCGGCGTGAGGGCGGGAAGCGCCATGACGGCCCATTACGATTGGCCTGGTCGTGGCGACGATTCGTCCCGGATCGGTTGGCGGCGAGGGCGCGCGGGCGCGTGATGCAGGGGTTCATCACCCGCCTGGAGACGCTGCCATGACCTTGATCCGCCCCTTCCTGATCGTTTCGCTGATGCTCGCCGGTAACGCGCACGGTGCGGAGGCACGCTACCTCGGCCTGCTCAACCGGGCCCATGACAGTGTCGTGGCCCTGGACGTCGCGCCTGCCGGGACCGAGGCCTTCACTCCGCGGTCGATCGATGCCCTGCCGGGTGGTGGTGTCGGCACTACGGTCCGGTTGGCCGACGAAGGCTGCCGGTTCGACCTTCGCGTGGCGTTCCGCAACGGCCGGCGCGTGATCTACCGGGATGTGGATGTATGCAGGGGCGATACGCTGGTCATCGCGCCGCTGAAGGAAACACCCGATGATCGCGCGGTTGCGCTGGAGCCACAGCGTGCATCCCGTAGCCGATAACCGTGGCGTGCAGCCAGTGCGTCCCGCGCTTACGGACGCGCACGTGGCATGCGCTGCTCCACCAAGGCCGCGATCCAGTCGATGAAGACGCGCAGCTTGGCGCTGACATGCCGGTTCGGGGGGAACGCAAGGTGCAGCGGCATCGCATCGATGCGCCACTCCGGGAACAGGCGGACCAGCTCGCCGGTGGCCACATGCGGGGCGGCCATGTAGTCGGGAAGCCACAGCGCGCCCAGGCCCGCCACGCCCGCGGCGAGATACGCATTGCCATCATCGACCGCGAGCAGGTGGTGCCCCTTCACCGTGACCTGTTCGTCGCCGCGCTGGAGGGTGTAGGGCAGCACCGTGCCACTGCGCGAGCGCAGGTAGCCGACCACGCGATGCGGGGCCTGCTCAAGGTCCTGCGGATGCGCGGGGATGCCCGCCTGCTGCAGGTAGGCGGGCGAGGCGTGGATGGCGGCCTGCAGATCGCCGATATGGCGCGCGACCAGCGATTGATCCGTGATCTGTCCGCCGCGGATCACGCAGTCCACGTTCTCGTCGATCAGGTCCACGTGGCGATCGCTGACGCCCAGATCGAGCTGGATCTCCGGATAGCGGGCAAGGAAGTCGGGCAGGGCGGGCACCAGCACCAGCCGCGCGAATGGGGCGGGCACGTCCACCCGCAGGCGCCCGCGCGGCGCCGCCGCCGCTGTGGACAGGCTGGTTTCAGCGTCGTCGATGTCGGCCAGCAGCCGGATCACCCGCGCGTAGTAGGCCGCGCCATCGGCGGTGACGTTCACCTGCCGGGTGGTGCGGTTCAACAGGCGCACTCGCAGCCGGGCCTCCAGGTGCTGTACCAGCTGCGTGACCGTGGTGCGGCTCATGTGCAGCGTGTCGGCGGCCTTGGTGAAGCTGCCGGTTTCCACCACCCGGGCGAAGGCCTGCATTGCGTCGAACCGGTCCATCTGCATTCCACGGGGGCTGATTGTTTGGATTCTACAAACAATCCTGGCGGGGAGGCCGCGTTTATCCCGCGCCCCTGCCGGTCTACTGTGGCGCTTCATTCGTGACGGGCCGTTCGTCGGCCCAGGGCAGAGGTTGATCATGGCAACACGTGATGTCGTTTTCCCACCGGGCCGCCAGGCCCTGTACGAGCGCAACCGCTATTCGCCGGCCGTGCGCTCCAATGGCTTCCTGTTCGTGTCCGGTCAGGTCGGCAGCCGCGAGGATGGCTCGCCCGAACCCGACCTCGAGGCGCAGGTGCGGCGCGCGTTCGAGAACCTCAACGCCGTGCTCGGCGCGGCGGGCTGCACGTTCGAGGACGTGGTCGATGTCACCGTGTTCCTGGTCAACCCCGAGCAGATCTTCGAGCGCGTGTGGGCCATCGTGCCGGACTACTGGGGCGAGGCGCCGTATCCGACGCTGACCGGGATCGGGGTGACCTGGCTGTACGGATTCGACGTGGAAATCAAGGTGATTGCGAAGCTGCCGTAGCACGCCTTCACGCGGTGACGGCCGCACGTTGTCGATAGTGGGCCGTCATCCTGCTTCCTGTTGCGGATCCACATGCCCCTGATTCCCGAGCGCGTCCAGCGCTGGCCCCGGCCGTGGCGCGTGGCGTTGCTCTCCTTGTTGGCGCTCTACGTGCTGTACCTGCTGGCAGGCAACGTATTCCTCAATACGCCGCTGTTCGATGCGGTCACCAACCGCAAACCTGAAAAATTCACGATGCAGACCGGGCCGGCGCTGACCCTGATGCCGGGCCAGGCCGTGGTCTGGAACATCCGCATGCGTGGCCAGGCCAACCGAACGCAGTATGTGTTCCGCGCCGATCGGGCCAGTGCGTGGATCGACCTGCCGGCGCTGTTCCGCAAGGAAGTGCGCATTCCGCGCATTGACGCGACCGGGGTGGAAGCCGAGGTCGAGCGGGTCGACAAGGCCATCCCGCCACCGCCGCGCGGCGACCGCGGCTGGACCCTGCGCTTCGATGCCATCCACAGCGACACCATCCGCAGCGGCCGTTTCGGCAAGCTGCTGGTGGTCGGCCAGGGCCACGGCACCGTCGGTTTCCTCAAGCAGCTCAAGGGCGGCCCTTCGGAGCTGTTCGATTCCACGGCAGGCTTCGACGATGCCCAGGTCAGCTTCGATGGGGTCAACGTGCTGGACGATGCGCATATCGCCGCGCGCTTCCACTTCCCGCGCCACTACCGTGACGACGCGCCGGGGCTGCAGAAACTCGGCATCACCTGGGCACAGCTGCAGATCGACGCCCGCAGCCAGGGCCTGCGCATCGACACCGGCGGCCCGCACGTCAAGGTTGGCAGCGCGGTCTCCAATGCGCGGCTGAAGGCGGATGTGACCCTGGAAGACGGCGCGCTGCGACCCGGCAGCCGTCTGGTCTGGCGGCTGCCGCTGCATGCCGGCGTGCACGCCGATGACCGTGGCCTGCTGTCCCTGCAGCTGGACGTGGCGCAGGACATGCGGGTGCAGGCGCGGCTGCCGCGCGACCCGGAGACGGGCAGCGAGATCAACGCCGATGTCCGCGTGACCGGCCGGAAGATACCGTTCCAGGCGCCGGCCGAGCTGCTGCCGCGACTGTCCGGCAGGGTGCAGGGCGCGTGGCAGTTCCAGTCGCTGAACTGGATCAGCGACCTGTTCGTGAAAAAGCCCTGGTTCCATCTGGACGGCGGTGGTCTGCTGAAGGCCGACGTGCTGCTGGCCGAAGGTGAGCTGGCACCGGGCAGCAAGGTGGATATTCCGCAGGTGGCGGCCGTGGCCGAAGTGGCCGGCGTCCGCATGCGTGGCGATGCGCAGGCACAGGGCCGGATTGTCGAGGGCACGCCGGCGCAGGCCGAGCTGAAGGTGCAGATTCCGCGGTTCCAGGCCGCGCCGACCAACGCGCCCAAAGCGCTGTTGTTCGATGGGCGCGAGCTCGCGCTCACCTTGCAGGGCGATGCGCGCCTGAAGCAGTTGAGTGACGGCATGCGCGCGCAGCTGCGCTTCACCGATGCACGCGTGCCGGACCTGACGGCCTACAACCGGTACCTCGGCAACGACAACGTGCGCCTGCTCGGCGGCACCGGACTGCTCAGCGGGGATGTGTCGCTGGATGCGTCCGGCCGGGTCGGCAAGGGCAGGGCCGATCTGCGCGGGACCGGCGCCCGCCTGAGCGTGGCCGGCATCGCGATGCGCGGCGATGCGCAGCTGCAGGCGCGCCTGCAGCGAGCGGATTTCGACAGCCGCCAGTTCGACCTCGGCGGCACCACGGTGGAGCTGCGCAACATCCACGTGGGGGATGAGAAGAGTGATGGACGCTGGTGGGGCAAGGTGGCGATCCGCAGCGGCCACATCGATGCGGCCGCGCCGTTCCAGGTCGATGGGCTGGCCGACCTGCGCCTGCGCGATGCCGGGCCCTTGCTCGGCGTGTTTGCCCAGCGCAGTGAATACCCGCGCTGGGTGCTCGGCATGCTGGACTCGGGCGAAGTGCAGGCCAGTGGCCAGCTGCGCTGGCGCAGTGGCGAGCTGATCGTGGAGGACCTGAAGGCCGAGAACGAGAGGTTGTCCCTGCAGGCGCGGTTGGATCTGAGTCACGCCAAACGCCGGGGCGATCTCTATCTGCGTTGGGGCGTGCTCGGGGCCGGCATCGAGCTGCAGGGCGAACAGCGCAAGTGGCACCTCGCCGGGGCCCGCGACTGGTATGCGGAGCAGCCGCGGTTGCTGCCGGCCAAGCCTGCCGCAGCGAAGCAGGGCAACGGCACGCCCTGACCGACGGCCGTTGCTCCCCCTTGCCGGGCCCGGCTTGGTATCCTCGCCGCGCCCACTGTCTGGTGACAGCGTGCCTTTCGCCGTCATCGACCCGTTATCCCATGAGCAACAGCACCCACCGCGTCCAAGGCCTCAACAACGATGAGGTGGCGGCCGATTGGCCCGCCATCACCGATCGCGAGATCGCCTGGCTGCGCGGGCGCTTCGCCCAGCTGGAGGGCGAGTGCCAGCTGCTGTGGCATAGCCCGCGGCCGCTGTCCGCCGCCGCCATCGTGGAAAGCCAGGGCGGCAGGGTGTTCGTCAAGCGCCATCACGGCAGCGTCCGCACGATCGTGGGACTGGACGAGGAGCATCGGTTCCTGCAGCACCTGGCCGTGCAAGGCGTGCCCGTGGTCGAGGTGCTGCGTGACCGCGACGGTGCAAGCGCGGTCGAGCACGAGGGGTGGACCTATGAGCTGCATAGCGTGGGCCGTGGCCACGACCTGTACCGCGACGCGCCGTCGTGGACGCTGCTGACCGATTCCGCGCAGGCACGCGAGGCGGGACGGATGCTGGCGACGCTGCATCGCGCGTCGGCCAGCTACCGCGGGCCCCAGCGCAGCACGCACCTGCTGGTCGCGCGCGATGATCTGATCCGTGCCGCCGATCCCGTCGCCGCCGTCCAGGCCGGTCTCGCGGATCGCCCCGGCCTGGCGGCCTATCTGGCCCGGCAGGACTGGCAGGCGGACCTGCAGCGTGCCGTGCTGCCGTGGCATGCCGGGCTGGCCGCACGGCTGCAGGCCGAACCGCGCCTGTGGGCGCACAACGACTGGCATGTCTCCAACCTGCTGTGGCGCCCGCACGGCGATACGTCCGTGGTCGCGACCGTGCTCGATGTCGGCCTGGCCTCACCGACCAGTGCCTTGTTCGACCTGGCCACGGCCATCGAACGCAATGCCATCGCTTGGCTGGCGCTGGACCACGGCGAGGAGGCCGTGCGCGTGGATATCGCACTGGCGCTGCTCGCAGGCTATCGCGAGATCGTGCCGCTGTCGGCCGAGCGCGTGCACCTGCTGGCCGATCTGCTGCCGGTCGTGCAGCTGGATTTCGCGCTCTCGGAGGTGGAGTACTTCGAGGGCGTGACCCACTCGCCGGCCAATGCGGACGTGGCGTACCACACCTTCCTGCTGGGGCATGCTGACTGGTTCAGCACCGCCGCAGGGCAGGGCCTGCTGAAGGCGCTGCACGCCGCCGCCTGAGGGCAGGCTCGCAAATCCGTACGGTTTGTAGTGAAATAGTCGCAGAAGCGGGGGTGCCTGGCGAAACCAGGCTGAGAGAGTCCCTTGGAACCTGATCCGGTTTGCACCGGCGTAGGGAGCTTTGAGCAGCAGGCATACCGCCGTGATGGGTCGGTGCGCGTGCGCGCCTTCGCTTCGTCTCCCCTCGCTGATGACGAATCGAATGAACCGCTGCTTCCGCCCCACGTTGTTGTCCGCCGCCCTCTGCGCCGCGCTGCCTCTCCATGCCAACGAACCCGCGGATGCGCCCGAGCGCTCGCCGACCGAACTGGCTGCCGTGCGCGTGCAGGCACATCAGCCGGCGGCCACCGCCACGCAGACCAGCAGCTTCGGCGCCGGTGACTGGAAGAGCACCCCGGCCTCGGTGAACGTGCTGGACCGCGACCTGCTGGACAGCCGCCAGGTCCGTACGCTGTCCGAGTTGGCCAGCAACGATGCCTCGCTGGGCGACAGCTACGCCCCGGTCGGCTACTACCAGAACATCGCCATCCGCGGCTTCCCGCTGGATACCGGCACCGGCTACCGCTTCAACGGGCTGGCCATCACCGGCGAGCAGCGCCTGGCATTGGAGAACATCCAGTCAGTGGAGATCCTCAAGGGCGAGGCGGGTCTCGCCGCGGGCGTCATGGCGCCCGGCGGCATCATCAATTACGTGGGCAAGCGCCCGGCCGAGGTCCGCAACGTCACCCTCGGCACCGACTCGGAAGGCTCGCGCTACACCGCGGTGGATCTCGGCCATTGGCTGTCGCCGCGTTTCGGCGTGCGCTTCAATGCGGCCTGGGAAGACAGCGATTCCTACATCGACCATGCCGATGGCCGCCGCAATTTCTACTCGCTGGCCACTGACTGGTTGATCGGCGAACGCGGCAAGCTGGAAGTGGATGCCAACTACCAGACCAGCGCACAGCGCTCGGCCTCGGGCTATCAGCTGCTGGGCGCCACCGAGCTGCCGCGCGGCGTGGACCGCAAGCACCTGCTGGGTTACCAGGCCTGGCAGCGGCCGGTCGGTATCGACAGCACCAACCTGACCGCCTTGCACACCTACGATTTCAGCACGCGCTGGCAGTCGCGCGTGTCGGCCAGCTACAGCCGCTCGGTGATCGCCGACAACGTCGCCTTTGCGTACGGCTGCTACTACGCCGCCGGATGCGCCGATGGCAGCGTGCCGGGCAACTACTTCGCGCCCAACGGCGACTACGACATCTACGATTACCGCAGTCCGGACGACACCCGCCGCAACCTGGAGTTCCGTGGCGAGCTGCGGGGTGCGTTCGACACGGGTGCCGTCAGTCACGCACTGAGCATTGGCGCGGATCGTTTCGAGCGTACCGTGGACAAGCGCCGCAACGTCAACGAGTACGTGGGCACGGCAAACATCCACGACGCACAGGTGCCGCAGTTCGCGCCGTCGCCGCTGATGCCGGGTGCGTCCGCGCGGCGTCTGGACAGCGCGCAGACGGCGGTCTTCGCGCTGGACCGCATGAGCTTCGGCGATTGGCAGTGGCTGGCCGGGGGCCGTTTCGTGCGCCTGGACGAGCGGGCCTACGACAAGCGCGGCACGCCCGAGCGCCACAGCCGCCTGTCGCGCTTCCTGCCGCAGACCGCGCTGGTCTGGAAGGCCACCGATGAGGTCAACGCCTACGTCAGCTACGTGCGCGGCATCTCGCTCGGCCAGGAGGCCCCGTTCTGGACGTCCAACGAAGGCACGTTCCTGCCCGCGGTGCTGTCGCGCCAGGTCGAAGTGGGCGTCAAGTTCGTCCCCGGCGACGCGCTGACCCTCGGCGCGGCACTGTTCCGCACCTCGCAGCCGTTCCAGTACGCCAAGCCGGACGGCAGCGATGCGGGCTACACCTTCGTCGAAGAAGGGCAGCAGACCCACACCGGGCTGGAGCTCACCGCGCAGGCGCAGCTCAGCGAGCGCCTGTCGCTGACCGCCAGCGCCAGTTTCCTGCGCGCCCGCGCACGCGATGCCGGCACGCCGGACTACGAGGGCCACCAGCTGATCAACGTACCGAAGACCCGCGCGACGGTGCACGCGGAGTACCAGCTGCCGTTCGTGACCGGACTCGGGGTGACCGGTGGCTGGCGCTACGCCGCGTCCAACGTGGCCACGGCCGATGGCCGCGTGAGCGCGCCGGCCTACAGCGTGTTCGATGCCGGCCTGCGCTTCAAGCATCAGGTGGGCGAGCACCCGGTGACGTGGAACCTTTCGGTGGACAACCTGTTCAACCGCTTCTACTGGCGCGATACCGGCAGCAGCTCGGGTGACTACTACCTGTTCCCGGGCGCGCCGCGCCAGGCCCGGTTGTCGGTGACCTTCGCGCTATGAACCCGGCGATCCTGGAATGGTCGGCCGCCGCTGTCAGCATGCTCGGGGTGTGGCTGATGACGCGCCGGGTGCCGTTGGCCTGGCCGGTCGGGTTGGTGTCGGTCGCGCTGTACGCGCTGGTGTTCGTGGAGGCCAGGCTGTATTCGGACACGCTGCTGCAGATCGTGTTCGGCGGCTTCCTGGTCTACGGCTGGGTGCGCTGGCGCGGCCAGGTCGAAGACGATGGCAGGGTTGCGATCCTGCCGCTGGCGCGGGTGGCGTTGTGGCGTGACCTGGGCATCGGCGTGGCCTTTGGTATCGCGCTTGGTGCGGCGATGCACTTCTATACCGATGCAGCGCTGCCGTGGCTGGATGCGATGCTGGCCGCACTGAGCCTGGTCGCCCAGTGGTGGCAGGCGCGGCGGCACACGGCGGCATGGTGGCTGTGGATCCTGGTCGATGTGGTGTACGTCGGGATGTACCTGGTCAAGTCACTGCATGTCACGGCGGCGCTGTATCTGGTCTTCGTGGGCCTGGCGGTGATGGGCCTGCGGGCGTGGACGGCCGCACGTAACGAGAGCATGTTCCACAACGCGGAAGGGCGGCGCGGTTAAGTCCGCGCCGCCCTTCGTCACCTCAGGTCTGCTCTTGACCCGGCGCGGTCAGAACCGCGCCGTGGCACCCACGAAGAACGTCCGCGCGCCACCGTCGTAGTCGTTGCCTTCTTCGATGGTGGAGACATCGCCGAGGTTGAGCACGCCGGCGCGCAGGGTCAGGCTTTCGTTGACGTCGAACCCGGCCACCAGGTCGCAGGTGGTGTAAGCCTTGGCGAAGGTCGAACTGGAGGTGGAGACCAGCTGTTCGCCGATGTGCTGGGCGCTCAGGTTGAGCGACCAGTCGTCGCTGACCTGCCAGTCCAGCGAGGTATTGGCGGTGAGCTTGGGCACGACCAGCAGGTTGGACCCGGTGGTGCGGTTCTTCGATTCCAGCATGCGCGTGGCATTGGTGGTCCAGGTCAGGCGCTCATGCAGCGGCACGGTGACGCTGGCTTCCACGCCCCGGGTACGCGCCTTTTCCACGTTCTGCGCGACGGTCCACCAGAAGCCATTGACGAAGCTGGTGGTCTGGCCGGGGATGTCACGCAGCGGAACCTGCTGGATCTTGTCGTCGAAGTCGGTCAGGAAGTAGGTGGCCGAGGCCAGCCAGCCATTCTTGTCGAAGCCCACGCCGATCTCGTAGTTGGTGCTGGTTTCCGGTTCCAGGTTCGGGTTGCCGGCCATGTAGCAGCCGGTGGTGCCATCGGCGCTGACCGAGCGGCTGTTCCAGCCCTCCACGGTGAGGGCGGTGCAGCCGCGGCCACCGGACTGCGTCGCCGCGCCGGCCGTGCCCTGCTTCAGCGTCGGTGCGCGGAAGCCCTGCGAAACGCCACCGCGGACAGTCCAGGCATCGGACGGATGCCAGACGCCGTAGACGCGCGGGCTCAGGTTGTCGTCGTAGTTGTCGGTGTTGTCCCAGCGCAGGCCGACAGTGAGGATGAAACGTTCGTGCATCGTGATGTGGTCTTCGGCGAACAGCGCCCAGGAATCGGCTTCGCTGGTCGGGCTGATCCGGCCGGTGCCGGTCCAGGTCACCGGCACGGTGCCGATGGTGGCGCTGTTCTCCAGTTCCTCGCGCTTCCACTGGCCACCGACGTTCAGGCTCTGCTCGAAGCCCCAATGGAAGCTGCGGGTGAATGCGGTATCGAACACCGTCTCCTTGGAATGCGTGCCGACCGAGCTGCCCTTGTCTTCGTAATCGTTCTGGACCAGCGTGGTCTTCGAGGTGGCGGCATCGCCGTAACGGCCGTCATGCTTGATCGCGTAGCCGGTCTGCACCAGCTTGGACAGGCCCCAGGCGCCGACGTCACCGGCGCCGCTGTTGCGCTGTTCGCCGCGCGATGCCTCGAAGCCCAGGGTGTGGTCGTCATTGATGCGCCAGTTGAGCAGCGCGTTGGCGTTCTCGGCCTTGTTGCCCGGCGTCTGGTACTCGCCGCGATCCGATTCGCGGTCGGTCACGTTGGCACCCACGCGCAGGCCCAGGTTCCGGGTCAGCGGGCCACTGAACAGCCCGCCCATCTGCAGCGTATTGCCGCGCGTGGAGGAATCGGGCTTGCTGTAGTTGTAGGTGACCGAGCCACCCCATTCGTCGGCGATCTTGCGGGTGATGATGTTGATCACGCCGCCCATGGCGTCGGAACCGTACAGCGAGGACATCGGCCCGCGCACCACTTCGATGCGCTCGATCATGTCCGGCGAGAGCCAGTTCAGATCCTGCGGGCCCAGGTCATCGCGGTAATTCACGCCGGAGGAATTGCCCTGGCGGCGGCCGTCGATGAGGATCAGCGTGTACTGCTCGGGCAGGCCGCGCAGGCGGATCTTGGACTGCGCGCCGGACAGCGCATAGCCACCGGTCACGCCGGGAACCGTGCTCAGCAGCTGGCCGATGCTGCTGACCGGCTTGCGTTCGATCTCCTCGCGGGTGATCACGCTGATACTGGCCGGGGCGTCCTTGATCCACTGCTGGGCGCCGGTGGCGGTGACCACGACGGTGTCCATCTGGCGGGGCGAGGCGGCGGCGTCCGCGGAAGCGTCGGCATGCGCCTGGGCGGTCAGTACCAGGCCAATGGCAACCGCCAGCGTGGCGGCGGAACGGCGGGAAGAGGGGGAGGGGTGCGACATCGCGAAAAAATACTCCGTGGCTATGGGAGCCCGCTGGCGATGGCTGGGGACGTCCGTGTGGGGGTTTCAAGAAATCTTAACAATCGTATCACGAACCATTCGCATTTGAAATGTAGTGATACACGGCGCGGCCTCCCGTAGCGCAGCTGTCGCGCGGGGGCGGGTGGCCGTTTGTCGACCGCCTTATTCGACCAGGGTCAGCTGACGCCTGAAACTCGGCCGCAGGGCAAGTTTGTGGGTGACGCTGGTGATCGTCCGGCGCGGGTCGGTCGGGTGCGGCCGGGACGCGGTGCTGCTCCTGCCCTGGCGCCACAGCCCGAACATCACGATCTCCGCGCCCAGCGGATAGGAGCGCAGCCACGCGGCGTCGGCGTGGCCGACGCTGACCTCGAAGAAATCACGACGGTCCGCTACACCCGTCTGCTGATACTTCGGCGCGCAGTTGAGGTAGGTGACGCCATGGGGCTCACCCGGCTGCGGTGATCGGTGCGACCGCACCGTGCCAAGCAAGGCCATCGGCAGCTCGCTGGAGGACGCGCCAAGGCGCTCCCACGCCTCGTCGTAGCGGTCCAGTGCGTAAAAGAAATTGGCCCAGTCGACCTTCTTCTTGCCCAGCCGCAGGGTGAGGTGTGCAGCGAGCAAGGCGTCGCTCTCGTCCATGGCGCGCAGCGTGAGCAGGTCGGCGAGGGTGCGCAGACAGCCCTCGATTTGCGGATCCGCCGCCGGGACAGCCGTCGGCCCGGCGCTGCCGCGTTTCAGGGCCTGCTGGAGGATCAACAGGCGAAGCTCATGCTTGCCATCGTCCACGGCGGGCAGGAACTCGGGATCGGCTCCGCTGGCAAGGAGGGCCTGCAGGTGTCCGGGGGCGTTGTAGCGGCAGCCGGCAAGATGCTCGCTGCCTTTCTGCAGCGCGATGTAGGCGGGGACCAAAAGGGGCGGGGCACGATCCACGCCGGGCCTGCTGTGCTCGGGCACGAACCGCACCGGCACGTTGCAGCCATCGCACAACAGGGTCGGCAGGGTCTGCTGCGCGTCATGGCGCTTCTGCAGGTCGCCCACCCGGTGCAGGGTGCCGTGCGTGCCCACCGCCTTGCGCATCTTGATTCCGCGACTCATCTGCAACCACTGCTTCGTTCAATGGCGACCATCATAGTCGCTTCGATCAGTCGCCCTGCGTCGCAAACCGCAGCCGGTTGTGGTCCGGATCGATCACCATCATCTCGCGCCCGCCCCAGGGCACGTCCGCCGGCGGCCGGAACACCGGCGCTCCGGCCGCGACAAACGCAGCGTGCAGTGCATCCACGTCCGGGACGTGGAAATAGACGGCGCCGCCAGGCTCGCAGTCGCCGGCATGCTCGCTCAGGAACAACGATTGGCCCTCACGGCTGATCTGCACGAACAGCGGCATGTCCGGGGCGAACCGGTGTTCCCAGTCGATTGCAAACCCCAGGCGCTGGTAGAAGGGCACGCTGACCGTGGCATCGGTCATGCGCAGCTGGGGGATGACGGTCTGCTGCATCAATGATCGCCTCAGCCCGGATAGGCAGGGAAACGCTGATCCGGGTGGGTTTTCTTCCATTCGGTATGCGCCACGGTGCCTTCCCAGGACAGGAAGGCATTGGGCACCCGGCCGCGGCCCGACCAGGTGGCGCCGCTGTGCGGCAACCAGAAACGCGGTGGCAGATCTTCTTTGGCGGCCTTGGCGGGCTTCTCACGCCTGGCCGCGCCTTCGGTTCCGACCAGTGCCTGGATCCGGCGCTGCTGCTCCGGAGTGAAGTCAGCGAAGCTGGTGCTCAGCAGCAGGGTGACGCGCTCGTAGGCCTCCCGGGTGGCGGCCTTCAGCAGTGCCTGCTCATCCATGCCCGATCGCGCGACCGCCGCTGCCAGGCTGGCGTTGATCTTGGATGCGGAGCGGGCAGTGGAGGGCGTTCGGGGCATGGGATTCCAGGGTAGGTGGGACTGACGGAGGGCACGATAGCAAATGCCGGCGTGAAGCCATCGCAGATCGCCGCGAGGGGAAAGCTGTACTTTCGCCAAACTGAACAGGGGGAGGTTCATCTGCGGGTGCGCAATGTTCCGGCAATCTTCGGCCACCAGATTCGATTCAACACCGTTCCACTCAAAGGATCCAACGATGCTTACCTCGACCGCTTTCAGCTTCCGTGGCCTGGCCCTCGCGTTGGCCCTGACCGCCGGCGTGACCGCCGCAGGCAACGCCGATGCGATGTCGCGCAAGGACAAGAACACGCTGGTGGGTGCCGTGGTGGGTGGCGTCGCCGGGCACGTGTTGTCCAACGGCGATCCGCTGATGACCGCAGGTGGCGCAGTGGCGGGCGGTGCGATTGGCAACGTGACCACCAAGGATCGCCGCGACCGTGACTATCGCTACGACCGTGATCGCCGCTATGACCGCGACCACCGTTACGAGCGCAGCAGCCGCCACGACCGCCGTCATGACCAGCGCCGCTGGAACCAGGACCGTCGCCACCACAACCGCGGCTGGCGCTGACGGTGGGCGCAGCCCGTGGCAAGTGCCAGGGCTGCGCTTGCTTCCCCTGACGGTTCGGGATGAGTGGGGAGCTGACGGCGGAATCCGGCGCGCTGCTGTCCAAGGACTGGGCGCTGCTCAGCGTCAGCGGCGACCCTGTGGAAAGCGAGGCCTCCAGATGGACGGGGCCGGGCTGGACGCTGGAGCTCAGCGAGGGGTGGAGCCTCGACAGGGACGCAGAAGGGTGGCGTCTGCAGACCCTGCCGTGACGGTTATGAAGCCAGCCGATGCTTGGGCGTCCGGATGCAGATGTCTCTCATGGATCACGCTACGCCCTCCTCACGATCCGGCACTTCATCCTGGTTAGCCTTGCTTCCCTGACAGCATCCACGCGCACGAGACAACAATCACGAGGACGCAAACGGCCAGGCATATCCAGGCCCTTCGGCTGCCAGCCTGGCCAAGCGAGTCGAGTAGCGCGCTGAAGATGTGACCAATGAAGTCCATGGTTCGTTTCCCTTGGAATCGGCGGCGCAATCAGAGTTCTGCGGATGCTATTTCGATCGCGGTACGCCAACTGAGTGAGGCTGTCACGACGCATGTCCTGTAGGTATTGTGTGCGGATACCCCGAGAATATATGCAAGAACTTGCCCTGCGGACTTTGCGATGTACGACCATCCGGGAATCCATCCAACCGGCTTGGGCACCAAACCGAAGGCTGCTGAACAGTCGATTATTTCCTTGGTAACGGTCCCCAGAATGTCACCAACGTCGACATTCATGTTCCAGTTGGCGGCCTGCGAGGAACTCCAGATCGACGCTGCAACGGACCTGAGTGCCGCTTGATCCTCGTTGCTGGGCATATCCGAATGCATATCGACGCCGGGAAGAGCCTCATGCGAGTGCTCAGGCGGGCGCTTGATCCCTGCTTGCGAGGAGAATCGTGCCGCCCAAACACGTAGCGCGGGATGCGGCTTTCCATCCGAGGCATCAGAGTAAAAAACGTGCCCTAGAGCTTCATCATAGTAGGCAGCATGAACACGGCCATCTGCGTAGTACACGAAGGCAGCGGCATGCGTGTTGGGCGACCCATTTTCCATCCGTCGATCAGGATTCCCCCGTCTTTCAGTCGGACGGGATTGGCCATCTGTTCGAAGTTGACGGAAAACCGGGCATAGTGTGTGCCCAGTGCGTGTCGCAGACCGTTCTGGACACCCGCGACCAGAGTTACCTCCTCAAGTCCGCCGTTGGATTCCGCTGGCAACGGTTGAGCCCAAGCCGTACCCAGTGCCAGAGCTGTGCACAGTACTGCGATACGGAACTGCTTTGCCGACGTACTCATCGCATCACTTTCCTCGTCATTGGCGGCAAGTCCTCAATGCGATACGGATGCCGCACAAGGACCATAGAGTAGGAATTCGTCTGTCGCCACTGAATTCTGGAAGGTGCCATGGGAACTGGGATGCGCCTCACATCCAATCGATCACGCAGCACATCAGCGGAGAATTATTCGGTTGATGAAGCTCGCAGCATGGGACCCGACGTAGATCTGCTCCAAGAAGACCAGGCTGGGCGCTGCGCTGGGCGAGACAGTGGGTGGGCTATCGTATGCTGGGTATCACGGAGTCGGTTGTGAGTGACGCATCGCATCGCATAAGAACGCACGTCCAGTCCGGCGACCATGCGCAGGCGTATGCCGTTGGCAAGGCGGCTTTGCGTGATATGCCTGACAACCAGGCCGTGCTGTCTGCGCTTTTCGAACTGACCGCAACGCTCCGCTCCGAGTGCATGGACATGGCGAGCCGACGAATGGACGCCAGCACCACCTACGCCGCCACCGAAGCGCTTCTGCGTGAGGTCAATGAACTCACCGGGCAGGACATGTACGGTCGGCCCTGGGGCTAGCACCCCGTAGCGGCGGCGCTGCCGCCACGCTTGCTTTGGCCTGTACCCGCGCCCATGGCCGGACTGATCCGGGCAGGACTGCTGCTCCACGCCCCGACACCCTGACGACTGCCCCCCGTGCCCGGCCTGCCTAAGCGCAGCCCAGGCGGCATCGCCATGCCTGCGGTTTGGCGTGGCCATCCGCGCAGCAGGTTGCGCACACAGAAACCGCTTGACCTTCCCAGCGTGGCATGCCGGACAACGGTCGCCGGAGCCGTTCCGGTTCAGCAATCCAGACAACCAACCGCAGTCGCGAAAGGCACAACGATGACACTCACGCGCACCACCTTGATGACCCTGGCGATCGGCGCCGCACTCGCCCTCGCTGGATGCAGGGAGACCGCGCCCGGCGCGGGCTCCACCCAGCCGCCCGGTGTGCCGGTCGCCGAGGTCATCGTCCGCCCGGTAACGCCCTTCGCAGAATTCACCGGCTCGCTGACGGCGGTCAAGCAGGTGGAACTGCGCCCGCGCGTTGCCGGTTACATCCAGCAGGTCAGCGTGCCGGAGGGAAGCTTCGTGGAGAAGGGCAAGGCGCTCTTCCACATCGACCCGCGACCGTTCCAGGCCGCACGCGATGCGGCTGCCGCGCGTCTGCGCGAAGCGCAAGCGGTCTCGGCGCTCGCCCAGGCCGACCACGCACGCGCCGAGCAGCTGTTCGCCCAGAAGATCGTGGCCCGCAACCGGCTGGACTCGGCCACGGCGGCGTTGAATGCCGGCAAGGCACAGGTGGACGCGGCCAAGGCGGCGCTGGATGCCGCGCAACTGGACCTGGGCTTCACCCACGTCACCTCCCCGATCAGTGGTCGGGTGGGGCAGGTCCTGGTCACCGAAGGCAACTTCGTTGCCGCCGGGGTGACGCCGCTCACCACGATCGTGTCGATCAACCCGCTCCACGTCTATTTCGACGTGGACGAGCGCACCTATCTGCGCTCACTGGCCGCGGGCCGGACGCAGGACGCCGCGGCCGGTCCGGCAGCCGCCAAGGTCGCGGTGGCGCTGGTCACCGACAAGGACTACAGCCGCGAGGGGCGACTCGACTTCCTCTCCAACGCGGCCGATCGCGGGACGGGGACGGTGCGCGTGCGCGCGGTGATCGACAACCCCGATGGCCAGCTCACCCCCGGCCTGTTCGCCAAGGTAAGACTGGAGGCGGGTCCGTCGAAGGACCGGGTACTGGTGTCGGATCAGTCGATCAGCACCGATCAGGGCCACCGGTACGTGCTGGTGGTGGGGAAGGGGGATACGACCGAATACCGCCCGGTCGAACTCGGCCCGGTAGTGGATGGGCTGCGGGTCATCGAGCAGGGCCTGCAGCGCGGCGATCGCATCGTCGTCAAGGGCCTGGTGCGCCCCGGCATGAAGGTGACGCCGCAGGCGAGTGCCATTGACGGTACGCCGCTCAAGGCGCCGGCGAAGAAAGGAGTGGCGCAGTGAATTTCCCGCGTTTCTTCATTGATCGGCCGATCTTCGCCATCGTGCTGTCGGTGCTGATGGTGATCGCCGGCATCGTCGCCTTCTTCCAGTTGCCGCTGAGCGAGTATCCGGCGGTGACGCCGCCTACTGTCCAGGTCACGGCGTCCTATCCGGGTGCCAATCCCAAGGTGATCGCCGAGACGGTGGCAGCCCCCCTGGAGCAGGCCATCACCGGTGTCGAAGGCATGATGTACATGTCTTCGCAGTCCGCGACCGACGGCCGGATGATCCTCACCGTCACCTTTGCCGACGGGACCAATCCGGACATGGCACAGGTCCAGGTGCAGAACCGGGTCTCGCGTGCGTTGCCGCGCCTGCCTGCCGAAGTGCAGCGCCAGGGCGTGGTGACCCAGAAGACGTCTCCCGACATCCTGATGGTGGTCCACCTGCTGTCGCCGGACAAGCGGTACGACCCGCTCTACATCTCCAACTATGCCTATCTGCAGGTGCGCGACGAGCTGTCCCGCATTCCCGGCATCAGCGATGTGCTGGTCTGGGGAGCGGGCGAGTACAGCATGCGGCTCTGGCTGGATCCCAGCCTCATCGCCGCCCGCGGCTTGACTGCCGGCGATGTCATTGCCGCGGTGCGCGAGCAGAATGTGCAGGTCGCCGCCGGTTCGGTCGGGCAGGCGCCGGATTCCACCGCTGCCTTCCAGGTGACGGTGAACACGCTGGGCCGCCTGACCGACGAAGAACAGTTCGGCGACATCATCATCCGCACCGGCGATGACGGCCAGGTCACCCGCCTGCGCGACGTGGCACGGATCGAGATGGGTGCCGATGCCTATGCGCTGCGCAGCCTGCTCGATGGTGAGCCGGCGGTGGCCCTGCAGATCATCCAGAGCCCGGGCGCGAATGCACTCGATGTGTCGGCCGCCGTGCGCGAGACCATGGGCAGGCTGGAGAAGAACTTCCCGGAAGGCCTCTCGTCGCGCATCGCGTATGACCCGACGGTCTTCGTGAGGGCCTCGCTGGAATCGGTCGCGACCACGCTGCTGGAAGCGATCATCCTGGTGGTCATCGTGGTGGTGTTGTTCCTGCGCAACTGGCGGGCCTCGCTGATCCCGCTGCTGGCCGTTCCGGTCTCCCTGATCGGCACCTTCGCCGTGATGCATCTGATGGGGTTCTCGCTCAACACGCTGTCCCTGTTCGGCCTGGTGCTCTCCATCGGCATCGTCGTCGATGATGCGATCGTGGTGGTGGAGAACGTCGAACGGCATATCGAGGACGGCGAGGAGCCGCTGGAGGCGGCGCGGCGTGCCATGCGCGAGGTGACCGGGCCGATCATCGCCATCACCTCGGTGCTGGCTGCGGTATTCATTCCCACGGCCTTCCTGACCGGCCTGCAGGGCGAGTTCTATCGGCAGTTCGCCCTGACCATCGCGATCTCCACGATTCTGTCCGCGGTCAACTCGCTCACGCTCAGCCCGGCGCTGGCCGGGATGCTGCTGCGACCGCGCACGATCGCACCTCCACGCGATCCGCGCAGCCTGCGTGGCCGTGCCGGGCGGGTGTTCCAGCGGCTCAGCCGTCCCTTCGAGCGCGCACCGGACGCGTATGGCAATGGCGTGCGCAAACTCGTGCGGGTCAGTGGGGTAGCGCTGTTTGTTTACGGTGGATTGCTCGCGCTGACCTTGTTCGGCTTCAAGGTGGTGCCGCCCGGTTTCGTGCCGATGCAGGACAAGTATTACCTGGTGGGCATCGCCCAGTTGCCCAACTCGGCCTCGTTGGACCGCACCGACGACGTCGTCAAGCAGATGTCGAAGCTCGCACTTGCCGAGCCGGGCGTCGAGAGCGTGGTCGCCTTCCCGGGGCTGTCCATCAATGGCTTCGTCAACGTGCCCAACGCAGCGGTCATGTTCGTCATGCTCGATCCGTTCAAGGACCGTACGTCGCCTGATCTCGCGGCGACGGCGATCGCAGGACGCCTGCAGGCGAAGTTTGCCGGCATCCAGGATGGCTTCCTTGGTGTATTCCCGCCACCGCCCGTCCCCGGGCTGGGCGCCACCGGCGGCTTCAAGATGCAGATCGAGGATCGCGGCGGAGTGGGGCTGGACGCCCTGGTCCAGCAGACCCAGATCCTGATGATGAAGGCCACCGAATCCGGCCAGGTTGCCGGGTTGATGACCAGCCTGGATGTCAACGCGCCGCAGCTGGACGTGGTGATCGACCGGACCAAGGCCAAGAGCCAGGGCGTGCCCTTGGCGGATGTCTTCGAGTCCCTGCAGGTCTACCTGGGCTCGCTGTACATCAACGACTTCAACCGCTTCGGTCGCACCTACAAGGTCACCGCCCAGGGGGACGCGGAACACCGCATGCAGGCCGAGGCGATCGGCCAACTGCAGGTGCGCAATGCCGCCGGTCAGATGATGCCGCTGTCGTCATTCGTGACGGTCACGCCGAGCTCGGGTCCGGACCGTGTCATCCACTACAACGGCTATCCCTCGGCCGACATCTCCGGCGGCGCGCCACCCGGGGTCAGCTCGGGGCAGGTCGTGGCGGTGATGGAGCGCCTGGCCAAGGAAGTGCTGCCCGAGGGCGTGAGTTTTGAGTGGACCGAGCTGACCTACCAGCAGAAGCTGGCCGGCGACGCGGCGCTGTACATCTTCCCGCTGTGCGTGCTGCTCGCCTACCTGATCCTTGCCGCGCAGTACAACAGCTGGTTGCTGCCGTTGTCGGTGCTGCTGATCGTGCCGATGTGTCTGCTCAGCGCGATCGGCGGGGTCTGGCTGATGGGGGGCGACAACAACGTGTTCGTGCAGATCGGCCTGATCGTCCTGGTCGGGCTGGCGGCGAAGAATGCGATTCTCATCGTCGAGTTCGCCCGGACGCTCGAGGCGGAGGGATGGGCCACCGTGGATGCGGTGGTGGAAGCGTGCCGCCTGCGGCTGCGTCCCATCGTGATGACGTCGCTGGCCTTCATCGCCGGTGTGGTGCCGCTGGTACTGGCGACCGGTGCGGGCGCCGAGATGCGCCAGGCGATGGGCGTGGCGGTCTTTGCCGGCATGTTGGGGGTGACCGTGTTCGGCCTGTTCCTGACGCCGGTGTTCTATGTGGTGATCCGCCGCATTTCGTCCCGCTTCTAGAGGCGCAAGCGCGGCGCCAGCCATCCTGCACAGGAGAGTGCGTCGTGAACGATCGTCGTCGCAGGGTGTTCCTGCTTCCCCTTGCCGCGGGCGTGATGCTGTCCGCCTGCGCGTCCGTGGGGCCCAACGTCTCCTCGCCGGCGCTGCCCAACCTGCCGTCGGCACCGTTCCCCACCGAATTCCGCGTAGGGTCGGCCGGGCTTTCACCCGGTGCGGTGGACGCGGCGTGGTGGCGGTCCTTTGATGATCCGGTGCTGACCTCGCTGATCCAGCGCGCATGGGCGGCCAACCATGACATCGGGCTCGCCGCCGCACGCCTGGACGAAGCCAAGGCGATGCTTCGCGAGAGTCGGCAGGGCTACCTGCCACGCGGCGGCGTCGGCGTCGGCCATGAGAACCGTCGGCTCGGCGAGGTGGAACGCGGACCGGGCCAGGCGCGCCGGACCGAGACCTATAGGGCCGCCGTCGATGCCTCCTGGGAGATCGATCTGTTCGGCCGTGTCCGCCGCTCGTCGGAAGCAGCACGGGCCGACGCCGGGTCACGCGAAGCGCTGGTGCGCGATGTGCAGGCCAGCGTGGCCGCGGCGGTGGCGGCCACCTGGTTCGAGCTGGGCGGGCTGGAGGCGGAGCTCGGCGTGGTCGCCGAGATCACCCGGAGCCAGCGCGACAGTCTGCGGCTGGTCGAGGGGCTGGTGGAGGCCGGCTCGGCCAACGAGGTCGACCGCCTGCGGGCGGACGCCGCGCTGCGCGCCGTTGAGGTGGTGGGGCCCGAACTGGCGCACCGCCGCACCGTGGCCTCGAACGCGCTCGCCCTCCTGTTGAGTGAAACACCGCAGACCTTCGCCGCACCCTCGACTGTAACCGCACGCGACGCGCTGGCGGTCCGCAGGATCGCCGTGGGTGACCCCGCGGCGCTGCTGGCACGGCGTCCGGACATCGAAGCGGCGGAGTTGAGCCTGGCGGCAGCGACGGCACGCATCGGGGTGGAGACCGCGGGGCTGTATCCGCAGATCGAGGTGCAGGGGTCGATTGGCGTGGTGGCGGGCAGCCTGGGCTCCACGGGCGGCAGCTCGGCGCTGTCCAGCCTTCTGGCACCGCTGCTGCGCTGGTCCTTCCTGGATACCGGACGGGTCCGCGCCCGGATCGCGGCGAGTGAAGCACGTGCGCGTGAAGCGCTGATCCGCTACGACCAGACCGTGCTGCGCGCACTGGAGGAAACCGACAACGCGTTCGGTGCCTTCAGCTCGGCCGGCGAGGCGCTGCAGCTCCGGCTCCAGGAATCGTCCGCTACGGGTCAGGCAGCAGACCTTGCACGCGCGCAGTTCGCCCACGGGGAGGGCATCTATCTGGATGTCCTGGATGCGGAACGGGCCGACTTCGCCAGCCGGCGTGCCTTGGTGGTAGCCCGGACCAACCAGCGCCTGGCCATTGTCAGCATCTACAAGGCGCTGGGCGGTGGCTGGCTGCCCTGCACGCGGGAAGCGATCGACTGTGGTGGCGCACATGGGTGAGCGACAGCCATGACCCGACACGTCGAACTACGCTCCGCAGGACGAACCCTCGTCGTGCCGGAGGGAACCACCGTGCTGGACGCCGCGTTGGCCGCGGAGGTGGCGTATCCGCATGGCTGCCGCTCTGGCAGGTGCGGGTCCTGCCTGTCCCGCGTGATCAGCGGGAACGTCGTGCACCTGGAGCACAGTCGCTTCGCACTCACGGACGAGCAGAAGGCCCAGGGCCTGTTCCTGGCGTGCCGTGCGCTGCCGGGAAGCGACCTGGTCGCTGCCTATGCGGGTGACATCGACGCGACTCCTTCGCCCGCGATGCAACGCCTTGAATGTCGGGTGGAGGCGATCGAACGCCTGACCCATGACATCAAACGCATCCGGCTCGCCACCTGCGGCGCCAAGCTGGCGTTCAAGGCCGGCCAGTATGCGCGACTGACGTTCCCGGGCGTTCCACCGCGCGATTATTCGATGGCCGGCGGTGCGCTCGATGGCGAGCTCGATTTCCATATTCGCCGCGTGCTGGGCGGAGCCGTGACCGAGTGGATCCACGCGTCGCTGAAACCGGGAGATCCCGTGCTGGTGGAGGGGCCCCTGGGCGTCTCCCATCTGCGCAGCCAGCACGACGGCCCCATGCTCTGCATCGCCGGGGGCTCGGGCCTGGCCCCCATCCAGGCCATCGTGCATGCGGCGATCGCGGCGGGCATGTCGCAGCCGATCCATGTCTACGTGGGCGCACGCGCTCTCCGTGACCTGTACCGGGTGGCGCATTTCCAGCGACTGGCGCAGACCCGGCCCAACCTGACGTTTACCCCTGTGCTGTCCCACGATCAGCGGCAGACGATGTGGCGGACCGGCTGGGTGACCGATGCCGTGGCCCAGGATCATCCGAATGTTGAAGGGTGGAAGGCCTACGTGGCCGGGCCGCCGTTGATGGTGGATGCAGCCATGCGCGTCCTCAGGGCAGGGCGCCTGCGCCAGGACGATCTCCACGCCGATGTTTTCTTTACGCCGGAGACGGCTGCATGAACGGAAACCAATGTGCTGGCGGAGATCGCAGGGCAGGTGATTGACATTGCCACGCTGTCAACGCCGAAGGTGGTTGCTGTACCACTCAATCAGGAAAACACCATGCTTCAGTTCCACATTCCCAACATGACGTGCGGGTCCTGCGCCAGGCCGGTGAGAGATGCCCTGCTGAGCGTCGACCCGCTGGCACAGATCGAAACCGACACGCCGGCGCGACAGGTGCGCGTGGAAACCGCGCTGGACGAGGCCGCCTTCATTGCGGTGCTGGCAGAGGCGGGGTACCCGCACCAGCCGCAGCCGCGCCCGTAATTCCCTTTCTCGAGGAGAAACGTCACATGTTCATGAAACAGCTTCTTACCTTCGGCGTCGCCGCCCTCGGTACCGTGGCCGTGCCGTCTTCGGCGTCCGACGCATCGATCAAAGGCGCCTTTGCGCTTTCCGGTACGACCGAGAAGGTCATCGCCCAACTGTCCATCGAAGAAACCGGCCCGCTGTCCCGCGATCTGCTCATCACCTTCGCCGACAAAACCACCGGGAAGCGCATCGCGCAGTTTGACGAGGAGCTGACACAGGAGCTCCATGTGCTCGCGACCGACAGCGCATTCTCCACCTTCCTGCACGAACATCCCGGAAAAGCGGGACCGGACGGCCAGTTCCGGGTCGCGATGACCTTCCCCAAGCCCGGCGTTTACCATGTCTTCGCCGACGCAATGCCGAGCGGGCTGGGCCAGCAGGTGGTTCGGTTCGACGTCAACGTGAGTGCCCCCGCCGGCGCGACTTCCTCCCAGCCGGTTTCGGCCCCGAGGGAAGGGACCGATGGTCCGTATACCGTCCAGCTGGACAAGGCCGGTCTGCAGGCGGGCAAGGAAAGCATGTTGAACCTGACGGTGTTGAAGAACGGCACGCCGGCGCAGGACCTGGGCCTGTACCTGGGCGTGCCGGCGCATGCGGTGTTCGTCGGTACCGATGATCTCGCCTACGTTCATGCGCATGCAATGTCCGCCGATGCCGCCAAAGGTGCACACGGTGGACACGGCGCAGCGCATCCGCAGGCCGGACCGGTGTCGGCACGGATGATGCTCCACGCACAGCCGCCTCATGCGGGCCGATATGCACTCTGGATCCAGTTCATGGCGAGTGATGAAATCCGCACGGTGCCGTTTGTCGTGGATGTTGCGAAGGGCTCGTAGGCCACCGGTTCCAACCTCTCTGTAGCCGTGGCCGGGGTCAACCCCCGGCCACACCTGTTGGCGCACAGCGCTGGTAGATCTATTGCTTCACGCTGGACGGGCTCGCCTTCCTGCCACGAAGCAGCAGGCTGCCAGCCGCGCAGCCCAGCATGGCGACTCCCGCCACCAGGAAGGCGTCGCTGTAGGCAAGCAGCAGCGCCTCACGATGGATGATCCGGTCCAGCATCGCGAAGGCCTGCTGCCGCTCCAGTGCGAGGCCACTGCCGTAGAGGGCCGTCGCACTATCCACCGGCACCTTCGCCAGCATCCTGACCAGCTCGACCACACGCACCTGGGTCGCCTCCGCGAACGGCGACACTGATTCCCCGATGTGCAATGCATGCAGCCGTTCCCGGGTCACGATGAACTGGCTGGCCACGGCGATGCCGATGGCACCGCCGACATTGCGCACCATCGAGAACACCCCCGCCGCCGAACCCAGTTCCGCGCGCTCCAGTCCTTCCACGGCCATCACGCTGAGCGCGACCACGATCAGCGATTGGCCGATGCCGCGTACGATCAGCGACGGCACGATGACGTTGCTCGCCGCATTGGCGTCCAGGTGGATGTTCATCAGACAGCCCACCGCCATGATGACGAAGCCCAGCACGATGGCCGTTCTTACGCTTGTGCGTCTCATCAGCGGCGGCGTAGCGAAGGACATGATGAACTGCACGATGCCGTAGGGAATCATGGTCAGCCCGATCTGGCGCGCGTTGTAGCCATGCACGTCGGAAAAGTAATTGGGAATGAGGAATACCACCCCGAACACCACGGCGCCGAAGGTGAACTGCATCAGGCTGGCCAAGCCGAAGTTGTAGCTGGAAAGCAGTCGCAGATTGAGGAACGGCTCCTTGCGGCGAAGCTCGATGACGACGAATGCCACCAGGCCCACGGCAGCGACGAGGGAGGCCTCCATGATGAACGACGACGAGAACCAGTCCTTGCGCCCGCCTTCTTCCAACATGATCTGCAGTGCGGACAGACCCAGCGCCATGGCGATGATCCCACCCCAGTCACCCTTCCTGAACTTCTCCAGCGCCATCGGCTCCGGCCGGATCGACCAGCCGATCGCAGCCAGAAGCAGCAGCCCGGGTGGGACCTGGAGATAGAAGATCGCGCGCCAGGAATAGGCATCGGTCAGCCAGCCGCCCAGCGAGGGCCCCGCGGCCTGTGCAACGTTGTTTGCAATGGCGAACAACGCCATGCCGAAGGGATGCTTCGAGGAGGGCAGCTCGGTCACGATGAGCTGGAAGGAAAGCGGGATGAGGACGCCGCCAAAGGCACCCTGCAGTGTGCGCGCCAGGATCATTGCGTTGATGTTGGGCGCTATCGAGCAGGCCATCGAGAAGATCACGAAACCAGCAGCCCCTACCATCAGGACGCGACGGACGGTGAACACCGCCGCCAGCCACGCCGCCAGCGGAATCACGATGATCTCCGCCACGAGATAGGCGGTGGTGATCCACGAGCCTTCTTCGAAGGTGGCGCCCAGCGAGCCGCGCACATCGGGCAGCGACGCATTGGTGACATGGACGTTCATGCCCGCCATGAAACACCCGACCACGCCGCCGATCACCGCGACCCAGGAGCGCAGGGAGACTGATTCTTCGCCAGGCAGTGCAGTGGCGGCGGTCATGGATTGGATTCCGGTCGGGTATTGATTGAAGCCACGACCGACATTCCCGGCCGGAGGCTGGAGAGCGTCGGCTGGTCGGCATCCACGGCGATGCGCACTGGGATGCGCTGCACGATCTTGGTGAAATTCCCGGTGGCGTTATCCGGCGGCAACAGCGCAAACTGTGCGCCGGATGCAGGCGCGAAGCTCTCGACGCGGCCTTTCAGCACTCCGCCACCCAGCGCATCGACCTCGACTTCCACACGCTGGCCGGGTGTGACGCCCTCCAGCTGTACTTCCTTGTAGTTGGCGATGACGTAGACCTCGTTCGGTACGATCGCCATCAAAGGGCTGCCCGGACCGACGTACGCTCCCACCCGCGCGGCACGTTGGCCGATGGTTCCCCCCATCGGCGCGCGGATCACCGTGTGTTCAAGATCAAGGTTTGCCAGCGCCAAGCCGGCTTCGGCCTGCAACAACGCTCCGCGCGCCTCATCCAATGCGGCGGCGGATCGTTGTCGCTCTGTCGCCAGTACCTTCGCAAAGGCTCGGCTCGCTTCGGCGGTGGCACGCGCGGCCTGCACCGCGGCCTCTGTACGCGTCGCACTGGCGTCGGCCGCTTCCAGGTGCCGCGCATCGGAGGCCTGTTGATGCTCCAGCGCACGTTCACGACGATACTCCAGGGTCGCTTGGCGATGATCAGCCTGGCGCGCCTGCACGTCTGCGGTGGTCGCGGCGATCACACTGCGTTGCCGCTCGCCTTGCGCATCGAGATTGGCAATGGTCGCGTATTGCGCGTCCAACGCTGCCTTTGCGGCCGCGACCGCACCCTCGGCTCGGGACACGCGCATGCGGTAGTCCCGATCATCGAGCGTCGCCAACACATCTCCTTTGGCGACGCGCTGGTTGTCGCGCACCCCCACGTTGACGATGTAGCCGGTGACGCGCGGACTGATGGTGGCGATGTCAGCCCGGACATAGGCGTTATCGGTGCTGACCATGAAGCGGCCGGCCGTCCACCATCGAATGCCTGCGCCACCGGCAGCCAGCAGGCACAGCGCGATCGCGCCTATCGCCGCGGGGCGGCGTGCCTTGCGGAGCAGCGAACCGGACGCATCGGCATGTGCGCTGCGGGAAGGAGTTGTATTGGTCATGTTGGCTATCAGAGGAGGGGGGAAGGGGGTTCAGCGCGCCGCATCGACAGCGCGAGTGATCACAGGTCGGCGTACCGCGGGCGCCTGTTCCCAGCCGCCACCGAGGGAGCGGAACAAGGCCACCTGGTCCGAGGCAACGTCGGCCTCCGCCGAGGCGAGCATCGCTTCCGCCTCGACATTCCGTCGCTGCGCATCCAGCGCATCCAGTTCACTTATCGCGCCGGCGCTGCGGCCCACCCCGGCCAGGCGGACGGCCTCGCGGCTCTGCTGGGCAGCCGTAGCCAGGGCGCTCTGCCGGCGCACTGCCGCCGCATAGGTGGCGAGCGCCTGCTTGACGTCTTTGAGTGCCGTCAGGATCACGGCGTCGAAGCGTGCAAGTGCGGCCACTTCCTGGGCCTCGGCCTTGGCTATCTGCGCACGCGCGGCGTTGCGGTTGGGAAAGTGCCAGGACAGTGCCGGCCCCACACCCCAGACGATCGAGCCGTGGTCGCGCATGCCGTCCACGGTCGGCGCGGAACTGGCAACGGAACCCAGGATGGACACTGTCGGATACAGACTGGCCATGGCTACGCCGATGCGCGCGGTACTGGCCTCAAGCCGCCGCTCCGCCTCGCGGATATCCGGCCGGCGCTGCAGCAGTGCTGTCACGTCTCCGATCGGGATCGGTGCCGTCAATCGAGGCACGCTGACACAGCCCGTCGCAGGGGTGGACAGATGATCCGGGGGACGTCCGGTCAGCACGGCCAGTTCGTACAGCGCATTCTGCCGCGCGGCCTCGATGGCCGGAATTGCTGCACGTGCCTGTTCCATCAGCGCCGCCGAGCGCGCGACATCCAGTGACGTCGTGCCACCCGCATCACGCAGCGCGGTCTTCAGTTCCAGGCTGCGCGTGACTACGGCGAGCGACCTTTGCGCCACTTCTGCGCGCGCGGCGAAGCCACAGCTGTCCAGGTAGGCACGCGTCGTTTCGGCGGCTACGACAACGCGAACACTGTCTTCAGCGGCCAGGGTTGCCGCCTCGTCGGCGTGGGCGGCCTGGATGCTCCGGGCGATCTGGCCAAACAGGTCGAGCCGCCAGCCTGACGAAAGCCCCGCGGTGTAGCGCGGTCCGGTGCGTACCCCGGTTTGATCCAACGCGGCTGCGATCTGGTCACTGACCGTGCTGCCATACCCGATGTCGCTGGACACGGTGGTGACTGGCAGGCGACTGTCCTGGCGTTCCAGGAGCACCGCGTGGGCTTCGGCTAGATTCGCCGAGGCCACCCGCAGGTCGCGGTTGTTCTGCAGCGCCTCGCTGACCAGCGCATCCAGCGTGGGGTCCTGATAAAGGCTCCACCATCGAGGCACGGTGGGCAGGCCCACGCTGGTGCTGTCTGATGGGTTCAACGATGGCGCTGCGTCGAGGGTGGAACGGGGGGAGCGCGTTGGACCCACGGCGCATCCGGAGAGGGCGGTGGTAGCCAGCAAACACAACAAGAAGGGACGGGGAACGATCATGGACGAGGGGCTTGTGGGTGTCGTGGAGCCAAGGCATCCATGACACCAGCCTCACGTCTGTCCTTCTCCCGCCTGGCGGACTACCATCGTCGAGATATGGACAAAAAACGCACTGTCAGCGATTGCCACGCCACCGACCGCCCCGTCGCAGCCCTGGCCACTCGGCATCCCCATGGTGAACATATCCGTCCGCACAGCCACGCGCGGGCGCAGTTGATCCATGCACTAAGCGGCGTGTTGACGGTCGTCAGCGCTGCTGGAAGCTGGGTGGTGCCGGCCGGTAGGGCGGTGTGGATGCCTGAAAATGTCGTCCACGGAATCCACATCGCCGGCAATGTCGCCATGCGGACCCTCTACCTTGCACCGCAGGTGCGGCCGGGCCTTCCCTCCCACTGCGAGGTCATCGAGGTATCCGCGCTGCTGCGTGAGGCCATCATTGCTGCTACCGCGATCCGCCTGGATTACGGCAATGGGGGGCGCGACCAGCGCGTCATGGACCTGATCCTTGACGAGATCGAAGTGGCTCCCCGGCTTCAACTGCATGTCCCGCTGCCGCGCAATCTCAAGCTGCTGCGCCTTTGCGAACGAATGATCGCCGAGCCCGCTGAACCGGTAACGCTGGAAGGCCTGGCGCGCGAGATGAACACAAGCGTGCGAACGGTGGCGAGGCTGTTCCATCGAGAAGTCGGCATGAGTTTTGGCGACTGGCGGCGGCGAATGTGCCTGCTGCTCAGCCTGCCGCGTCTCGCCTCGGGCGTCTCCATCCTCGAGGTCTCGCTGGAGCATGGGTATCAGAGCCCAAGCGCGTTCTCGGCCATGTTTCGCCGCTCTCTCGGGGTGTCACCAACGGAGTATCTGGTCTCCAAAGTGTGAGGTTTTCGGGCTGGGCCGACGAGGAGGATGTCCTTCACGCTCCCTCTACGTCGCCCAGCTTCAACTGAATGCCGGTCATGGCTTTGGCGTAAAGGCCGCTATAGTCCGAACACCCCATAAGAAGGAGGCAGTGCAATGATTCTGACCAAACAACACCTGACGACCGCGCGTACGCTTGCTGTGGCGCTTGTCGCTACCGTGGGCCTGAGTGCCTGTGCGACCTACAAAGACGAGTTTGCAACGATCAACTCCCGCCTCGACCAGCTCGACGTGAAGGTGCAGGGCGCGGCGCAGAGCGCAGAGTCCGCCAATCAGTCGGCGCAGCAGGCCAACCAGCGTCTCGATCAGATCGAGGGCCGCGTCCAGCAGCTCGAACAAGCACCGCGTCGCAAGCCGCGCGGCTGATCGTTCCCGCACCATGTATCACGCAAGTAACGTGTGAATCGGAAACCAGTGGCCTTTGCGGGCCACTGGTTTCCTGTGGTTGTGCAGTCTTCAATGCAAGGAATTGTCCCATCCGTACGCACTCATACCCTGTAACCCGGGCCCTGCGTGGCGCATTGGCCGTGGCGCTGGCGTTCACGAGCATCGGCGTGGCCAGCGCCGAGGATGCGCCCGCTCAGCCAGCCGCCGCCGTCGATGAGCTTCCGCAAGGGCAGAACGTGTCCGAGACCGTGATTGAACTCGCGGGATGGATCGTCGCGAGCAAGGACAGCCAAGGCTATCCGTTCGCGATCATGGACAAGGCCGCTGCGCAGATCCTGGTCTTCGACGGCGAAGGTCGGCTTCGCGGCGCCGCGCCGGGGCTGTTCGGCTCGGCGACCGGCGACCATATCGCGCCGGGGATCGCCGGTCTCGCCCTGCGCGAAATTCCAGGCCGGGATCGCACGACGCCCGCCGGGCGCTTTGTGGGCGGCTTCGGGCCGTCCATCGACGCGGGCCGCGTCCTGTGGGTGGACTACGATTCCGCCGTCTCCATCCACCCGACGGCGACGGGCGTCCCGAAAGAGCGACGCGCCGAGCGGCTGGCATCGGCGTCGCCGGACGACAATCGTGTCACCCATGGCTGCATCAATGTCTCGCCGGCGTTCTACGAGCAGATCATCCAATCCACGTTCGAGCGCGGCGGGGTGTTCTACGTGCTGCCCGACAAAGCCTCGATAGCGGAGACCTTCCCCGAGTTCGCGAAGAGTCGCGCGACCGCGCAGGCGAAGGATGGAGCAGACGCGGGTGCCACCGGCAAGTAGGCCGGCGTAATCGGCCAAGGCCGTCACGCACCCCCCGTTGCTGTCATGGGTCGAGCGATGCCTCAAAACTGTAGGGGTCGCCCGGATCCGGAAAGTGCAACAGATAGCGCGCGATGCGCGTGCTGCCGTCGGACAGCAGATAGTCCACCTTCAGGCCGGTCGGATGGTTTTCCTGCTCATCTCCCAGGTAGGCATTGCTGGGATAGCTGAACCCACCACGGGGCGCTTCCCGGACGGCCACGCAGGTGCCAAACAGCGGCGGCAGGATGTACAAGCGATCACTGTGCAGCAGGAGCACCGTCGTGTAGCGGACGCTCGCGCCACTGCCGGCGTGCCGGACATCCAGACACACCGAGCTGCCGCGCTGCCAGGCTGTCACGTCTGCGACGCGCTCAGGATGGATGTGCGCGCCGCTGGCCCGTCGCTCTGGTCCGAGGCTGACGGCGCTGCCCAGCGACCAGCGCCGCGCACCCACCATCACGGCGTCGCCATCGAAGGCAACGTCGGGCGTTCCCTTCGGTGGCGACATGGCCAAATCGCCCGGCGTGGTCCACAGCGGCTGATCGTAGCGCCGCAGTGCCTGGCGCATCGAGGTCACCCAGATGCAGTGTCGCGGCGATTCGGCGCAGGGCAGCGCCAACGGTGTCCCCGAGTCCGGGAACAGGTTGCCGCCAAGCGATCGGTAGAAGTCGGCATAGGCCGTGAACGGAACGGGCGCGGCATGGGCTGCCGCTGACAGGACCACACTCACCAACCCAACCAACGCGCGATGGAGGGGGATCATTCTGCATTCCATGCGGGCGGTGGCATCCATGATGTCGCGGTTGCTGCATACGGTGCTCACTGTAACCGGCACGCGGCCCGGCACGCCAACGCTGATGGGCGGATGGGGCCGCTTGGCGGCCGCAGCGCCGCTGACTCTGCTAGCGCGCGGCGGGATTCAGGAACAGACGTGCGCCATCGGATTCCCGGCGCCCCGACCAGCGACCGCCGCCAGATGGACGGAAGCGGCCGATGACCTGGTTGTTGCTGTCGGTGAGCAGCAACTGGTTGCCTGACATCAACCACCGCGACGCCTGGAAAAATCCATCCGGGCAACCTGCAGGCACGTAGGCGCCGTATCCGCCCAGCCAGGGGTTGTCCTTCAATTGGACGGTACACGTCTCACCGCTCTCCTGGCCGAGCGTCCAGTTTCCGATCATGTCGGTCGCCGGGCCCGAACTGTCGCCCCGATGGTGTTCGTAGCTACGGCCATGGTCATCGGCCCACTCTCCCTCGTCATTGAGGTCGACGCCCACATAGGCGCGCGTGCTCCGGCTTCGTGTCGCTGAGCTGCTGCTGGTCTGCTCGGTGACCGTACCGAGGTTGCCGAACGCCGCACTCCCGTTCTGGTCCGCGCCTGCATCGTCAATCTGGCCGGCATCGGACTGACGGGTCGACGTGGTCGAGGAAGCGCCGGTTTGTTGAGTGGAGATGGTCTGCTGCTGGACGCCGAGAGAGGCGTCCTGGCCGAAGGCCACACTGGCAGTGAGACACAGCCCACAGCAGATCAGGGTACGTGCGGGTAAAGGAACAGATGCCATCGCTGAAATCTCCAGTGAGACAGCGGGGTGGGGGGTGCTGTGAGGGTGCGGCATGCCGGCCAAGCGGAGCACGCGGGCCGTGAGTACGTCGCGAAAGTGGCCGAACGTCTTCCCGCACGCGGTGGCGACATGATTATTCATGATCCGTTCACGGACTTTTCACTCCGTCGCGTCGTTAATTGGCCCGTGGCCGATCGGCGCCACTTCGTATGGGTGGTACCCCTCATGCAGACCAAGTCGATTGGCGCTGTCGCCCTGCTTTCTGGTGCTCTGATGCTGGTTGGGTGTGGTACGTCCCAAATCAAGGCGTGGAGCAGACCGGGCGCAAGCGAAGAGCAGAAACAGCGCGACCTTGCAGAGTGCGATTACGACGCTTCCAAGGCCACGATCGGGGATGGAAAAGCCCCCAAGAGTACTGACGATGCGGTAGGCGAGGGCGTCGTCCGCGGAATGGAAAAATCGGATCTCATCAAGAAGTGCATGCGAATCCGCGGTTACGGCGGGTGAGCGTGGCGCACCCGATCGACCTTACCCCCAACCTGCAAGGACATGCTATGCGCCGTGTGACTTCCCTTGCTTTCCTGCTCTGCCTGGTTCCCCTGTATCAGGCTGCCGCTGGTGAAACGGTTGAATGCGCGTCGCGTCATTTTGAGTACAACGAATGCAGTGCGGGACCGCTGAGATCCCCGCAGCTTGTACGACAATCTTCTTCCAGCGCCTGCATCGTCAACAGATCGTGGGGCTTCAACAGGCGGAGCGGTTACCTCTGGGTGTCGGACGGCTGCGCCGGCGTGTTTGCGGATGTCGGCGGCTATCACCACGGCAGGGGTGATGGATATGACGCCAATACGCGTCGCTATGATGACCGTGGCCATGACGTAGGCGCGGTAGCAGCCGGCGTGGTGCTCGCTGCGCTGTTGGCCGGAGCGGCCGACGACGATTCCCATAAAAGCCACAAGCATCACAGCAGCACCTACGACGGTTGCCATGGCAATGGTTGCCTCGTCGACAACCCAGACGCGATCGACACGCGGCCTCAGTTCGACAAGGACGGAAATCCGAACTTCGACACCCATGGCAATTATCAGGGCTGCCACGGTGAAGGCTGCAAGGTCGACAACCCGGATGACAATAACTGACGCGCCTACGCAGAATCGGATCAAGCCGCTCGGGGGCATGGGTGGCAGGCATCAATACGCCCCGAAATGCCCCTCCAGTATGTCGATGCGCGACGTGTCGACCACGGCGGCGACGTACCCGTCCGGCCGGATCAGCAGCCACTCGCCCGGTTGCACGCCATAGGCCTCGACGAAGTGCCCCTCGACATCGTGCAGGTCGCCAGACGGGCCGATGACGTGGACGCGCAACCCCGCACGCGAGGGGGCGTTGGACCGATCGCAGGCGTAGCCGAGCAATGTCCAATGCGTTCCGCGCAGCACGTCGAACAGGCGTACGCGCTGTCCACCCGCGCCCTCCATCGGCGCATCCGGCGCCCGACTGCCCGGCGCGATGCGCCCGCTACCGGCGTCGGCAGGCAGCGTGAGTGACGATTCTGGATAGGCGAGATCGAGCTGCTGCACGTCGCGTCCGCGGCGGTTGTCGCCGCGCTGGGCCTGGGCGAGCAGCGTCGTGGCAAGCCCGAGCATCGAGGCTGCAATGGGGCGGCGCTCTTCCTCGTAGGTATCCAGCAGGGCCTGCGGTGCACCCTTCAACACTGCGGCCAGTTTCCAGCCGAGGTTGTAGGCATCCTGCGCGCTGGTGTTCAGGCCCTGGCCGCCCGTCGGCGGATGCGTGTGGGCGGCGTCGCCGATGAGGAACACGCGGCCGTCCCGGTACCGGTCGGCCAAGCGCGCGTTCATCCGGTACGCCGACGCCCAACAGACATCGAGCACCGCGAGATCGTCGCGGCCAGTACGCATGCGCACCATGTCCGCCAGCCCGTCGACGGAAAGATCCACGTCACCGTCGAGCGGCACGGGGGCCTGCAGCTGGAACAGCGCCGTTCCCATGAGCGGGCACAGCGAGATGCGCCGCGCCATGTCGTCCTCGTTGAAGCTGTGCCAGGCATCGCGCGGCAGTCCCTTCAGGACGATGTCGGCCACCACCGCGCGCACGCCCAGTGTTTTGCCCGGGAAGCCGATGTCCAGTGCCTGCCGCACGAAGCTGCGGCCGCCATCGGCGCCGACCAGATAGCGCGCCTGAAGCGTCTGCTCGCCGGTGGGAGTGGCAAGACGAACGGTCACGCCGTTGGCGTCCTGCTCGAAGCCGATCAGTCCATGCCCGAACTCGACGCGGTGGCCCAGCTCGGCCAGACGATCGCGCATCACGGCCTCGGTCAGGAACTGCGGAACCATCAGCGGCTGGCGGTAGGGTTCGGCCGGCGTGGCCGGTGCGCCCTCGATGACCGCCGTGTCGATGCTGCTGCCATCGGCGCGATGGATCCGGGACACAGGGTAGGGCCCACCGACCGCGAACAGCCGATCGAGGATGCCCATGTCCTCGAAGACTTCCTGGCTGCGCGGCTGGATGCCCTTGCCGCGTGAGCCATGGAAGGGCTGTTCCCGCTGTTCCACCAGGCGGAATGCAACGCCGCGGCGGGCCAGTTCGATGGCCAGGGTGAGGCCGGCAGCGCCGGCACCGCAGATCACTACTTCAGGGGTCGTCCCCATGTCGCCGCTCCAGGTGTGTGTAATATGCACTTGCTTGGAGGGGATGCTATGCCTGCGAAAAAGAAGGTGCAAGATACACATAATTCGGCCGCGCTGAAGTCGCTGCACCTGTCCATGGTCAGCCTCGCCAGCGTGATGAATCGGCCGCGCAACGATGAGCGGCTGATCCAGGAGGCTGCGGTGACGCTGGACCAGGCCCTGTTCCGCCTGCTGGTGGTGATCGAGCGGGTCGGCCCCATCGGCGTGGTGGACCTGGCCGACCGGCTGGGCCGCGACTACACCACCATCAGCCGGCAGGTCGCCAAACTGGCGGCGATGGAGCTGGTGACACGTCGTGGAAACCCAGAAGACCGCCGCATCCGTGAGGCGACCATCGCGCCGAAGGGCAAGGACATGACCGATCGGCTGGACGCGGCACGCGAGCGGATCGGCAGGGAGATCTTCGCGTCGTGGTCCGCGCAGGATGTATCGGAGCTGGTCCGTTTGATGGCACAGTTCGCCAGCGCGCTGGAAGCCCGCGAGCGGGAGCCGTAACGACGCACCGCGGACCTTTCAGCCCCTCCGCCCGTCGCTTGGACGCCCCTGTCAGAACCTCAAGGCATCACACGTGAAAGGACTCCTGCTGCTTCCGCTGCTGCTGGCGGTGTCGTTACCCGCCAGTGCCATCGTCATCCGCCACGATGTGGAGGATGCTGCGTACCGCGTTCCTGCCAGCGAGTTTCCCGCTCTCGTGGACATGCCCGGCGAGGGTCACGGCGCGCTGATCGCACCACAGTGGGTCCTGACCGCCGCGCACACGCTGCCGATGCATGCCGGGCTCAAGCAGGTGGTGATCAACGGAACCGCGCGGGAGGTTGAGCGCGTCATCACCCATCCGGGCTACAGGACCCTGCCGCAGACGTTGATCGATCAGGCCATGGCCAGTGGCGAGGCGATGTTGATCGTGGTGTTTCTCGCCTCGGGCGATGATGTTGCGCTGATCCGGTTGAAGGCGCCGGTCATGGACGTAACGCCGGTGGCCCTGTACAGCGACAGCGACGAGGCCGGTCAGATCGCGAAAATCCTGGGGAAGGGCGCAACGGGTACCGGCGCCACGGGGCATTCTCCCAACGGCCCCAATCGCACCGAGCTCCGGCGTGCGTTCAACCGGATCACCAGTGCCTACGACCGCTGGCTCTGCTACGTGTTCGACGAACCGCCGGAAGCGTTGCCCCTCGAGGGCGTGCTGGGCAACGGCGACAGCGGTGGCCCGGTGCTCATCGAGCGCGATGGCCAGTGGCTGCTGGCCGGGCAGGGAGCCTGGAAGGTCGTGCAGGGTAATGTGCTGACGGCTCGACCCGGGCGCTATGGCCAGGTGACCTGCAATGTGCGGATGAGCCACTACGCGGGTTGGATTCAACGCGTGATGACCGAGCAGCCGTAGGCAGTGTGATCTGGACGTTGCGCGTCATGCCAGTGGCGAGCGTCGCCACGCAACGTGCGGTGCATCACGTGTGGACCGTCCGTGGCCCACACGCACCCTGCTGGGCAGATCAGCCCGCCTGACCCAACCGCACCTTCAGCTGATCGATTTCCGCCTCGCTGACGCCGATGGACTTCAGGTAGCCCTCGGCACCGCCGTAATGCTGATGCAGGGCCACCAGGAACATCTCCATGTTCTCCGGCGCGGTGCCCGACATGCCGGCCATCTTCCTGCCGATCTCCGGGTTCTGTCTGATCAGTTCCACGATCTGCGCGTTCATCGCGCTGTCCTTGGGCTGGCCTTCCAGGTAATGCGCGGAGATCGCATAGTTGTGCACGATGTCCGCGCGCGGAACGCCGGCCAGGTCGAGCAGCAGCCCGGCGATGATGCCGGTACGGTCCTTGCCGGCGGTGCAATGGAACAGCACCGTGCCGTCGCGCTCGGCGGCGATGCGCTGGAAGACCTGCTTGAACTGCGGCTGGCTGTGATCCAGCCATTGCACGTAGGCCGCGCCGAGCGAGTCCGGGAACGTCGTCATCATTTTCTGCAGGTCCATCTTCTCGGTCCCCATCAGCGAGGTGCGCTGGTAGGCGAAGCGGGCATCGTCGGCCAGCAGGTCCGGCGACTGCGCCTGCTCATCGGCGGTGCGCAGGTCGATATCCAGCGTGACGCCGGCGGCGGCCAGTGCGTCGCGGTCGGCGGCGGTCAGGCGACCGAGGTCCGAGGTGCGCACGAACGCGCTGGCCGGGATCGGCCCATGGGTGCCCTGCAGGCCGGCAAACGTGCGGGTGTTCCATGCGCCCTGCAGCGGAATGACGCGCTGTGCGTCGGCGGCGACCGGCTGCACGTTGGTGGTGCGCGCGGCGGCGGTCGCAGTCTCGGCGACGGGCGCGCGGGCCAGTGCGATACCGGCGCCGGTGAGCATCGGCAGGCTCAGGGCCATGGCAAGGGCGAGTGGGGTGCTTCGGTTCTTCATCGGAATCTCCAGGGCGATCAGAAGGTGACGGTGACGTCCAGGCCATAGGTGCGCGGATCATTGAAGATCCCGCTCTGGCCGAGGGACGCGTTGTTGAGCTTGTAGAACAGGTGTTCTTCGTCGAGCAGGTTGCGCGCCCACAGCGAGACGGCCAAGGTCGAGCCCGTGCTGTTGAGGGGGACGTCGATCAGCGCCACGCGGGCGTTCACGATGAAGGAGCTGTCGGTGAGCATCTGGTCGTACTCGCTGGTGTAGTAGCCGTCGGACCAGTTGCCGTCGAGGTGGAACTTGAGCGCGGAGAAATTGGCGAACGGCAGCAGGTAGTCCAACGACACGCTGCCAGCGTTCTTCGGCGCCAGCAGCGGCGGCACGGTGACCTGCACGCCCGCGCCGAACGGGTCGACCGCGCTCTGCGCATCGATCCGCGTGTAGGCGTAGTTCAGGCCGACGGTGAGGTTGTCCACCGGTATCACGTTGAATTCCAGCTCCGCACCGCGCGAGGTGCCGTTGCTGAGCGCGTTGGTGGTTACCATCGTGGTGCGGGTCTCGCCGCTGTTGGGATCGAAGGGCAGCGAGAAATCCATCTGCTTGTGCCCGATCTTCGAATCGAACAGCGCGAGGTTCAGGCGCGCGCGGTTGTCCCAGAACTGCGACTTGAAGCCGAGCTCGAGCGCGGTGACCTCTTCCGGGGCGAAGGCGGTGTAGGTCGTGGAGCGCGAGTTGGCGCCGCCGGCCTTGAAGCCGGTGCTGTACTTGGCATACACCATCGCGTTTTCGCCGAGGTCGTAGGCGATGTTCACCATCGGGTCGAAGCGTCCCCACGCATCGTCGAAGGCAAGATCGGTGGCCGCGCCGTTGACGATGTACAGGCTGCCCTTCTTGTCATCGCGCGTATAGCGGCCACCGGCGGTCAGGTGCAGACGCTCGAGGGAGGCCGGCGTCCAGGTGGCCTGGCCGAAGATGCCGAGGCTGTCGGTCCACGCCTTGCTGGCACGATCGACGCGCACGTTGCCCAGGTTCAACGGGTTGGTGGCGGGATTGAGCGTGTAGCTGTTGCCGCCCGGCCCCCACAGCAGCATGTTGGGGGTCTGCGCGTTGTCGCCGGCGGTTTCGTGATAGTAGAAGGCGCCCGCCAGGAACTGGACCTGCGAGGTGGTGCCGATCAGCTGGAACTCCTGGCTGTACTGGTGCTGGTAGACCTGGGCCAGGCTGTAGCGACCGAACGGCGTGTTCGGGCCGCCATAGGCGGAGATCGCGTCGACCAGGCCCATGTCGAACTGACCCTGGGTCAGTTCGCGGTAGGAGCTGATCGACTTCAGTTCCAGGCTGTCGCTGAGCGTCCAGCCGAGGTTGAGCAGGTGGCCGCTGGTGCGGCCGATGTTGTCTTCCTGCGGGCCACCGAGAATGGCGGAATCACGTCGATCTTCGCTGGCGCCGGCTTTCTGCAGCGGGCTCACGTAGGGGCCCGGGACCAGCAGCTGGGTGTGGTACGGCGTGGTGGCATCGTAGGAGCGGTCGAAGGCATACAGCGCGGAGAAGTCGTCGCTGGGCTGCCACAGCGCGGTGATCCGGGCGCCGCGCTTGTCGTAACTGTTGAAGTCGCGCTCGCCGCGCATCGGGTTGTCGGTGGTCCCGCCGCGCGTGGCCTGCACGGCGTCGATCTTGAAGCTGACATCACCCACTTTCGGCAGGTCCAGGTGCAGGCCGGTGGTGTAGCCGCCGTAGTTGGAGACGCCTGCGCTCACGCGGCCACCGAACTCGCCGGTGGGCTGTCGGGTGACGATGCTGAGTGCGCCGCCTTCGGTGTTGCGGCCGAACAGCGTGCCCTGCGGCCCCTTCAACACCTCGATGCGCTCCACGTCGTACAGCATGCTGCCCAGGCCCTGCGCGCGGCCCATGAACACACCATCGACATACACGCCAACGCCCGCATCGCGTGCCGGCTGGTTGGCATCACCGGAGGCGCCGATGCCGCGGATGCCGATGTTAAGTGCCGAGCTGCGGGTCGCGAACGGGGTGACCCGCAGCGAGGGGATCGAGCCATCGGACAGGCTGCCGATCGAGATCGCGCTGCGGTCTTTCAGTGCTTCGGCATCCACCACGGAGACCGAGATCGGGGTGTCCTGCAGATTGGTGGCACGCTTCTGGGCGGTGACGACCACCTGATCCAGCGCGACGACGTCGCGGGCGGCGCTATCGATGGTCGTGGCGGTATCCGCGTCGTTGGCCAGGGCGAGGCCGGGCAGGGCGGTGGCGATGGCGAGGGCTAACAGGTGGCGGTGCAGCTGGGCGTGGCGCATCGGAATGTTCATGGAAGGAGGGGGCCGGCGCAGTCTGGGCGCGCAAAATGACAGATGAATGACCGTTCATTCAGCCGCCGGCTGTCGTACCATCCTTCCTCAACTGGACGCCTGCCATGACGAGCAATGACGCTTAATTCCCTTTCCGCCGCCGCCGATGACACCGCCGCCGCCCGTGCGGAAGCGCAGCGACAACGCATCCTCGATGCCGCGCAGCGCTGCTTCATCGCCCGTGGTTTCCACGCCGGCTCGATCAGCGACATCGCCGCGGAGGCGGAGATCAGCCAAGGCTTGATGTACCGCTATTTCCAGAACAAGCGCGCACTGATCCTGGCCTTGATCGAACGGCAGCTCGCCCACGACGAGGAGGCGATCGGACACATGCCGGCCGCCGCCGATCTGGTCGACGGGCTGCTGCGCTGCTACCAGCTGTGGGCGCGCGGCGAGACACTGGAGACCCGCGGCAATGCCATCGCCAATGTCGCGCTGTATGCGGAGATCACCGCCGAAGCGCATCGCGATCCCGTGGTGGCCGAGGTGCTGCGCCGGCACGACAGGCTGACCAGTGCGGCGATCACCGCGTGGTTGCGGCAGCACGACATCGCGCGCGGCCGCACCCCCGAAGACGCCGATCTGGAACGCCGCACGTTGTTGATGCGGTTGCTGGTCGAGGGCCTGGCGATGCGTGCGGTACGCGATCCGGACCTCGCGGCGGAGACGGTGCGGGGGCTGCTGGCGGTGGCGATTGCGAGCGTGCTGGCCGAGTGAGCCCCGGTCACATGGAATTCACGGCGGCGCGCGGTTAATCCGGCCGTGGCGGACCTCGCCACCTGCCTGTGATCGGAGCCGTCATGTCTACCAACGTCATCCACGCATCTGCTCCGGCGGTATACCAATGAACACGCGCGCTGCGATGCGTGTTCTTTCCGCACTCCTCCTGGTTTGTGGGTTGCTTCCGGTGGCGTCGTCGCATGCAGAGGCGCCGAAAGGCCCGCCCAAGGCAGCGGCGGCGCCGCATACGTCCGATGGCATGTCCTGCGACAGCCCGAACCAGTCGCAGGCCGGGCTCAACCAATGTGCCAGCAACAGCGCGCAGAGCGCCGATGCCGAGCTCAATCGGATCTATGCCAAAGTGCTGGCGCTCAATGCCCAGGACACGGTGTTCCTGGAGCGATTCAAGGCAGCGCAGCGTGCCTGGCTGGTGTTCCGCGATGCCCAGATCGCCGCGCGGTATCCGTCTCCAGAAGATTACGGAAGCGTTCTGCCGATGTGCCAGAGCGGCGAGTACGAGCAGCTGACCCTGGATCGGATCAAGCAGCTCAAGGCCTGGGTTGACGGGGTCGAGGAGGGTGACGTCTGTGCCGGGTCCTACCCCATGAGTGGACGCTAGAACGGCAGCCATTTAACGGGACGGTACAGCGCCGTGCGCACACTGGTTTCCTCTGCAACGCCCCTCATGCACCGGAACCGGAGATCCCATGTCCTTCAAAGCCCTTCTCGCCACGCGAAGCGATGACAGCATCACGGCTGGCGTCGTCGACCTGACCGAACAGGATCTGATGCCCGGCGACGTGACCGTTGCCGTGGAGTATTCCACGGTGAACTACAAGGACGCGCTGGCGCTGAGCGGCCGTTCGCCCGTGATCCGTACCTTCCCGCTGATCCCCGGCATCGATCTGGCCGGCGTGGTCGAGACCTCCGGCCATCCGGGGTACGCCGCTGGCGACCGTGTGCTGGTCAACGGCTGGGGCTTGAGCCAGACCCATCACGGCGGCTATGCACAGAAGGCGCGCGTGCCGGGCGAGTGGCTGGTGAAGATTCCCGAGGCCTTCTCCAGCCGCGACGCGATGGCGATCGGCACCGCCGGCTATACCGCGATGCTGTCGGTGCTGGCGTTGGAACATGGCGGCGTATCACCGGACCAAGGTGACATCCTGGTCACCGGCGCCAACGGTGGTGCCGGCTCCATCGCGATCGCGCTGTTGTCCGCGCTCGGCTACCGGGTGGTCGCCTCGACCGGCCGGCTGGAGGAGTCCGACTATCTCAAGGCGCTGGGCGCGGCCGAGATCATCGACCGCGCCACGCTGTCCGAACCGGGTGCGCCGATCGCCAAGGAACGCTGGGCGGGTGCGATCGATGCGGTGGGCAGCCGCACCTTGGCCAACGTGCTCGCACAGACCCGCTATCGCGGTGTGGTGGCGGCCTTCGGTCTGGCCCAGGGGGCCGATCTGCCGGGCTCCGTGCTGCCTTTCATCCTGCGCAACGTGACGCTGGCCGGCATCGATTCGGTCAACGCGCCCTACGCAGCGCGCGAGCAGGCGTGGACGCGCCTGGCCACCGATCTCGACCTGGGCAAGCTGGCCCGCACCACGCAGGTGATCGGACTCGCCGAGGTGCCCGCACTTGCGGGGCAGGTACTGCAGGGCCGCGTACAGGGGCGCACCGTGGTGGACGTCAACGCGTGATCCGGCCCGCACACGCGGCCGACGGGCAGCACGCGCCTGCGATTGATCAGCCCGCTACGCCGGCGGCGGATGGGCGCCCTGCAGCGGCTTGACCAGCTGTTCGGCCATGGCCTTGTAGATCGGCACGCGGCACACCAGGCCGGAGACGCCGCGCGCGATCAGCACCGTCGCCAGAATGGGCAGCAGCATGTCGCTGCTGTCCGTCAGTTCCAACGAGATGACGGCGGAGGTCAGCGGTGCCTGGGTCACCCCGGTGAGGTAAGCACACATCCCCAGCAGGACGAAGATGCGCTCATCGACCGAGGGCATGATGGCGGCGAGGTTGTGGCCCAGGCCGGCGCCGACGGCCAGGGCGGGCGAGAACAGCCCGCCGGGAATGCCGGCGACATAGGAGACCAGATTGGCGAAGAGTTTCATGAGGCCGAACTCGTGGCCGACCGAGGGCGCGCCCTGGACCAGCCCCCTGGCCTGCTCGTAGCCGGTGCCGAAGGCGCCCGCACCAAAGGCCGCCGCCAGCAGGACCAGGGCGAGCCCGCACAGGGCGGCCAACAGGACGGGATGCCGCTGCCGCAGCTGACCCAGCCAGCGTGGCCGGCCTGCCATGGTCAGCAGTACGGCGTTGGCGAACACGCCGCCGAGCAGGCCTGCCACGACGCCGCACAGGACGATCGCCAGCCAGGCCTGGCCGAGCGGCAGGGTCGCGGTGACTTTGCCGAAGTAGGTGTAGTTGCCGAGCAGGCCCAGGGATACCACGCCACCCACGATGACCGCGGTCAGCAGCGTGCCGGAGAAGCGGTGCTCGAAACGGCCGCTGAGCTCCTCGATGGCAAACACAATGCCCGCCAGCGGCGTGTTGAACGCCGCCGCGATACCGGCGGCGCCCCCGGCCAGCAGAAAGTGCGACAGCTCTTTGGGATCGCGGAATCCGAACCATCGCCCGAACATGTACATCACGCTGGCGCCGACATGCACGGTAGGGCCCTCGCGGCCCACCGAGGCGCCCCCGAGCAGGGACAGGGTGGTCAGGGCGAGTTTGCCTGCCGATACCCCCAGCGAGAGGTTGTCCCGCCGAAACGCCGGTGTCGGCACATCGAGCGCCGCGATCACCTGCGGAATTCCGCTGCCCCGCGTGGGTTTGAGTGCGCCACTGGTCAGCCATGCCAGCAGCGCGAAGACCGCCGGGGTCACCAGCAATGCCCACCAGATCGAGTGGGCGATGATCGACTGGAACACCCTGAAGGCGGCGTCGCTGGCCTTGGCGAACACGATCGCGACCAGGGCCACGGCCACCGCACCGCCCCACAAGGCCGCACGGCGTTTCCACGCATCCCTGGAAAGAAGAGGGCGTTGAGGGTCGGGTGAGGTCATGCACCGCATTGTCTCACGGCGATCCGCCGGTCTTTTTCACTGAATCTGTCGGTTTGCGCGCGCATTGCGGGCATGCGTCGCTCGAGTTTCCATGCGCACTTCAAGTCGGTCACGGCGATGAGCCCGCTGGAGTTCAGGGCGCAGTTGCGGAAGCGGGAGGCGCGTTCGCGGCTGTTCGGGATGCCGCCGGCGACGGATGCGCAGAGACTGAGGTTGGCCGACGCATGAGCGTTGGCGTGCCAGTTGCGGCGGGATGTAGCGGGAGGAGCTGCGGGACACCGTGGTGTGGCCGCACTCCCATGTTGCCCGCGCAATGAGCGGGTAGACCCGCCGGTCAGACCGGGGCGAAACCGCGGGTAGTCTTCTTTTCGTTCTTCTCCGCCTTCTTTTCCTTGGCGGTCTTGGCAGGTTTCTTCTTCTGCTCTTTCTGTTTGTTCAGGCCTTTGGCCATGGCGACGCTCTCCAGTTGGTTGCAACGGGGCGAGCATGGCACATCCGGTGGCGGACAGGGCGCCAGGACGCGTCGGCCGCCTTGGTGATATCAACGGTTGCTCGGGCATGTCTTCGTCACGACGCCCGGCGCGACCTCCCCACACTGCGCTCCGCCTGCGGCGGCGTCCCCCGGCCCATCCTCCGTCTCGCCGTCCACGGCATCCACGCCGGCCAGTTGCCGGGCCAGTGCAACATTGGTGATGTGCCCCTGCAGAAAAAGCAGTCCGCCGAACAGGTTCATGCGCCTATCTCCACTTGAATGGAGTTGACGATAAGTTCAGGATGCGGGCGTAAAAAGCGATATTCCTGCAAGCCACCCTTGAGCTGAGATCAAGTCAGATGTCCCGACCACCGCTGCAGGCGCTGCAGAATTTCGTCACCGCGGCGCGGCTGGGCAACCTGACCCGCGCGGCCGAGACGGTGAACCTCACGGTCAGTGCCCTCAGCCACCAGATGCGGCAACTGGAGCAGCGCCTCGGCTATCCGTTGTTGCTGCGCCAGCCACGCGGTGTGCGGGTCACGCCGGAAGGGCAGCGGTTGCTGGATCAGGTCGCACCCCATCTGGACGCGATCGGGCAGGCGTTCCAGCCGTTCGCGGCGCGCCATGACCGGGTCCTGACGGTGAGTGCGCTGCCTTCGATGGCCTCCAACTGGCTGGTGCCGCGACTGGGCAGGTTCGTCGCCGCCTATCCGCAGATCGAGATCAATCTGGAGTCCAGCGAACGCCTCACTGATTTCGCACGCCAGTTGCAGATCGACGCGGCGCTGCGCGTAGGTGCAGGCCAGTGGCCGGGGTTGACCGCCGAGCCGATGTTCGACGAGTGGCTGGTGCCGATGGCCAGTCCTGCACTCGTACAGCAGATGGGCGGTGTGGATGGTCAGCCCATCTCGCACTGGCCGCTGCTGGGCGACCCGGATGGTGAGTGGGACCGGTGGTTTGCGCTGGTCGATGACATGCCACCGGCGCGCTATGTGGCGATGCTCAATGATTCCGAAGCGCACCATCGCGCCGCGCTGGATGGTATCGGCGTTGCGTTGGGGCGGGTGACGCGGGCGCGCCTGCTGCTCGATTCCGGGCAATTGATCGCGCTGTCACCGCACCGTCTGAAAACGCGCTGGTCGCACTGGCTGGTGTACCCGCCGCGATCGGCGACGCATCAGGGCTTCCTGGCCTTTCGCGATTGGCTGCACGCCGAAGCGGCCGAGCATGCATTGCACATGCGTACCGCGGGCTAACTGTGGAACGGGGCTGAGGGTTGGTCGTGGGAATCGATGACCCGGCGATGGCGGCTCATGCCGGGGTCGGCCAGTAGACACTGTCCGGGGTCGAGCGTGCGCCAAAAATGGCCTGGCCGACCCTTACGACCGTCGCGCCTTCCTCGATGGCGATTTCGAAATCGCCCGACATGCCCATCGACAGTTCTTCCAGGCGGATGCCCGGTGGCAGCGTGGGGCGCAGCCGCTCGCGCAGGTCGCGCAGCCGTGTAAAGCACGGGCGTACCTGTTCCGGGTCCGACGAGAACAGCGCCAGGGTCATCAGCCCGCGCACGCGCAGGTTCGGGAACGCCGGGAGTTGCTGCACGAAGTCGGCGACCTCGATCGGGTCCAGGCCGTACTTGCTGTCCTCACCGGAGGTGTTGACCTGCACGAAGACGTCCAGCGTGCGCTGCTCCAGTGCCAGCCGCTGATCCAGCGCCTGTGCCACCCGCAGGCTGTCCAGCGCCTGGAACTCACTGGCGAAGCGCGCCACGTCACGTGCCTTGTTGGTCTGCAGGTGGCCGATCACCGACCAGCGCAGGCCGGGCAGGTCGGCCATGGCCGCGGCTTTACGCTGGGCTTCCTGCACCTTGTTCTCGCCGAGCTCATGGCAGCCTGCTTCCCACGCCATGCGCAGGCGGGCTTCATCGACGGTCTTGCTGACCGGCAGCAGGCGCACGCCGGCCGGGTCGCGCCCGGCCAGTGCACAGGCGCGGACGATGCGTTCGCGCACCATCTCCAGGTTGTGGCGGATCTCGTCGACGGTGGTGGCCTGGGGCCAGGTGGGGGCAGCGATGGGCATGGGGGCTCCGGAAGCGGGGACGGCTGCGGCGCGTCGGCGCGCCGGCAGGGCGGTCCCGTGACAACGGACAGGTTGTCATAGCGCTACCCGAAAATCACCGCCCGCCGATATCAGGGCGCCGCAGCGGAGTGCGGGCTGACGTAGTGCGACTGTTCGTCGTTGTTGAGGAAGATCAGCTCCGGCTTGCCCTGCCAGGAGGTCAGCATCGCGCCGGTGCTGTTCTGGTGCTTGACCACCAGGGTGGCGCCGCGGTCCGGGTTGGCGGTGACCTTGAACACTTCGGTGGTGCCCGTGGCATCGTCCAGGGTGAGGATCGCCTCGTCGCCGACATCGGCGGTGCCGTACCCGCCGCGCTCGGAGCCGTCGGCACCGAGCAGGATCAGGCCCGACAGCGGTGACGCGCGCGGCCCCTGGGTAACGCCCTTGGTGAGCGGGTCGGGGACCGGCGCGCCGAGGATCACCCGCGCCTGGCCGTTGGCATCGCGGATGACCAGGCCCCGCGCGGTGATGACACGCTCATCGGACTGGCTCTGGTGCAGGCGCAGCGCGGTCCATCCGGAAACCGCCAGAGCAAGGCTGGACACAACCAGCGTGGTGAGGGTCAGCGCACGCGACATACCGTCTCCGGATCCTTGGAAGGGTGCGACCATACCGGATAGGCCATTCACGGCACCAGTCGGAAAACTCTGGAATTGAATTCAGAGTGTGAAGTGGGTCACGAGATGGCTCAGCGGAAATCACGGCTGTGGGTGCGCACGCCGTCGATCAGGCTGTCGATGTTGTGCATCTGGCGGACGATCAGGTGCTGCACGCCGTCCACGCGTTCGAGCCGGCCATCGATCTGCATCAACTGCGCTTCGACCAGCACCCGATGCTGGCGGTCGGCGATCTTGCGCCAGACCACCGCGTTGACCATGCCGCATTCGTCTTCCAGGGTGAGGAAGGTGACGCCGCTGGCGGTCTGTGGGCGCTGGCGCATGCGCACCAGGCCGGCAAACCGCACACTGCGCCCGTGCGGCAGTGCGCTCAGTTCGTCGGAACGGTGGCAACGGCGCTGGCGCAGTTGGCTGCGGATGAACGACACCATGTGCCGGCCCAGCGTGGTGCCGGTGCTGTTGTAGTCGGCCTGCATGTCCTCGAAGGCACTCGGCAGCGGCAGCGGCACGGCGGTTTCAGTGGTGGCGCGCGCGGTCTCGAACAGCGGCAGTGGCTTCTCCACGCCGGAAACCTCCCAGCGTGCGCGATGGCGATGGCCGCTCAAGCCCTTGAGTGCGCCGGCATCGGCCAGCAGGCCCTGGTGGCGACGGTCCAGCTGCGCGCGCTGGCTCAGGTCGGCGACGCTGTCGAAGGGCGCGCGGTGGCGCGCCTGTACCAGTCCCTTGGCGACCGCCTCGCTGAAACCATCGACCAGGCGCAGGCCCAGGCGGATGCCGAACGGGCGACCCGGCGAGGTGGGCGGGACCAGGGTGCAGTCCCACGCGCTGTAACGCACGTCCACCGGCAGCACCGGCACGCCATGGCGGCGCGCGTCCTGCAGGATCTGGTCCGGGGTGTAGAAGCCCAGTGGCTGGCTGTTGATCAGGCTGGCGGCAAACGCGGAGGGGTGGTGGCACTTGAGCCAGCAGCTGACATAGGTGATCAGCGCGAAGCTGGCCGCGTGGCTTTCCGGAAAGCCATAACTGCCGAAGCCCTTGATCTGCTCGAACAGGCGCTCACCGTATTCGCGGCTGTAGCCGTTGGCGGCCATGCCGGCGAGCAGTTTGTCGCGGTGCGGCTCCAGCCCGCCGTGGCGCTTCCAGGCGGCCATCGAACGGCGCAGCGCATCGGCCTCGCCGGGGCTGAAATCGGCGGCGGCGACTGCCAGCTGCATCACCTGTTCCTGGAACAGCGGCACCCCGAGAGTGCGCTTGAACACCTTCTCCAGCGCGGGCGGGTAGTCGATCTCTTCGATGCCTTCTTCTTTCAGCTTCTTCCGTCGATTCAGATAGGGATGGACCATGTCGCCCTGGATCGGACCCGGACGCACGATCGCCACTTCGATCACCAGATCGTAGAAACAGCGTGGCTGCATGCGCGGCAGCATCGCCATCTGCGCGCGCGACTCGATCTGGAACACGCCCAGGGTGTCGGCGCGGCAGATCATGTCGTAGGTGGGGCCATCGCCAGCGGGAATCTTCGCCATGCTCATCGGCGGTTCGCCATGTGCCTCCAGCATCGCCAGGCATTTGCGCACGGCGGTGAGCATGCCCAGCGCCAGACAGTCGACCTTCATCAGGCCGGTGGCATCCAGGTCGTCCTTGTCCCACTGGATCACGGTGCGGTCGGCCATGGCCGCGTTTTCCACCGGCACCATCGTGGACAGCGGATGTTCGGAGATCACGAAACCGCCCGGGTGCTGGGACAGGTGGCGCGGGAAGTCGACCAGCTCGGCGGTCAGCGCGACCACCCGCCGCATCAGCGGCGTCTCCGGATCGAAGCCGCGCTCGCGCAGCGCCTCGGGCAGCGGCTCGTGGCTGCTCCAGCGGTCCAGGCAGGCGGCCAGCTCATTGACCTGGTCCGGCGGCAGGCCCAGCACCCGCGCCACGTCGCGCACCGCACTGCGGCCACGGTAGCTGATCGCCACCGCGGTCAACGCGGCGCGTTCGCGGCCGTAGCGGTTGAACACGTACTGCAGGACTTCCTCGCGCCGTTCGTGTTCGAAGTCGATGTCGATGTCCGGCGGCTCGTCGCGCTCGGCGGAGATGAAGCGCTCGAACAGCAGCGCCATCTCGCTGGGGTCGATCTCGGTCACGCCCAGCACGTAGCACACCGAGGAATTGGCGGCCGAGCCGCGGCCCTGGCAGAGAATCTGCTGGCTGCGCGCGAAGCGCACGATGTCGTGCACGGTCAGAAAGTACGACTCGTACTGCTTGGTGTGGATCAGCGCCAGCTCGTGTTCGATCTGGTGGCGCTGCTGGGGCGTCGCGCCCGTTGGCCAACGCCACTGCATGCCTTCCTCCACCAGCACCCGCAGCCAGCTGGCCGGGTCGTGGCCGGCCGGCACCAGTTCGCGCGGATAGGTGTACTGCAGCTGCTTGAGATCGAAGTGGCAACGCTCGGCGATGCGCAGCGTCTCGGCCAGCAGCTCGGGCGGGTACAGCGTGGCCAGGGCCTGGCGGGTGCGCAGGTGGCGCTCGCCATTGGCGAACAGACGCCAGCCGGCGTCGCCGAGCGTGCAGTGGTGGCGGATCGCGGTGAGGGTATCCTGCAGCGCGCGGCGGCGGCGCACATGCATGTGCACATCGCCGCTGGCCACCAATGGAATGCCCTGGTCGCGGCCGAAACGACGCAGGCGCTGCAGGCGCGCGCGGTCGTCGGCCTCGCGGTGCAGTTCAACCGCCAGCCACAGCCGTTGCGGGAAGCAGGCCTGCAGCCACTGTGCATCCTCGATGCCCGGGATGGCGTCGGCCCACAGGCACAGCAGGCCGGCATGCAACGATCCGATGTCGCTGCGCAGGCAGCGGTACTCGCCCTTGGGCGCGCGCCGGCGGCAGGTGGTGATCAGCTGGCACAGCGCGGCGTAGCTGCCCTGGTCGGTACACAGCAGCACCAGCTTGGGGCCGTCCTCCAGCTGGAATTCGGCGCCGGTGATCAGTGCCAGCTGGTGCTTCTGCGCGGCCTGCCAGGCGCGCACGATGCCGGCCAGCGAGCACTCATCGGTGATCGCCAGCGCACGGTAACCCTGGCCCTTGGCGCGCGCGAACAACTCCTCGGCGATGGACGCGCCGCGCTGGAAACTGAAGGCCGACAGGCAGTGCAGCTCGGCATACCCGGGCAACGGCGGCGCGCTCATGCGAACCAGCCGTGCAGCATGAAAGGTCCGCTGCGTGCATCAGCGGCGGTATAGGCCCAGCCGCGCTGGCCCCGGCCGGTTTCGATGACGTAATAGTCGCGGCGGATGTCGCCGGCATCCCACCAGCCCGATTCGATCCGCTCCGGCCCGGACAGGATGCGCAGGTGCGGGTCCTGCAGCGCCTGTGGCTGCGCCAGCAGCCAGCCCGGACGCATCGGCAGCACCGGGGGCCGGACCTTCGGGGCGCCCTGGGCATCGCCGCTCGCGCGTTCGGGCCGGTGCTCGGCGCGCAGCCCGAGCCCCTGCACGGCGTCATCGCCGAGCCGCGCACGCAGGCGTTCGCGCAGCTGCTCCCACGGCATCGCCTGCTGCGGGCGGGGGTCGAACAGATCGCGTGCGGCCGGCACGAACGGCGGCAGCTGCTCGGCCTGCAGCCGCAGGCCGCGGCTGCCCGCCGGCAACTGCAGGTGATCGACACGGTTGCGGGCCAGCTCGAACAGCATCGCCGGTTCGCGCTCGGGCGCGAGCAGGCCGATCGAGAGCCGCGTATCCGGGTGGTTTTCGTGTTCGAACCACAGATCGAACTGCAGCACGCCGCCATCGCGCGAGCACAGGAAGGCGGCCAGGTCGGCGGTCAGCCGCCGCAGCGGGAACAGCATCGCCTGCGTGGACTCGACCTCGTACTCGAACTCGATGCGCGCATCGAAGCGGTCCGGTGGCTGGAAATAGCGCAGCGGCGGCGTGCTGATCCCACGCAGCGCATCCAGGTGCGCCAGTACCTGCGGCGGGAAACGCCGCGCCAGGCTCTCCCGTGGCAGGCCGAACGCGGCGCCCAGCGTGCGCAGGCCCGACCGCGCCAGCACCGTGACCGCCTCGACCGGCAGCCCGCTGCGTTCGATCGGCACCTGGGCCAGGGCCGCGTCCAGCTGGTGCGCATCCACGCCGAGCCGGCCATGCACGCGCGCCAGCACACTGGCGGCATGCGGATTCGGTGCGGCCACCAGCCGATGCCGGAAGCCCAGCTCGGTCAAGCCGCGGGTGAGGCGCTGCTCGACCTTCGGCCAATCACCGAACAGGGCGCGGCTGGCCCGGATTTCCAGTGCCAGCGCATGCGGGAAATCCAGGCTGACCTGCGAGCTGATGCCGTACAGCCAGCTCGCCAGCAGCTGGCGGGTGGCCTGCTCGGCGCGCGGGTCGTACTCCACGCTGAGCATGTCGCGGGTGAGCACCTGCGCGGCCGAGAGCAGCATGCCGCGGCGCAGCCCGAGCTGCCGTGCCGAGGGACTGACCGCATGCAGCACGCGCCGCTGCGCCGGCCCGGTGACCAGCACCAGCGGCGCGGCCGGATCCGGTTGCTGGCGCAGGGCAGCGTCCAGCGCCAGGTGCGGCAGCAGCAGGCAGGCCCAGTCCACGGCGGCGGCTCAATGGGCCACGGCCAGCGGCAACGGCTGCGCCGGTGCCAGCCCGCCACGGCACTTGAGCACCCGCACCTGGCCATCGTCGAGCTGCAGGCGCAGCGCGGCCGGAGAGGGGTTGCGCGCATGCCGGGCATCGCGGAAGGAAAAACCCAGGCACTGGCCGGTTTCAGCCGCCACCTGCAACCGGCGCAGCGCCCGGTCATCGGCCTGCTGCGGCCAGCACAGCACCGCCGCGCAGGCGGCCGAGCGCAGGCATTGTTCGGCGGCCCACAGCGCATCGCGTGGGCTGGCCTGGACCACCTGCACCTGGCCCAGCGCCAGCCCGGCGCGGGCCCAGGCCGGGGCATGCGGCAGGTGCGGCGGAGCGATCAGCACCACGGTCTGCTGCTGGCTCAGCCGTGCCAGGGTCGGCCAGACCAGGGCCAGCTCACCGACCCCGGGCGAAGCCAGCAGTACCTCCGACAACGCCGAAGGCGGCCAGCCACCGCCGGGCAGGCGGGCATCCAGCGCCGGGTGACCGGTGGGGTGCGGGGCCACCTCCGGGAAGGCCGCACGTGGCTGCCCCCGCCAGACCCGGCGGGTTTCCAGCAGCCGGTCCAGGGCCAGCACGGCGCCCATCAGCGGGCCTCCCGGCAGGGCTGGAGCAGGCGGAAACGGGCGGGAAACAAGGGCATGGCGGCGAGTATCGGCAGCACGCGTGTCAAAGGCTGAGACCGACAATCCTACCCGCAATTAGTAAAAATGCTAACGAATTCGGCAGCCGGATTCCGAACCGGTTGAGGGTGCTGAATGCTTCAGGAGAGCAGCATGGCAGCGCGCCAGATGGGATGGCCAAGTGCGTGATGGAGGGCATCCACGCATGGCGTGGATCTACTCAGCGCCCCTGTGGATCGGGCCGGTGGTGCACGTACTCGACCACGGTGCCGTCCGGATGCACCGCATTGAAGGCCGCGCCGGTAGGCACGACCTGCAGCGGGAAGATGATCTGCGCCCCGGCCGCCACCAGCCGGTCGTAATACGGCTGCACGTCATCGACCAGCAGCGTCCCGGTGGTGGAGGTGAACGGGGCCAGCTTGTCCGGCGCTCCTTCGATCAGCAGGAACGCCCCGACCATCGCCAGGCGCAGGCCGGCCTCGGGGAACGGGAAACCCGCATCGGCGACCACGCCCTGCAACTGCTCGTAGAACGCCACCCGCGCTTCCAGTTCGCCCGGGCCGACGAACACCCGGATCAGCACCCGCGGGCTGCGTTGCCGGGAGGTGTCATTGCGGTCGCGCCAGAGTTGATCGAAGTGGCGGTGTGGGGGCATGCGGTTGCTCCGGACGTGAGCAGTCATTATCGATCCGCGCTCCGCCGGGAACCGGGCAGGGCTCATGACCACCGGTGATGGCGTGATAACCCGTCATCGCCCACCACGCCAGCAGTGCCAGCAGCGATATGCCGACGCCGGCCGCGCATACCGCGTTCCAGCCATGGGCGGCATACAGCGCACTGCCGGCCAGCGCACCCAATCCACTCCCTGCAGCGTAGAACAGCATGTACGCGGCGATCACCTGCGCCTGTGCGTGCGGGGCCGCGGCCAGGATCCGGCTCTGGTTGGTCACGTGCAGCGCCTGCACGGCGAGGTCCAGCAGCAGCACGCCAAGCACCAGCCAGCCCAGGTGGTGGGACATCGCCGCGATCGGCGCCCAGCTGAGCAGCATCAGCAGCAGGGCGCCGGTGGTGACCCGACCGGCATGGCCACGGTCGCTCCAGTGCCCGCTGCGTGCCGCCGCCAAGGCACCGAGCAGGCCGACCAGCGCGAAAGCGCCGATGCCGGTGTGGCTGAGCGCATATGGCGGTGCGCCCAGTGGCAGGCTCATGCTGCTCCAGAACAGCCCGAACACGGTGAACAGCAGCAGGCCCAGCACGCCGCGCTGGCGCAGCACCGGCTGCTGCCGCAGCAGGGCGATCACGCCGGTCCGCGCGCTGGACGTGATGGGCACCGGCAGCCGCGGCAGGCGCGCCCACAACAGGGTGCCCGTCACCACCATCAGCGCCGCCGAGAGCAGGTACACCGCGCGCCAGCCGCCCAGATCGGCCACCGCGCCAGCCATCACGCGCGCCAACAGCAACCCGACCACCACGCCGGCCTGTGCGGCACCGACCACGCGGCCGCGCTCGTGCTCGCCTGCGGCGGCGGCCGCATAGGCGATCAGCCCCTGGGTCATCGCGGTGCCGAGCAGGCCCACCGCCAGCATGCCCAGCAACAGGCTCCAGGCCTGCGCGGCCATCGCGACGGCCAGCAGGGCGAGCACCAGGCCCACTGTCTGGATCGCCATCAGGCGGCGACGCTCCATGCGGTCGCCCAGCGGCACCACCCACAGCAGGGCGGCGACCGAGCCGAGCTGGGTGGCGGCGATCACCGCGCCGATGCGGCCGGTGCTGATCTGCAGATCGGCCGCCAGCGCATCCAGCAAGGGCTGCGCGTAATAGACATTGGCCACGCTGAGGCCGGCGGCGCAGGCGAACAGCATCAGCAGGGCGGAGGGAAGCGGGGAAGGGGAAACTCCGGGGGCGGTGGTCGCCATCATTCAGTCTCAAAATAGAACCAGTTGATTCTGCGGCATGTGGTTCTAAAATGAAACCTTGAGCGGAGAATCCTGATGGCCACCGAGTCGATGACAACCTGCCCGGTCGGGCGCGCGCTGGATCTGGTCGGCGACCGCTGGTCGCTGCTGATCGTGCGCGAGGCCTTCGACGGGGTGCGCCGTTTCAGCGATTTCCAGCGCCGCCTGGGGATGTCGCGGAGCATGCTCAGCCAGCGCCTGCAGGCCTTGCTGGAGGCGGAGGTGCTGGCGCAGCAGCCCTTGGCCGAAGGCCGCAGCTATCAGGAATACGTGCTCACCGAACGCGGTCGCGCGCTGTTCCCGCTGGTGGTGGCGCTGCGCCAATGGGGCGAAGCCTTCCTGTTCGCGCCGGGCGAACCACGCTCGGTCCTGCAGGCCGACAGCGACGAGCGCCCCCTGGCGCTGATGCAGCCGCGCGACCAGCGCGGCCAGGTGGTGGAGGCCGCCGAGACCCGGGTCATCAAGCCAGTTTCGTCGTGAATCCCGAGGCCCACGGTGTCCCAAATGTAAGCATCCTGTTGACAGGCATGAACAGGCTCGCCCACTCTTCCGGGGTGGAGTGCCGGTAACGGGCTCCCGGGTGGTGCGGCTGTCACGACGGGCGGAGGGGCCTGGACGTAGCCGTCATCGCCTTGCGTTGTAAACGGTTCCGCGCGCCTGCGCGTGGTTCCCGCCGACATGGCGCTGCACCCTTCTGCGGCAAGACTCCCTGGATTTATTGCGCAAGCAAAGGTGTTTCGTCCGCTCATGAAAACGATTTCAAAGCCCCTGGCCCTGACGGCCGCCATCGCGCTCTCGCTGAGCGCTTCCGCCTGGGCTGCCGCCCCGGTTGCCACCACCGACGCGTTCACCGTGCTGACCCTGGAACAGACCCCGGATGAGCTGGATGCGACCGTGGTCGCCGCGCAGCTGGAGCAGCTGCAGGTCGATGCCCTGACCGTGCGCAACGTGGAACGCCGCGCCGACCGCGTGGACCCGCTGCAGGGTCTGGCCGACGCGCTGGGCTACCACTATCGTTTCGTGACCGCCGATCCTGCCGCCGCGCAGCAGACCGGCAGCGTCGTGCTGACCCGCCTGCCGATCGAAGCCGAGTCGGGCACCGAACAGCCGTCGCTGAATTACCTGCGCCTCAACGATGGCCGCCACGTCGTCGCGCTGTACACCAGCGCTGCCGATGCCGCCGCACTGCCGCCGCTGGTCACCCGTTCGCGCCTGGGCGCACCGGCCGTGCTGCTGGGCGCGGTCAGCGCCGATGCGGCCACCACCGCCGGCTTCGATCCGTCGCGCGTCGCGCTGGAAGCCAACGAGAGCTACTTCAGTGACGGCTTCCAGTCGGCCAGCTCGGCCCCGATCAAGCTGCGCACCCATGACGGCAGGAAGGGCACCACCGCGGCCACGCTGCTGACCCTGGGCTATGCCGCGCCGGTCGGTGGCGAGACGCCGTGGATGGACACCGCCCTGAACGCCGATGCCCGTGCCAAGGCCCTGCTCGCGCAGATGACGGTGGACGAGAAGTTCCAGATGCTGCACAGCTACTTCGGGCTGGGCAAGGACGGCGGTCCGCTGCCGGAAGGCGCGGTCGGTTCGGCCGGTTTCGTGCCGGGCGTGCCGCGCCTGGGCATTCCTTCGCAGCAGTCGGCCGATGCCGGCGTCGGCGTGACCAACCCGGGTGGCCTGCGCAAGGGCGACCACGCCACCGCGATGCCGTCCGGTCCGTCCACCGCGTCGAGCTGGAACCCGGATATCGCTTTCGCCGGTGGCGCCACCATGGGCCGTGAAGCCTGGCAGCAGCGCTTCAACATCCTGCTGGCCGGCAGCGTCAACCTGCAGCGCGATCCGCGCAATGGCCGCAACTTCGAATACGCCGGTGAAGATCCCCTGCTGGCCGGCGTGCTGGTCGGCGAATCGATCCGCGGCGTGCAGAGCCAGCACGTGATCTCCACGATGAAGCACTTCGCGCTCAACGACATGGAGACCTCGCGCAATTTCCACAGCGCCGAGATCGGCGAACAGGCGATGCGCGAGTCGGACCTGCTGGCTTTCGAAATCGCCATCGACATCGGCAAGCCCGGTTCGGCGATGTGCTCGTACAACCGCATCAACGGCACCTACGGCTGCGAACACGATTACCTCATGAACGAGGTGCTCAAGCAGGAATGGAAGTTCCCCGGTTTCGTGATGTCCGACTGGGGCGGCGTGCACAGCGGCTCCAAGGCGGCGCTGGCCGGCCTGGACCAGCAGTCGGCCGGTGAAGTGTTCGACAAGGCGGTCTATTTCGACGAACCGCTGCGCCTGGCCGTAGCCGGTGGCGTGGTGCCGCAGGCGCGTCTGGACGACATGGTGAGCCGCATCCTGCGCACCATGTTCGCGCACGGCAATTTCGATCTGCCGCCGGTGCATGAGCCGATCGACGACGACGCCGGCTTCCACGCCGCGCAGCGCACCGTCGAAGAAGGCAGCGTGCTGCTGCGCAATGCCGGTGACCTGCTCCCGCTGGGCAAGGACGTGCAGCGCATCGTCATCATCGGTGGCCATGCCGACAAGGGCGTGATCGGTGGCGGCGGTTCCTCGATGGTGGGCTGGACCGCGCGCGGCACCAATGCGGTGCCGGGTGTGATGCCGACGACCTGGCCGGGCCCGGTGATCTTCCACCCGTCCTCGCCGCTGGAAGCGCTGCGTGCCGAGCGTCCGGATGCCCGCATCGATTACGTGGATGGCCGTGACGTGGCTGCCGCCGCGCGCGCTGCCGCTGCCGCCGATGTGGCCATCGTGTTCGCCACGCAGTGGTCGGCCGAGTCGGTCGATCTGCCGCACATGCAGCTGCCGGACAACCAGGACAAGCTGATCGCCGGGGTCGCCAAGGCCAACCCGAAGACCGTCGTGGTGCTGGAAACCAATGGCCCGGTCGAGCTGCCGTGGCTGCAGCAGGTACCGGCCATCCTGCAGGCCTGGTACCCGGGCATCCGCGGTGGCGAAGGCATCGCCGCGCTGCTGACCGGCAAGGTCAATCCGTCCGGCCGCCTGCCGGTGACCTGGCCGGTGGATGTCAGCCAGCTGCCGCGCCCGCACGTCAACGGCCTGGGCTTCAACCCGAAGAACAAGCCGGATGACACCATCGATTACGACATCGAAGGCGCCAACGTCGGCTACAAGTGGTTCGCCGCCAAGGGCCTGACTCCGCAGTACGCGTTCGGCCATGGCTTGTCCTACACCAGCTTCGGCTACGACAACCTGCAGGTGGTGGTGGAAGGCCAGCGTGTGGTCGCCAGCGTGGACGTGCGCAACACCGGCAAGGTCGCCGGTGCGGATGTGCCGCAGCTGTACCTGCAGCTGCCGCAGGGCAGCATCACGCCGATCCGCCTGATCGGCTTCCAGAAGGTCATGCTGCAGCCGGGCGAGAGCCGCCGGATCCGCATCGAAGCCGAACCGAAGACGCTGGCCAGCTTCGACACCGCCGACAAGCAGTGGAAGATCGCCGGTGGGCAGTACGAAGTGCAGCTGTCGCGCGCGGCCAACGCGCCGGTCCAGCGCGTGCCGCTGGAGCTGGCCGAGCAGATCGTCCGCTGAGCTGACGGACGCGCCGGTACCGACCAACGGTCGGTACCTACCGCGGATCGGACCCGAGGCGCGTTACGGGGTAGGGCACGACCGTTGGTCGTGCCAACGTTCTGACGGGCAGGCCACGACCGTTGGTCGTGCCACCGGTCACCCCGGCAGGTGCTCGCGCAGGTGCGCCAGCAGCAGCCGGACCCGGCGCGAGGGCTGGGCGGTGTTCGGAAACACCGCATACACGCCCTGGCGCGGGAAACGATGGTGGCGCAGGATCGGCAGCAGCCGGCCCTGCGCCAGATCGTCATCGATCAACCACTGCGGCAACACGGTCGCGCCGGCCCCGGCCAGCGCGAAGGCGCGCAGCGTGGAGGCGTTGTCGACCGTGACCACCGCATGGGCGGGGTTGCAGGCAAACAGCGCGGTGCTCCCATCGGGGGCCACCAGCGGCAGGTCCGCCAGGCGCGGATACCCCAACCGTGGCAGCGTGCGGATCCAGTCCGGATCGTCGCGTGCCGCATCGTCGGGCAACGTGGACAACAACGAGGGTGAGGCGACCGCGCACAGCGCGTGCTCGTCCAGCAGGGTCGCGCGCAGCTGCGAGTCCTGCAGGCGCCCCAGCCGGATCGCCAGATCGAACCGCTCGGGGATCAGGTCCGCCGGCGCCGGTGAAGTCGACAGGTGCAGGCGCAGCTCGGGATGCAGGGCGCGGAACGATTCCAGCACCGGCACGACCCGGGCGATCGCATACTCCGGCGTGGTGGTCAGCCGCAGCGTGCCACGCAGCTGCAGCTGTTCGCTGCGGGCCTCCTCGATCGCCAGCTCGGCAGTCGCCAGCAGGGCGGTGCAGTGCTGGTAGAAGCGTTCGCCGGCCTCGGTCAACGCCAGGCTGCGGGTATTGCGCACCAGCAGGGTCACGCCCAGTTCCTGCTCCAGCCGCTTGAGATTGAAGCTCACCACGGCCCGGCTCTGGCCGAGGCGCTCCGCGGCCGCGGTCAGGCTGCCGGCATCGACAATCGCCTTGAAGGTTTCGAAGCGGTCCAGGCTGACCATGGCTGCCGTGTCTGTCAAAAATGGTTTGACAGTCTTGCACTCGATTGCCCGTATATCCAGCCACCGCCAACGCGCATGCTGCCGCCTTGCAATCGGAGCGCGCCATGACCTACCGGGCGAGAGTGGAAACGTTGTACCTGCTGGGATTCTCGCTGGACCTGGTGAACATGTTCATCGGCACGGTCGCCTATCCGGCCATCGCGACTGACCTGCAGGCCTCCGTGCCGCAGCTGGCGTGGATCGGCAACGCCTACATGCTCGGCCTGACCCTGGTCATTCCCCTCGGCAGCTGGCTCGCGGCACGCCTGGGTGAGCGCCGGCTGCTGTGCGTGTCGCTGGCGCTGTTCACCCTGGGCGCGATGCTGGCAGGCACCGCCCCCAGCATCGAGTGGCTGATCGGCTGGCGCCTGCTGCAGGGGCTGGGTGGGGGCCTGTTGATTCCGGTCGGGCAGGCGATGGCCTATCGCGAATGCCCGCCGGCCGACCGCGCACGCCTGACCGCCCGCATCATGGCCGTCGCGCTGCTGGTGCCGGCGCTGTCGCCGACCCTGGGGGGCGTGCTGGTGGAGTGGGGCTCGTGGCGGGGCGTGCTGCTGGTCAGTGTGCCGCTGGCCGTGGTGGCCCTGGCGCTGGCGGCCCGCTGGGTGCGTCCGGGTGCGCCGCTGTCCGCGCCAGCGCTGGACCGGCGCGGGCTGCTGCTGGGCTCGGTGGGGCTGAGCGTGCTGCTGGTCGCGCTGAGCCTGATCGCCGAGCCGGGCCAGCGGCCGGTGGGCGCCGGGCTGCTGGTTGCCGCCGCCGTGGTGCTGTTCCTCTACGCCCGCAGTGCGCGTCGGACCGATCAGCCGGTGCTGCAGTGGTCGCTGCTGCGGCATGCCTCGCTGCGGTTGGCGATGCTGGTCTATCTGCTGGTGCCCGGCACCTTCATCGGCACCCAGCTGGTGGCGACGCTGCTCCTGCATCGGCAAGGCTACGGGGCCGCCGCCATCGGTGGCTTCATGCTGCCGTGGGCGATCGCCTCGGCCTGCGCGATTGCCACCACCCGGCACTGGCTGCCACGCATCGGCGCGCGCCCGCTGTTGAGCTTCGGCATGGGATGTCAGGCGCTCGGCATCGCGCTGCTGATCGGCGTGCAGGCCGGCCACCCGTGGTTGCCGGTGCTGGCGTTCGCGCTGATGGGGCTGGGTGGCAGCCTGTGCAGCAGCAGTGCGCAGACGCTCGCCTTCCAGGGCCTGGCGGATGCGGAGCTGCTGCCGGGCAGCGCGCTGTGGAACCTCAACCGCCAGCTCAGCTTCTGCCTGGCCGCCGCACTGCTGGCCTGCGTCCTGGCGCTGCTCTCCGCCGTCCTGCCGGCACAGGCATTCACGCTCACCCTGATGCTGGCAGCCGGCATGAGCCTGCTGCCGATCCTGCTGTTGTGGCGCCTGCCGGCGTCCTCCCTTTCCTTGAGAACCTCCCCATGAATGACACGCGTGCCTTCACCGAAATCCATGACCTGCATGTGCTGATCGAAGACTGGTTCACCGGCCGCGCGCCGGTGGCTGCACTGGACGCGCTGCTCGCCCGTTTCAACGACGACTTCAGCATGGTCGGCATCCGTGGCGTGCGCCTGGACAAGCCGGCGCTGGCAGGCTTCTTCGGATCGGCCCATGGCAGCCGGCCCGGTCTGCAGATCACCGTCGATGCCTTGCAGTATCTGCCGTTGGGTGCCAATGCCTGCGCGGTGCGCTACCGCGAAGACCAGAGCGAGGCCGGTGGCGTGGTCCATGGCCGCGAAGCCCTGGCCATCCTGGTGGGCAGCGCTGACGGCACGCTGGCCTGGCAGGCTTTGCATGAAACGGTGGTTGGCAGCTGAATGCGCGAAATGGCCACGGAACAGGCCGATCGGCATCTACCGGGGCAGCGCCCGCAGCGCTAGGCTGCGGGAGTTGCCATCACTGCCGGGAGAGCCCCATGCGTGTGCGTGTATTGCCAGTTGCGCTGTTGAGTCTGATGGTTGCGGCCAGTGTGTCGGCGCAGACCTCGCCGATGACCCCGGACATTCCCGCCAAGGGCTTCGTGACGCCCACGGCGCAGGACAACTACGACAAGCGCGTGGTGATGGTGCCGATGCGTGACGGAACGAAACTCTACACGGTGATCGTGGTGCCCAAAGGCGCCAGGAACGCGCCGATCCTGCTGACCCGCACGCCGTACGACGCCGCCAACCGCGCCAAGCGCATGGATTCGCCGAACATGCGCGACATCCTGCCGCAGGGCGACGAGGTGTTCGTCGATGGCGGGTACATCCGGGTGTTCCAGGATATCCGCGGTAAGTACGGCTCCGAGGGCGATTACGTGATGACCCGGCCGTTGCGCGGGCCGCTCAACAACACCAAGGTCGACCACGCCACCGACGCGTGGGACACCATCGACTGGCTGGTCAAGCACGTGCCCGAGAGCAACGGCAAGGTCGGCATGCTGGGCTCATCCTACGAGGGCTTCACCGTGGTGATGGCGCTGACCAACCCGCACCCGGCGTTGAAGGTCGCCGCGCCGCAGAGCCCGATGATCGATGGCTGGATGGGCGACGACTGGCTCAACTACGGGGCGTTCCGGCAGGTCAACTTCGGCTACTTCACCGGGCAGCTGGCCAAGCGCGGCAAGGGGCCGTCGATCCCCAGCGTGGGCTACGACGATTACACGACCTTCCTGCGCGCCGGCTCGGCGGGCGACTACGCCAAGGCCAATGGGCTGGACCAGCTGCCGTGGTGGCACAAGCTGATCGAGCATCCGGGCTACGACGCGTTCTGGCAGGAGCAGGCGCTGGACGCGCGCATGGCCAAGACCGAACTGAAGGTGCCCACGATGTGGCTGCAGGGCCTGTGGGACCAGGAAGACATGTGGGGCGCGGTGCACAGCTATGCGGCGATGGAGCCGCGCGACACCGGCAACGCGCTGAACTATCTGGTGATGGGCCCGTGGCGACACAGCCAGGTCAACTATGACGGCAGCAGCCTGGGGCCGTTGAAGTTCGACGGCGATACCGCGCTGCAGTTCCGCCGCGATGTGCTCAAGCCGTTCTTCGATCAGTACCTGGTCGATGGCGCGCCCAAGGCGCAGACACCGCCGGTGCTGATCTACAACACCGGCGAGAACCATTGGGACAAGCTGCAGCAGTGGCCGCGCAGCGTGGCCCAGTCCCGGCCGCTGTACCTGCGCGCGGGCGGCAAGCTGTCCTTCGAGGCACCGCAGGCGGGGGAGGCCACGTTCGAAGCCTATGTGTCCGATCCGGCCAAGCCGGTGCCGTTCGTGCCGCGCCCGGTGCGGTTCGCCGACCGCGATATGTGGACCAGCTGGCTGGTGAAGGATCAGCGCTTCGTGGACGGCCGGCCGGACGTGCTGACGTTCGTCAGTGAGCCCTTGACCGAACCGCTGCGGATCGGTGGTGCGCCGCAGGTCAATCTGCAGGCGGCGACGAGCGGCAGCGACAGCGATTGGGTGGTGAAGCTGATCGATGTGTATCCGGACCAGACGCCGTCGACGCCCGAGATGGGCGGCTACGAGCTGTCGGTCTCGATGGCGATCTTCCGTGGCCGGTACCGCGAGAGCTTCAGCGATCCGAAGGCGATCGCGAGCAATCAGGTGCTGGACTACAAGTTCGGTCTGCCGACCGCGAACCATGTGTTCCAGCCGGGTCATCGGGTCATGGTGCAGGTGCAGTCCAGCCTGTTCCCGCTGTATGACCGCAATCCGCAGACGTTCGTGCCGAACATCTACCTGGCCAAGCCGGGCGATTACCAGAAGGCGACGCAGCAGATCTGGCACGCGCCGCAGCAGGCCAGCTTCATTTCGTTGCCGGTGTACTGAGCGGACACGGCCTGCTTCGCCACGCGGCTGCGCTGGCACGCCGCGTGCGGGGTCGCGCCGGTTGCATTGCATCGTCCCTGGACAGGCGGTAGCGTGCAACTCCGCTTTGTACGATGTGACCGATGAAAAGGATGTTCGTGGTAGCCGCGCTGGTGTCGCTGGCAGGCGGCGCGCAGGCGCAGTCGTTCACCGTGCTGGGCAACAGCTTCGGCGCCGAGGCGCTGGTGTCCGTCGATGGCCGCCTGCTGGTACCGCCCAATGGCGCGCGCATGCAGCGCCTCTCCGCCAACCGTTGGATGCGCGCGCAGCACACGTCCACGCCGCAACAGTGGTATGACGATGCAGGCCGCCTGCTGCGCGAGGACCGCGGCTACACCGAGTACCAGGAACAGTTCGTGCTGCGCCAGGCCGCCCCCGGGGATCCGTTGTGGAAGGCGTTCATCAAGCCGGACGGAGACCCCACCGGCGGTTGGGGCGTGGTCGATGCGCTGGGCCAGGTGCGCCTGCCTGCACTGAACGATGGCGAGTGGGTGCCATTGGCGGCGCCCGATCGCGTGCTGTGGAATCCCCGACGCGGTCCGCTTCGCTTCCATGACCTGCACGGGCGCCCGGTCATGGAACTGGACGAGCGCCAGTTCCAGTGGGTCGCCGGACCGTTCGCCGGCCGCGCTGTGTATGTGGCCTGCAGTGTCCAGGTGCCTGAGCACTGCAACGTGCTGGAGGAAGACGGCACGACGCTGTTCTCCGATGATATCGACGCACTGCTGCCGGTCAGCGACGGTGGCTGGTGGCTGCGTCAGGGCGAGCTGTGGCGGCGCGTGGATGCACAGGGCAGGGCGACCGACATCGCGCGCTACCAGCAGGATGGCCTGTATCCCCGCTACCGCCAGTACGGCGGCACCGCAGGGCGGCGCGACTGGCCCGAGCAGGTCCACCGGCACGCTACCGGCAGCGCCGACGACACGCCCGAGCCCGGCTGGCTGATGGCCGATGGACACTTTGCCGCACAGCGCGGCAACGTCCGCCTGGACTACTGCGGTGGCCGCTGGCAGGTGTTGGACAAGGAGGGCACCCACCCGCCCACCGCCGCCCCGGCCGCGCTGGCAGTGGTGCTGGACGAGCCCGATGCCGAACAGCGGCAGGCACCGCCATGGCGCGTGCGCCATCCCACCGATACCGAGACCGCAGCGGTACTGGACTGCGATGGAAAGCTGATGTTTGCGCCTTCAAACGTGACCCGGTTCGATGCCGTTGGCAGCGGATTGCTGGGAAGGTTCGGCGACGAGTCCTCACCCCGGCTGTGGTGGGATGGCCGCACGGCCTACACGGTGCCTGCCGAGATGGCCATCGACGAAAACCACGTCACCCCGCCGTTGCTGTTGCTCCGGGAGCAGGGCGCCGGCGTCAACCACCTGTACAACCTCGCGCATGGCCGCATCGTGGGTCGTCCCTTCGAAGCTGTGGTGCGCATGGACGCTGACCGCGTGGTATTCCGCCGGGACGGGAAGCTGGGCATGATGCTGGCCGATGGCAGCGAACCGGTGCCGCCAGAAAGCTTCGATATCTTGCCCTGGGGCACGGACCGCACCTGGACGCGCCGCTATCTGGACGGCGGCGATGAGGAACTGGTCCTGCTGGATGCCAACCACCAGGTGCTGCTGCGGCGACGCCTGCTGTTCAGTGGTGTGGAACTGCAGTCTACCTGGCAGGGCGATGTGGAAAGCCAGCCGCTGACTCAGTTGAATCTCGGGACGATGCGCTTTGCCGATGGCGAGTACTTCGTCCAGCAATGGCTGGATCGCAACGGACAGGTGCTGCTCAGTGACATCAGCTGTCCGGCACCCGGCAATGGCCCACCCTCGAAGGGGAAGGGCGTCCTGCTCGGGCGCGGGTGGCGCGTGGACAGTGTGCCCACGCGCCCCTGCAAGCTGCCCCGGGCGCTGCTGCCGGTGCTTGCCGGCGGCGATGTGACCGATGCGATGCGCGTCCGGTAACGGCGCGCGGATCAGCCGGAAACGCTGGGGTAATCGGTGTAGCCGTGCGCACCGCCGCCGTACAGCGTGTCCTGGTCGAGATCGGACAACGCCACGCCCAGACGGAAGCGCTCGACCAGGTCCGGGTTGGCGATATACGGCCGACCGAAGGCGATCATGTCCGCATAGCCGGACGCCACCGCTGCTTCCGCGCGTGCCTGGTCATAGCCGTTGTTGGCGATCCACGCACCGGTGAACTTGGCGCGCAGGGCGGCATAGTCGAAGGCGATGTTGTCGCGCGGGCCGCCGGTCGCCCCTTCGATCACATGGATGAAAGCAAGCGGGCCGATGGCATCCAGGCGTTCGACGGCACGCTCGAACAGTGGCTGCGGATTGGAGTCGGCGGCATCGTTGGCCGGCGTCACCGGCGACAGGCGCACACCGGTGCGTTCGGCGCCGATTTCCGAGGCAATCGCACGGACCACTTCATCGAGCAGGCGGGTGCGGTTCTCGATGCTGCCACCGTATTCGTCGGTGCGCTGGTTGCTGCCATCGCGGAGGAACTGGTCGATCAGGTAGCCGTTGGCGGCATGCACTTCCACGCCGTCGAAGCCGGCGGTGATCGCGTTGCGCGCGGCCTGCCGGAAGTCCTGGATCAGGCCGGGAATCTCGTCCAGGCGCAGGGCACGCGGCTCGGAGACATCTTCAAACCCGTTGGCGGTGAACGTCTTGGTGTTGGCACGCAGTGCGCTCGGTGCGACCGGGATTTCGCCCTCGGGCAGCAGGCTGGTGTGCGAGATGCGGCCGACATGCCACAGCTGCAGCACGATCTTGCCGCCGCGTGCATGCACCGCATCGGTGACCTTTTTCCAGGCGTCGATCTGCGCCTGGCTGTAGATGCCGGGCGTGTCGAGGTAGCCCTGGCCCATCGGGCTGATCTGGGTGGCCTCGGCGATGATCAGGCCGGCGCTGGCGCGCTGCTCGTAATACTGGATGGCAAGCGGATTGGGGATGCGGTCGTGGATCGCGCGGTTGCGCGTCAGCGGTGCCATCGCGACGCGGTTGGCGACGTCGATGGCCCCCAGACGGGTGGGGGAGAACAACTGGCCGTCACTGGACTCTGTCATGGGTTTACCTTGGGGGAGGGCTGCCGCCGTTGGCGGATGAAAGATAGGAGGTGGGCATACGACCCCGAGCATAGGCCCGGGTGCGTTGCAGCGATGGGAAGGATTGTTGCGGAGCACGCTGTGCACGTTCTGTAACGTTTTCGCGGCGTATGGTCGAGGCATGGGCAGGCATGGCCCGCAGCCTTTTTCCAACATGAGGAACAACGCGATGATTGATTATCAGCTCAAGGGAAAGGTCGCCATCGTCACCGGCGGCGTCTCGGGCATCGGCCTGGCCGTGGCCGAGCTGCTGGCCGATTCCGGCGCGGCGGTGGCGGTCTGGGATCTCAAGGCCGACGCTGTCGAAAAGACGGCCGAGGCGCTGCGCGGGAAAGGCGTGAAGTCGATCGGCATCGCGTTGAACGTCACCGACGAGCAGGCGGTGGAGGCCGCGGTGAAGCGGACGGTGCAGGAGCTTGGCGGCCTGGACATCGCGGTGAACAACGCCGGCATCGGCGGGCCGTCGGCCACCAGTGGCGACTATCCCGTGGAGGGCTGGAAGAACGTCATCGACGTCAATCTCACCAGCGTGTTCCTGTGCCAACGCGCGCAGATCCAGGCGATGCGCAGCGCGGGCAAGGGCGGCAGCATCATCAACATGGCCTCCATCCTCGGCCAGGTCGGGTTCAACAATTCAGCGGCCTATGTCGCGGCCAAGCACGGTGTGGTCGGTTTGACCCAGACGGCCGCGTGGGAGCACGCCGCTGACAGCATCCGCATCAACGCGGTTGGCCCCGGTTTCATTGCCACGCCGCTGCTGGACAAGATGGACCCGAAGGTGAAGCAGGCGCTGGAAAGCAGGCATGCGCTGGGGCGCCTGGGCAAGCCGGAAGAAGTCGCCGCGCTGGTGGCTTGGCTGGCCAGCGCCGATGCAGGCTTTGCGACCGGCACGTACTACGCCATCGATGGCGGTTACCTGGCGCAGTAAGCCCTGCGACGGCAGGCTCACCCTGGCCTGCCGTTGGCTTCACGGTGCCCAGACGCCCCTGTCTGCGACGCTCCCTCCATCGCCGGATGAGAGACGCGGATGGGACTGGAACAAGATCTATCGATCCTGCTGCGGATCGCCGTGGCCATGCTGCTGGGCGCCACGCTCGGCATCGAGCGCGAGATGGGCAAGCACGCCGCCGGTCTGCGCACCCACATGCTCATCGCGGGGGCGGCGGCCCTCATCGTGGGCCTGGGCGACAGCATCGCCGAGCACTTCCAGGAGGAGCGCTATCGCGACCTCCTGCAGGTCGACCCGGTGCGTCTGATCGAAGCAGTGGTGGCCTGCGTCGGCTTTGTTGCTGCCGGCACGATCCTGCGGGGGTCGCGCGATGACCAGGTCAGCGGCCTGACCACCGCCAGCTCGCTGATCATGGCCGCCGCGATCGGAATCGCGGTCGGCATCGGCGAGTACGTGATCGCCGTCGGCGTGAGTGTGCTGTGCCTGATCGTGCTGGTGGTGTTCAGCCGTATCGCCAAGAAACTGGAGTCGTCATGAGCAGCGAACGTCCCTTCGAGATCCAACGCATCGATCACGTTGTGCTGCGCGTGCAGGATCTGCCGCGTGCCGTGCGTTTCTACTGCGACATCCTGGGCTGCACGGTCGCGCGCGAGCGCCCCTCACTGGGCATGGTGCATCTGCATGCCGGTGAGTCGCTGATCGATCTGATCAGTGTCGACGGTCCTCTGGGGCTGAAAGGTGGCGCGGGGCCGGGGCGGGAAGGGCGCAATGTCGAGCATGTCTGCCTGCGCGTGGAGCCGTTCGATGCCGAACAGGTGCGGTTGCATCTGCAGGGGCACCAGGTGGAGGTGACCGGCCCGGCCGAGCGGAACTACGGCGCGGAGGGCGATGGGCTGTCGCTGCGCCTGCGCGACCCCGACGGCAACTCGGTCGAGCTCAAGGGGCGCTCCAGCGACTGCGGCTGCTAAATGGTAATACCAATAAGCGAGCCTAGACCTATGGTCTAATAGGCTCGTCCTGCGTTTGGCGTTTCAATGCGGGCAGTTTCAACGGGCGCTCCAATTATTGGTCATACCAATAATGCCGGTTGAGCGTTCTCGGCTCGCGCGGTGCTGACCGCGCGGACCCCTGTCCGTCTTGATGAGATCCGCCGATGCAGGCCTGGCAACAACTGTATGACCCCGCTGGCAACCTTTGGCTGTCCAGCCTGATCGCGCTGCTGCCGATCGCCTTCTTCTTCGTCGCGCTGGCTGTGCTGCGCATGAAAGGCTGGCTCGCCGGCACGATCACCGTCGCCATCGCGCTGGCGGTGGCGCTGCTGTTCTACCGGATGCCGCTGTCGCAGGCGTTCGCGGCGGCGGGCTTTGGATTCGTTTACGGCTTGTGGCCGATTGCCTGGATCATTCTGGGCGCCGTGTTCCTGTACAAGGTCTCGGTCAAGACCGGCCAGTTCGACATCATCCGCGCCTCGATCCTCTCGGTCACCGAAGACCAGCGCCTGCAGATGCTGATGGTCGGCTTCGCGTTCGGCGCGTTCCTGGAAGGGGCGGCCGGCTTCGGTGCCCCGGTGGCGATCACCGCCGCGCTGCTGGTCGGGCTGGGTTTCAAGCCGCTGTATGCGGCCGGGCTGTGCCTGATCGTCAACACGGCGCCGGTGGCCTTCGGCGCGATGGGCATTCCGATCATCGTGGCCGGGCAGGTGACCGGGCTGGATGCCTTCGAGATCGGTCAGATGGCCGGGCGCCAGCTGCCGTTCCTGACCATCATCGTGCTGTTCTGGATCATGGCGATCATGGATGGCTGGCGCGGTGTCAAGGAAACCTGGCCGGCGGTGCTCGTGGCCGGCGGTTCGTTTGCCATCGCGCAATACCTGACCTCCAACTTCATCGGTCCGGAGCTGCCGGACATCACCGCCTCGCTGACCTCGCTGGTGTGCCTGACCCTGTTCCTGCGCAGGTGGACACCGGTGCGGATCTTCCGCTTCGATACCGAAACCAGCGCCGAGGCGGCTGCCCAGGCACGTGAAGCCCCGCGTTATTCCGCCGGCCAGATCGTCAAGGCGTGGTCGCCGTTCCTGATCCTGACCGCGATGGTCACGATCTGGAGCGTCAAGCCGTTCAAGGCGCTGTTCGCCGCTGGGGGCGCGCTGGAACACTGGGTGCTGAAGATTCCGGTGCCGTCGCTGGATCAACTGGTGCAGAAAATGCCGCCGATCGTGCCGGTGCCAACCGGTTACGAGGCGGTGTACAAATTCGATGCGGTCTCGGCCACCGGCACCGCGATCATGCTCGGCGCGGTGATCGCGATCGTGCTGCTGAAGATGCGCCCGGCCGCGGCGCTGCGCACGTTCGGGGAAACCGCCAACGAGCTCAAGATCCCGATCTACTCGATCGGCATGGTGCTGGCCTTCGCCTTCATCGCCAACTACTCCGGGCTGTCGGCAACGCTGGCACTGGCCCTGGCGCATACCGGCAAGGCGTTCACGTTCTTCTCGCCGTTCCTGGGCTGGCTGGGCGTGTTCCTGACCGGCTCGGATACCTCGTCCAATGCGCTGTTTTCGGCGCTGCAGGCGACCACGGCCCAGCAGATCGGCGTGTCCGAGGTGCTGCTGGTCGCGGCCAATACCACCGGTGGCGTGACCGGCAAGATGATCTCGCCGCAGTCGATCGCGATTGCCTGCGCGGCGGTCGGCCTGGCCGGCAAGGAGTCGGACCTGTTCCGCTTCACGGTCAAGCACAGCCTGATCTTCACCGTGATGGTCGGCATCATCACCACGGTGCAGGCTTACTGGCTCACCTGGATGATTCCCTGAGCCCATGCGCGGCATCCCGGCCACCGGCATCGACCCCATCGCCCGCGACGCGGGCGACAATGGCGCCATGAAGAACGAACGCCTGTCCGACAAGGTGGCCGCGCAGCTGCGTGGCCTGATCCGTGAGCAGAACCTGCAGCCCGGCGACCGCCTGCCGGCCGAGCGTCCCCTGGCGGTGCAGCTGGGGGTCTCGCGCACGGCGCTGCGCGAGGCGATCGCGCAGCTGGCCAGCCAGGGCCTGCTGAGCGCGCGCGTCGGCGGCGGCACCTACGTGAGCGAGCCGGCGGCCCGCGCCCGGCAGACCATCGATGAGCCCTTGATGCCGTACCTGCCGCTGTTCCAGGGCGACCCGGAATACCGCTTCGACGTGCTGGAAATCCGCCACGCGCTGGAAGGGGCGACCGCCTGGCATGCGGCGCTGCGGGCCACCGACGAGGACCGCGCCAGGATCCGCCAGGCCTTCGAGACCATGATGGCCGCGCACGGCAAGGACGATCCGGCCGGCGAGGCGCAGGCGGATGCGGCCTTCCACCTGGCCATCGCCGAGGCCTCGCACAACCTGGTGCTGCTGCAGGTCATGCGCGGCCTGTTCGAGCTGCTGCAGACCAACATCTCGCAGAGCCGCGAGAAGCTCTATACCTCCGCCCGCACCTTCGAGCCGCTGTCGGCCCAGCACCGCGAGATGATGGACGGTGTGCTTTCCGGCGACCCCGAACGCGCGCGTGCCGCCGCGCACGCGCACTTGGAATTCGTGCACACCTCCCTGCGCACGCTCGACGACAACGAAGCCCGCCGCGCCCGCGCGTCACGGCTTCCTTCTTCCCACGGTTGACCCATGATCATTTCCGCCTCCACCGATTACCGCGCAGCGGCGCAACGTCGCCTGCCGCCGTTCCTGTTCCACTACATCGATGGCGGCGCGTATGCCGAGCACACCCTGAGGCGTAATGTCGCGGACCTGTCCGACATCGCGCTGCGCCAGCGCATCCTGCGCAACATGTCCGACCTGAGCCTGGAAACGGAACTGTTCGGCGAACGCCTGGCGATGCCGGTCGCGTTGGCGCCGGTCGGCTTGACCGGGATGTACGCGCGCCGCGGTGAAGTGCAGGCGGCGAGGGCGGCGGCGAGCCGGGGGATTCCGTTCACGCTGTCCACCGTCTCGGTCTGCCCGATCGAGGAAGTGGCGCCGGCCATCGACCGGCCGATGTGGTTCCAGCTGTATGTGCTCAAGGACCGCGGCTTCATGCGCAATGCGCTGGAGCGGGCCAAGGCTGCCGGCGTGACCACCCTGGTGTTCACCGTGGACATGCCCACGCCGGGCGCGCGCTACCGTGATGCGCACTCGGGCATGAGCGGCCCGAACGCGTCGGCGCGGCGCATGCTGCAGGCGGTCACGCATCCGCGCTGGGCGTGGGACGTGGGCCTGTTCGGCCGCCCGCACGACCTCGGCAACATCTCCACCTACCGGGGCAGCCCGACCGGTCTGGCCGACTACATCGGCTGGCTGGGCAACAACTTCGATCCCTCCATTTCGTGGAAAGACCTGGAGTGGATCCGCGAGTTCTGGACCGGCCCGATGGTGATCAAGGGCATCCTCGATCCGGAGGATGCGCGTGACGCCGTGCGCTTCGGGGCCGACGGCATCGTGGTCTCCAACCACGGCGGGCGCCAGCTGGACGGCGTGCTTTCCACCGCACGGGCGTTGCCGGCGATCGCCGATGCGGTCAAGGGCGAGCTGAAGATCCTGGCCGATTCGGGCATCCGCACGGGTCTGGACGTGGTCCGCATGATCGCGCTGGGCGCGGACAGCGTGCTGCTCGGCCGGGCGTTCGTGTATGCCCTCGCGGCGCAGGGCGAGGCCGGCGTGGCCAACCTGCTGGACCTGATGGCCAAGGAAATGCGCGTGGCGATGACGCTCACCGGCGCGAAGACCATCGCCGACATCAGCCGCGATTCGCTGGTGGACGCGACCCGTCGCCTCGCGGTCGCGCCGTGAGCGGTGCATCCCAGGGCACGGCGGCGCTGCTGGCGCAGCTGCGCGGCATCGTCGGCGATGCGCACGTCCTGTCCGGCGACAAACCGACCCGGCGGTTCCGCAAGGGCTATCGCTTCGGCGACGGCCCGGTGCTGGCGGTCGTCCGCCCGGGCACGCTGCTGGAGCAGTGGTACGCCCTGCAGGCGATCGTGGCGGCCAACGCCATTGTGATCATGCAGGCGGCCAACACCGGCCTCACCGGTGGCTCCACGCCCGATGGCGCGGACTATGACCGCCCGGTGGTGATCATCAGTACGCTGCGCCTGACCGGCGTGCAGCTGATCAACGCGGGCCGCCAGGTCGTCTGCCTGCCGGGGGCGACGTTGGACCGGCTTGAGAAGATGCTCGCACCGCTGGATCGCGAACCGCACTCGGTGATCGGCTCATCGTGCATCGGGGCTTCGGTGTTGGGCGGGGTCTGCAACAATTCCGGTGGTTCGCTGGTGCGGCGCGGGCCCGCCTATACCGAGATGGCGCTGTTCGCCCAGGTCGACGCGGATGGGCAGCTGCAGTTGGTCAACCATCTCGGCATCGCGTTGGGGGACACCCCCGAGCAGATCCTGGAGCGGCTGCAGCGCGGCGACTACGCGGCTGCCGACGTGGACAACGACAACGACCGCGCGGCCTCCGATCCGCGTTATGCCGAGCAGGTACGCCAGGTCGATGCGGCCACCCCGGCCCGCTACAACGCCGATCCCGCGCGGCATTACGAAGCCTCGGGCTCGGCCGGCAAGCTGGCGGTGTTCGCGGTGCGCCTGGACACCTTCGCGCGCGAGCCGGGCGAGGTGTTCTACATCGGCAGCAATGCGATGGAGGACCTCACCGCGATCCGTCGCCACCTGTTGACTGCCTTCGAGCGCCTGCCCATCTCCGGCGAGTACCTGCACCGCCAGGCGTACGACATCGGCGAACGCTACGGCAAGGACACCTTCCTGCTGATCGACCGCTTCGGCACCGCGCGGGTGCCGGCGGCGTTCGCGCTGAAGAGCCGGGTCGATGGCTGGTTCGAAAGCCTGGGCCTGCGCGGGGTCACCGACCGGGTGATCCAGCTTGCGATGCAGTGCCTGCCCGGCCATCTGCCGGCACGCATGCGGCAGTTCCGGGATCGCTACGAGCACCACCTGCTGCTCAAGGTGTCAGCGGTGGATGCCTCGGCGACCGAGACTTTCCTGCGCAATCACTTCGCCGATGGAGAAGGGGACTTCTTCCAATGCACGGCCGAGGAGGGCCGCAAGGCATTCCTGCATCGGTTCGCCGTCGCCGGCGCGGCGGTGCGGTACCGCGAAGTCCATCGGCGCGAGGTCGAGGACATCGTGGCGCTGGACGTGGCCCTGCGGCGCGACGACCGCGCGTGGGTCGAACAGCTGCCGGCGGCCATCGACGCCAAGCTGGCCGGCAAGCTGTATTACGGGCACTTCTTCTGCCATGTGTTCCACCAGGATTACATCGTGCGCAAAGGCGAAGATCCGCTGGCGATCGAGCATGCCATGTGGACCTTGCTGGACGCGCGGGGCGCCGAGTACCCGGCCGAACACAACGTGGGCCATCTGTATCCGGCCAAGCCGGCCCTGGCGGCGTTCTATCAGCAGCTGGATCCGAGCAATATGTTCAATCCCGGCATCGGCCAGACCGCGAAGACGCGCGGCTGGGGCAGCTGCGACTGCACCACCCACGGGTAGAGCAACCCCATGGGTGGCTGTGCCGGCGTATCGCAGGTTTCAGAGCAGCCACCCATGGGGTGGCTCTACCTGCGGGGAATCACTCGCAACGGACGGCGGTGATCACGTTGTCCTTGTCGATGAACACGCGCAGGCGATCCTGGCGCAGGTCGCGCGACGTGATCGTGGCCGGGCCGATCGGGTTGATCAGGCCGGCGCCGCTCTGCAGCAGCAGCTTGCGCATGTTCGTCTGGTCGGCCGGCTGCCCGATGGCCCACCCCAGTTCGTCGGCCTTGCACAGGCCCGGGCCCTTGATTTCCGGCCCTGGCGAGCTGACGCAGGCGGTCAGCGACAGGGTGCCTGCGAGCATGATCGCGGCGAGGGGGTAACGGGAAAGGGATGCCATCGGGTCGCTCCTGCGGGGTCAGGCGCCGACCATACCACCGCCACACGCATCGTCGCGTGGTGGCCGCCCCGCGACCGTTCGACGCAGCCGGGTCGGCGCACGGGGGCAGGGCGCTGCGCCCTGGGCGTTACACTGGCTCATCTCAGAATCGGCCAGGCCGGGAGTCGCGGGTGTTGCACGTGTTCATGCTTGGCGGGCGGCATGCCCGGGCCCGGATCGAGGTGCACGACGTGGCCTTCGCCAATGTCGATGCCATCGAGGAGGCTTACCCGCAGCTGCGCCAGGACTGGTTCGGCGAACGCAGGGGGCTGCACGTCGATGGCTGGCTCGCGGTGGATGGGGTGGAGGAGTACCAGGTGCGGTTTGCCGATGTCGCACCGGCGGCGGGCGCGCCGCGGCTGTATTTCCTCAATCTCGGCGGGTACGCCGCGGGCGCGCTGGGCGAGGCGCATGACTACCGGTTGCTGGTCGCCACCGATGTCGACGAGGCCAAGCGCAAGGCCAAGGGCCTGCGTGATGCCAGCTGGTTCAAGCCGCATACCGATGCGCTGCTGGAGGTGGATGACTGCATCGCCATCGACCAGGTCGGCGGCCGCCATGTGCAGCTCGAGCGCGGTGCGCACCGCGGGATCACCCTGGTCAGTGACTACATCGTGATCGGCTGAGCGGACCCGATTGCCCGCGGCCATGCCGCTGGCGCATAGTGTCGCGGTCCTATGAGGTCCGGCGATGTCGCCGCGACAGATCAACCAACGGAAGTAGAACATGCAGAGCAGGAAGATCACGGCCGCGCTGATCGTGACACTGGGAATGACGATGGCGGGCAGCGCCGCTGCGGCCGAGCCGGACGCGCCGGTCTTCGGTGGCTGGCGCAACCTGCATTCGGCCAGTGGCGCCGAGCCGGTCCTGCGCAACCAGCCGTTTGCGATCCTGCCGCGCGAGGTCGCCAAGGGCGAGCGTTTCGCGATCCTCGACCGCGAGAACAAGCAGGTGGTGTGCTGCCTGGTGGTCGACAGTGAGCGCCTGGATGCGATCGCGCTGGAAACCCGCTACCGGCTGCCCGGGGTCTGGGTCGCCGACCTGCTTGGCAACGAGGACTACAACCGCCGGCACGGCGACCCGCATGTGTTCGCGATGACGCGCGAGGGCGAGCTGGTCGACCACGTCTTCTCGCAGGACGGCGGCGGCTACAGCGACCTCGGCGGTCTGCTGCTGCCTGCGGGTGCTGCGCTGGAAGAGGGCGGCAGCATCAAGCTTGGCGCCACCCGCTACCGGCTGCAGGCGCAGTCGCAGCGGTTCGCCGATGACAATGGTGCGCTGGATCGCTACACCCTGCAGCCGCCGGCACCGGCCGCGCCGGTGGTGGTCGAGGTGCCTTACAGCACGTACTGACACGGAAGCGACAGAACCGGCACGGTACAATCGCGCCCGCCCGCCGGCATCGCTGCTGCGGGCCTGTTTCCTTGTCCGAGCCTGTCCGTGATCGCCCGATTGTCCCTGTCCTGTGCGCTGCTGCTGTTGGCCGCCTGCGCCACGCCGGCCCGGCCGCCGGCCGCACCGCCCGCCAAACTGCCTGCCAATCCGGACGCGCTGTGGGGCATCATCCAGCGCGACTGCGCGGGCGATGCAGCGCCGCGCGGGAGCTGCCTGGCGGTAGCCGCCGAGGCGCATCGCCGCGATGTACTGCTGAAGGACTCGCATGGCCACTATCAATTTCTGCTGCTGCCCCTGGACCGGGTCTCGGGCATCGAAAGCCCGGCGCTGCTGAGGGCCGGTGCGCCGAACTATTTCGCCGCCGCCTGGGCGGCCCGCAGCCACACCGAGCAGGCACTGGGCCGGGCGCTGCCGCGCGATGTGGCCAGCTTGGCCTTGAACTCTCCGCATGGCCGCTCCCAGCACCAGCTGCACATCCACGTGGATTGCCTGCGCGCGGATGTCCTGGGCCAGCTGCGCCGGCTGCAGCCTGCCATCGGCAGCGACTGGCAGCCGTTGCCGGAGCCGCTGCGCGGACATGCCTATCTGGCCCGCCAGCTGCCGGGTGCCGAGCTCACCGCCAATCCGGTGCGCCTGCTGGCCGCTCACCTGTCCGACCCCGCCGATATCGGCAACTGGTCGCTGGTGGTGGCGGGACGGACCGATGCAGCCGGCGCGCCCGGCTTCGTGTTGCTGGCCACCCGGTTGGACCTGGCAGCCGGCAACAAGGCCAGCGGCGAGGAACTTCAGGACCATGCGTGCGCCGTGCTGACCGGCGCGGCTGGTCCGCTGGATGGCGTGCTGTGAGGCGTGGCAGATCGCACGATTGAAACAAAAACCGCGGACGTGGCACGTTATAGTGGCCGTTCAATGCGGTTCCCGCTTTCGCGCCCGGGCTGACTGGCGCGTCGTATCCGACTGATTCCATGACTGCTGAAACCACGACTCCGCCCGCCGCTGCGCCGTCCCAGGCCACCGGTCCGCTGTTCTACCAAGCGCCCGTGCCGCTGCGCTCGGATCTGCATGCCGCCTGGCGCCTGGTGCCCGACACCGCGCATTTTGCTGCGGATACCAATGCGATCCCCGCCGTGATCGGCGAGTTCGGCTCGCTGGCCCAGCATTACCCGATCATCTTCACCGGCAAGGATGCGATGCCGCTGGTGGCCGTCGGTCTGGCCCAGCGCAATCTGTTCGTTGCCAATGACCTGTGGGACGAGCAGAGCTACGTGCCCGCCTACGTGCGTCGCTACCCGTTCGTGTTCATGCAGGCCGGCGAGCAGGACGAGTACGTGCTCGCGCTGGACTCGGCCGCCCGGCAGGTCAACCAGGGCCAGAGCGAGGACGGCCTGCCGCTGTTCCAGGATGGCAAGGCGACCGAGGTGGTCGACAACGCCATGCGCTTCTGCGGCGATTACACCCGCGAGCATGATGCGACCCGTCGCTTCACTGCTGCCCTGATCGAGAACAGCCTGCTGATCGACCGCAATATCGACGTCACCCTGGCCGATGGCCGGCAGATGTCGATCAACGGTTTCCAGGTCGTGGACGTGGAGAAATTCGCCGCGTTGCCGGATGCCACCGTGGTCGCCTGGCACCGCAACGGCTGGCTGGCGCTGGTGCATCACCACCTGAGCTCGCTGGCACGCTTCAGCGCGCTGGTGAACCGCCAGAGCGCACTGCCTGCCGACGCCTGAGCCCAGGCGCACGCGAAGTCACGCAGACGGCGGCCGCAGGGCCGCCGTTTTTCGTTGCTTAGGCGAAATATCGATAAGCATATCCCGGGCGGTCATTTCCACCTTTTCCGCCTGTTCAGCAGAATCACGGCCCCTTCCTCACTACGCTCCGGCACGGGCCTGCCCGCGACGGGACGTAGCTCTTTACCGGAATTCTGCATGTCTGTGCTGTATCGCCCGCTGCGTCGGCGGGCCCTGGTTCTGTCGTTGTTGCCCCTGCTTGGCGCAGGCTCCCTGGTCCACGCCGCCGATGCGCCGACCCAGCTCGATGCGGTCACGGTCACCGGCTCGCGCATCCCCCGCGCCAGCGTGGAAGGCCCTTCCCCGGTAACGGTGATCACCCAGGAGCAGATCGAGGCGCAGGGCTATCGCAGCGCCTTCGAAGCACTCAGCGCGCTGACCGAGAACACCGGCAACGTGCAGGGCGAGGACTTCGGCAACACCTTCACCCCGGCGGCCAATACGATCAATCTGCGTGGCCTGGGCCCGAACCGCACGCTGGTGCTGGTCAACGGCCGCCGCCAGTCCGATTACCCGCTGGCTTACGAAGGCTCGGTCAACGTGGTCAACCTGGCCAACATCCCGAGTGCGCTGATCGACCGGATCGAAGTGCTGGCCGGGGGTGCGTCGGCGGTGTACGGCTCGGATGCGATCGCCGGCGTGGTCAACATCATCCTCAAGAAAACCTATGACGGCGTCGGCATCAATGTCCGCGCCGGCACCACCGAGCAGGGCGGCGGTGACAACCAGCGCCTGCAGGCCGTGGGCGGCGGTTCGGGCGAGCAGTGGGACGCGATCTTCGGCCTGGAGATCGCCAACCGCAAGGCCATCTACGGCTCGCAGCGCGATTTCATGGACTCGCTGACCGACGACCCGCGTGGCGTGGACCCGCTGGCAACGGCGGTGGCCTATCGCCGCAACGCGTCCACCAACAACTACATCGATCCCGGCACCGACGGGTGCGATGCCTCCAGCACGCTGTACGGCGGCAGTGTGTTCCGCGCGCAGAACCCGCGCCAGGGCTGGTACTGCGGCAGCAATGAAGCCTCGCCGACGTTCTGGACCGTGCAGACCGAGAAGCGCAACATCGATGCCTACAGCGCCGTGACCTGGCGTTTGAACGATCGCCAGGAACTGTTCGCCGATGCGGCCATCGGCACTGCGCGCATCTACAACAACACGCGTGCGCCGAGCTGGACCTCTTCGCGCAACTACTTCTACAACCAGAGCAGCGGTCAGCTGGAAAGCTGGTACCGGCGGTTCGCGCCGGAAGAGATCGGCGGCGTCCAGCGCAACGCCAACCGCTTCCTGGAGCAGTCGTGGTCGTTCAACGTTGGTGCGCGAGGCAGCATCGGCGGCTCGGACTGGGACTACGAAGCGGCCTACAGCCGCTCGCGCTATGAGAACAGGACGCAGCGTCCGGGCCTGCTGGTCGGCATCAATGAATACCTGCTCGGTCCGCAGCTGGGCACCCGCAACGGCGTGGAGGTGTATGCACCCGATCCGTCACGTCTGTACCAGCCGCTGACCCCGGGTGAGTACGACGGTCTGTCGGACCGTTACGAGAGCCGCAACGCGGCGTGGCTGCAGACCGCCAGCGTCAGCGTCAACGGCCAGCTGTTCGATCTGCCCGGCGGCCGTGCCGCGCTGGCAGCGGTGGTCGAGGCCGGCAGCCAGGGCTACAGCAACCGCCCCGACCCGGCATTGGGCCAGGGCGTGTTCTGGAACCTCAATGCCGGCATTCCCGCCGGTGGCGAACGTGATCGCTATGCGGCCGGCGTGGAGCTGCAGCTGCCGTTGCTGGAGCGCCTGACCGCGACTGTCGCCGGCCGCTACGACCAGTACCGCGCGGCCGGGGATCACCTGGGCAAGGCGACCTGGAGCACCGGCCTGGAGTTCCGCCCGTTCGATACGTTGCTGCTGCGCGCCAGTGCGGCGACCAGCTTCCGTGCGCCGGACATGAACTATGTGTTCGCGACCGAAACGCGCGGCTACAACCCCGGCATGACCGACTACTGGCGCTGCCGCAGTGCCGGCCAGGCCTATGACGACTGCGACTTCAGCGGACTGGCGATCGACTACACCAGCGGCGCCAACCCGCAACTGCAGCCGGAGACGGCAAAGTCCTATGGCCTGGGCTTCGTCTGGTCGCCGTCGGCGAATCTGGATTTCACTGCCGACTACTACGACATCCGCATCGACGACGAGGTCACCAACCTCGACGCCACGCGCATCCTCAAGGACGAAGCGGATTGCCGTCTCGGCCAGACCGTGGGCGGCGACGCGCGCGATATCGGCTCGGCGCAATGCCAGGACGCGCTGCGCCGGGTAATCCGCAACCCGGCCGATGCCGCGGTGCAGCCGAACCAGGTGGTGCGCGTGCTGATCAACCCGATCAACGCCGCTTCCGAAACCGTGCGCGGCATCGACCTGAAGTCGAACCTGCGCTGGGATGCCGGTCGCTACGGTCGCTTCTCCGCGCGAGCGGCGTACTCGCTGGTGATCGATCACAGCTACCGCCAGTTCGCCGGTGACGAGGTCCAGGACCAGCGCAACTCGCTGGATTCCTACCAGTGGCGCAGCAAGGTCAACGGCAGCGTGACCTGGGCGATCAACGACTGGACCGCCACGCTGTACGGCATGCGCTACGGCTCGTTGCCGAAGACCGACGGCAGCGGCCGCATCGCCCCGTACATGACCTACAACGCCAGCCTGTATCGCAAGCTCAACGACAACGCCACGCTCGGCCTGATCGTCAACAACCTGCGCGACAGCCGCCCGCCGGCGGACAAGAACGGCGGTGGCTGGCCGTTCTATCCGGTCGGCAACTACGATCCGTACGGCCGCCAGTTGTGGCTGGAGTTCGACTACCGCTTCCTGTAATCGCCTCGCGGGCCCGGCAATGCCGGGCCCGCTGCGTTTGGATGCAGGTATCGCTGGCGCTCAGAGCATCATCCCGCCCAGCACCGCCAGGGCCAGTGCGATGAGCAGGACACCGGACAGGCGCTCGATCCACGGCAATGCGCTGCTGAATCGTCGCATCACGGAGGCACGGCCGACCAGGCCCGCGACCAGTAGATCCCAGCCCAGCACCACCGAGAACATCCACAGCCCATAGAACACCCGCGTACCCGCAGTAGTGCCGGGTACGCTCAACATCGCCGCGAGGCTGGCGTAGAACAGGGCATTCTTGGGATTCAACAGGGCTGACATTCCGCCCAGCGCGAAGGCACGGGCCCACCTGGATGAGGCGCGATGGGGGGACGCTGATGTCGGCTGTTCTGCCATCGATGGTAGCGCTGCCGCACCCGCATGGCGCACGAACAGCGTGCCTACGTACAGCAGGAAGACGGAGCCCGCCACCTGGATCACCTGAAACAGCACGCTGCCGGACTGCAGCTCTGCCACCCCGGAGAAAGCCAGCGCAATGTAAACGCCGTTGGCGAGGGCAACGCCGATGCACGCGCCGCTGGCAATGCGCCAGCCCTGATTGATCGCCGTGCGCGCGATCAGGAAGAAGTCCGGCCCGGGTGACAACAGCGCCAGGAAGTGCACAGCAGCAACGAGCAGAAACTGTTCCATGGGGCAGGCGTCAACGGGGCGTGTGACTGTGCCGATCCTGCGTGATGCTGTATTGCACGATATTGCGCAGCGCTCAGCGGCGATAACGACCTGGGGTAATGCCGGCGTGTGCCTTGAACAGGCGTTGGAAATGGCTCTGGTCTGCAAAGCCGAGTGCGTGGGCGACGTCGGCCAGCGCTTGCCCCCGGCCTAGTCGCTCCCGCGCGGCATTGACCCGTCGATTGAGCTGCCAGGCATGCGGGGTGAGTCCGGTGGCGCTGCGAAACGCACGGATCACCGCGTAGCGGTTCATCCCGGTGCATGTAGCCAGGTCGGCCAGCGATGCGCCTGATACAGGCGCGGCGTCCAGCAGGGCGAAGGCCGGCTGCAGTCGCCTGCGCAGCTCTGGGCTTGTGTGCGGGGCGGGGATCGGAATCCCGGCAGCGACCTCGAGATCGTCGATGAAAGCGACCACGGCGGCTTCTTTCTCTGCGGGATCGGCGCCGGAAAACAGCAGGTCATTCATGTCGCAGAACGTCCGGTAGCGCGCCACGCTGCGGTCAATCCGGATCGGCGGCGCCGTTGCAGCCCCTGCCTCGATGGGTTGCCTGTCAGCCATGACCGCCGCCATCCATGCCGCATCCAGATGCAGCATCTGATAGCTCCATGCGGTGTCGGGCGCTGGATTGCAGGCATGGACACGGTGCGCTGGCACGATGACCAACGTGCCTGGCTGAAGGCGGTGCTGTCCACCCGGTGCGCCGCTGAAAATGCTCTCACCGGCATCCACGGCGCCGATCGACCAGGTGGGATGACTGTGCGGGCGGTAACAGGCCCGGCTGTTGCACGCGCGGCGTGACTCGACCCACGGCAGCTTGGGATCGCGCCAGAAGTCGTTATCCGAGGCCATGCGGCCGGAAGGGTCGCGCTCGCGTATGCTCACCGCCTGAACTCACTGCAATCCATGAGCCATGGTAAATCACATCCATTACCGCCGCGCCGTACCCGACGATGCCGCGGCCTGCATCGACCTGCGCGGTCGCACCCGCGAGAACGCGTTCTCCGCCGCCCAGCTCGCCGAGCTCGGCATCACGGAAGACAGCTGGGCGGCCGGTATCCGTGATGATGCGCTGCCGGGGCATATCGCACTCGAAGGTGAGCGGATGGTCGGCTACTGCTTTGGCGATCGCGAAGGCGGCGAGATCGTGGTCCTGGCGTTGCTGCCGGCCTATGAAGGGCGGGGCATCGGTCGGCACTTGCTGGATCTGGCCATTGCCGATCTGGTCGAGGCGGGGCATGCGCGGCTGATCCTGGGGTGTGCAGCGGATCCGGCGGTTCGCTCGTACGGGTTCTATCGCTACCTCGGCTGGCGGCCGACCGGTGAGATCGATGCGCTGGGCGATGAGGTGCTCGAGCTGCACGTGGGCGCCACTCCGTAGGATCGGGGTAGGGCGAGACACTGATTCCGTGTCCGATTCATGCGCATCGGTGGGTCATTGTGCAGCCGGTCACGACAGCGGTACCCGCCCCGGGACATGCTGGATGCCTCTGCACGGAGCGATGCGATGCCTGCGTGGTTGCTGACCCTGATGATGAGTGCCACCACGGTCGAGCCGCCCACTCGACAGGTTCACACCTGCCTGGTGGACGGCGCGCGGCACTACCAGTCCACCCCGTGCCAGGGTCGCACCGAACGCATCCGCGAGATGCCGCCGCCTGCGGACACCTGGGCCAATGACATGCATATCGAGTCGCTGCGGCAGGAGCTCCAGGCCAGGCGGCGCGCTGACGCTGCCCCCACGCGCCAGAAGCGTGCGCAGCGCCCCGGCGCGGCACGGGCCTCGGGCGTCCGCGGAGCGCTGATCACGGTCCACACCGATCCCGTGAAGTGCGCCGCGGCGCGGCGCCAGCGGGAGACGGCATACCAGAAGGCGGGCCAGCGGCCGAGCCTCGCGCTGAGCCGGCAGATGGATGACCGTGTTTATGATGCCTGCCGGTGACCGCCCGGCATCGGTTCGATCGGCGCACCGGAGGCGACGGCGTCTCAGCTTGACCGCTCGCCGCCGGCAACCGCGCTCAGGGCTGCGTCATCAGGTACCGCGCGACGGCATCGAAAGCGGGCAGGGTGGTCGGGTCATTCGTGCTGTTGCCGGCGACGGGGTGCGAGCCGAACCGCGCGATCACCACCCGTGCGGTGGGATCGATGTAGAGGGCCTGTCCATGCACGCCGCGCGCCATGTAGGCGCCGTGGTCGTTGTGCGAGATCCACCACATGCCGCGATAGCTCCAGCCCGGCAGCTGTGCATACCCGGCCTTGGCGAAGGCCTGCGTGTTGCCGCCCGCGCGGATGCGGGCGATCGCGGCGGCGGGTACGACCGACTGGCCACCCACCTTGCCGTCGTCGAGCAGCAGCTGGCCGACCCGGGCGAGATCGCGCAGGCCGGCATTGAAGCCACCGCCTGCGAACGGCGTGCCGGTGGAGTCCACGGTGTAATACGCATCCTGCTCGGCGCCGAGACGTTGCCAGATCCGCGACTGCAGCAGCTGCGCGACCGACTGGCCGGTACGGCGGGCGATGATCCAGCCCAGGGCATCGGTGTTGATCGTCTTGTAGCCGAACGCTTCGCCGTGGCGGCCCTGCTTCTGCACGGTCTGCAGGTAATCGTAGTAGCTGCGCGGCCCGGTGTAGCCGGCGGGCGGGGGCAGGGTGCTGCCGGCGGCGGAGTACTGCCAGACCTCGGCATCGGGGTCGGCGTAGTCTTCGCTGTAGCGCAGCGCCGTGGTCATCTCCAGCACCTGCTTGACCGTGGCGTCGCCGAAGGCGCTGTCCTTGAGCTCGGGAATGATCGCGCCGACGCGCTCGGTTTCATCGATCACGCCCTCGGCCACCAGCATTTCGCCGAGCAGCCCGGTGATCGATTTGGTGACGGACATCGCGCCGTGCTGGCCATGTTCGTCCAGGCAGCCGCTGTAGCGTTCGTAGACCACCACGCCGTCATGCAGCACGACGATGCCGTCGGTGTAATTGGCCGGCAGTGACTGGGCCCAGGTCATGCGGGTGCTGCTGCCGAGCGGCGTGAACGACAGCGCGTCGATCGCGTCATCCAGCCGACGCGGCAGCGCACGGGCAGCGCCGGCACTGCGGCTGACACCGACGGTGGGCATCAACTGGCGGAAATGGCAGGCCGTCCAGCGCAGCTTGGGGAAACTGAAATAATCGTCGTCGGTGTAGCGGATGCGCTTGTCTTCCGGCGGCGGCGCGCCCTGCATCCAGCCCAGCAGCTTCGGATCGGACGCCTCCGCCGACAGCGGCGGCGCGGTCGGCGGCGCCGGGGCAGCGGCGACGACCGGCACAGCGAGGACGGCGACCAGTGCCGCGGCGAGTCCGGCGCGCGATGACGCCAGCGCACCGCGCAGGCCGGACACGGTGATGCGGGGACGTGGAACGGGCATGGTGCACTCCTTGCTGATGCGCAGTACGTCTGCGCCACCAAGGGTACTGCACCGCAAACGAAGACGGCGCCATCGGCGCCGTCCGTGACGTGCCCTGCCGGGGCAGGGCGCGCGATGCCGTTACGGGCTGCCGGGGTTGCCCTGCGGCACCGCATCCGGCGTGGCCGACTCGGCCGAGGGCAGGGACAGGGCCGGATCCAGCTGCTGCGCCTGCAGCGTCTGGATGCGCTGGTTGAGCGCGTCCAGTTCGCTGTGGGTGCTGCGCAGGTCGGTGCTCAGGCTGACGGCCTGCTGCTTGGCCTGTTCCAGCGAGGCGCTGACCTGCAACGACTGCTGGCGCTGCAGCTCGGCTTCCTGCTGCAGGCTGCGCAGCCGCTCTGCGTTGTAGGCGACCAGGTTTTCGGTGTAACGCTTGCCGGCCTGCAGGCGGGTGGTGTCGATATACACCTGGGCCAGCTGTTCGGTCTGTTCGACGAACGTGCGGTAGACCTTCTCGGCGTTGTCGACCGAATCGGTCTTGATCACGCGCCAGAAGTCTTTCTCGTGGAACAGCGCCACGTAATAGTTCAGCGTGCTGGTATTGAACAGCAGGCTGGCGCCGTAGGCACCGTTGTAGGTCGTGCGCAGCTCGGTCAGCTGTTTGGAGTCGACCAGCTGGCGCAGTTCGTCCACGGTATTGCGGACCACCGGCGCCGGGCGCGGTGTGGCCTCCGCGGCCGGCTCGGCACGCGGTGCGCGCGCGGCCAGGGCCTGCGGTACGACGGACAACGTCAGCAGCAACACGATTCCACCGGTCAACGCGTGCGTGACGATGGAACCTACCCCTTTTCTCTCTCGCATATTCTGGCCATCCACGAATGGATTATCGGTGAAGTTAAGTCCCCGCCGGAGTCTAGCACGCACAATCGCGTGGTCCGCACTTCACCACGGCGTCAATAAACCAACTGTGCCGGGGTGCACTGGATGGACTGCATATGCACGTCGGTCCTGCCCAGCTCCAGCCCGAGAATCTGCGCCAGCGTCTGCGAGAGCAGGGTGCCGACGCCATTGAGCAGCGGCTTCAGGGTTTCCAGGACGGGGGTCAGGGCCAGGCACAGCAGGCCGCTGCAGCGGACCTGGTCGCTGCCCGGATCGGTGACGCCGGTGCCGCCGCCCAGGTCCTGCAGGCCGCCGGGCCGGGTCTGCAGATAGGAGGCGAGATTGGATTTGACGCAGTTGTTGTAGTTGAGCAGGGTGCTGAGCAGGCTGTTGCAGCGGTTGACGACCAGTCCGCCGAGCAGGGAGCCGAGCAGGCCGCTGAGCGCCCCCATGCCCTCGCCGGTCACCGTGGCGTTGTACCCGTCCCACACGGAGCCGGTGCGGTAACAGGTGGTGAGATAGATGGGCGGACACGCGAACGGCACGCCATTGGGCACATCCCAATCACCGAGCGCACCGATGCCAAGGGCCGGGTTGCCATGGCGCAGCAGCTCGATGGTTTTCTTGGCGTCGTAGAATCCGTTGCCCGGATTGGCGGCCTTGAGATACTGATCCGCCAACCGGTTGGCGGTGGCGGCATCGGTGCTGCCCTGCTTGCCGGGCGTAACCACGTTGCTCAGCACCCGCAGCAGTTCACTTACCAGGCCGGAAACCGCCGAGCCGACCTGGGCCTGGTTGAAGCGGGTAGAGGCGGTTTCCCCGGCAGCCAGCGTGACGCGTTCATCGTGTGCGAGAGCATCGAGCGAGATCTTGTCGGTGACCAGCGGCGCGCCCAGCAGGGTCAGCAGCTGCTCGTTCTGCAGCCCGGTATCGCAGACGTTGCGCTGGGAGAACTGATTGGCCGCATCGACGCGGCCGACACAGGCGCGCAGCAGCGAGGACTGCACCCGCACCGTGGCGGTGGGCGGTGTTGCGCCGCAATTGAGCGCCTCCAGCGTCCCCATCGCGTTGGTCACATCGGCGTAGATCGGCAGGTTGAGGCGGATGCCCAGTCCGCTCAGCACCGGGCCGAGCACGGCCAGGCCGGCGGTATCGATATCGATCTTCAGCCGGACTTGCGCGTTGTAGGCGCGCGTGCCGATGCCGCCGATGGCGATGGACGGCGGCTCGATGATCGCCGCGCGGGTCTGCACCAGGCCCAGGATGTTGAGGTTGTTCACCGCGACGCCATTGCCGCCGCTGGCGATGCTGATGCTGGTGGTGATCAGGTCCAGCGCGCTGATGTCGGCCTGCAGCGCTGGCGATGCAGGGCCTTCGGGTGCCACGACCTGCGCGAACAGGCCGCTCGTGGCATCGGTGCTGCCGAGCTGCACGTTGAGCTGGTTGAGATCGATCCTTGCCGCGAGCGCATTGCGCAGTGCGGTCAGGTCCACGTTGGCCACGCCGCTGCGGGTCAGCACCGTGGCCGTAGCGTCCAGCAGTTGCCCGAGCGATACGCGGTTCGCGGCGAGAAGCGCGTTGAATTCGGCGATGCCGATGTTGGCATCGACCGGAATGCCGAGCGCCTGCAGCAGGCCGCCCGGCGTGACCTTGGCCTGCGCCAACCCGTCATAGCCGAGCAGGGTGGTCCGGTCCAGATTGACGCCGACCAGAGCGAGTACGTTGCCCAGCGGCGTCGTGCCATTGACCCGCAGCAGCTGTGAGCCCACCGAGAACACGGCGATCGGTGGTGCGCGGGTCGCCACCGCCTGCGCGCGGACCGTCGGCAGGCGCGTGTTCTGGCCGAAGAACGGCAGGACCGGGCGGGTCGCCACGACCTTGACGGCGTTGAGCGGGTTCGCCGCATCCAGCGTCATGCTGAAGTGGTCGTCCGTTCCGCGTGTCGGGTTCCAGTTGCCGCACTGGATCGCCAGGGTGCCGGAGAATCCATTGCCCTGTGCCGCATTGCCGCGCGCGGCGCTGTTGTCGCCGCGGTCGGCGCTGCACAGATCCAGCCGCTGCGCGCCGGCCATCGAGGCCAGGTCGACCACCTTCTGCGCATCGCGCTTGGCCCAGTACAGATAGCCCACTTCGACCAGGCCGAGCATGCCGACCAGGCCGAGCAGGACCAGCATCATGGTGACCGACATCCCGCCGCGCAGCCGCCGGCGGGACGGCGGGGGTACGCGGGCGCTGGACTGGTGCATGGCCTTGCCCTCCTTAGTTGGTATCGCTGACGTCCTTCTTGACGCTGGTCTTGAGGAACTCGGGAATCTCGTGCTCGAAGCTCTTGAGGTAACGCGCGTAGCTGGCGGTGGCCTGGTCACCGAGGATCGGCAGGCGCGGCCCGGCGTGGGTGCCCGCGGCCTGCAGGCGCAGCAGGTCGCGGGTGGTCTGGCCGATCTCGGTGCGCGGCGGCGGTGCAGGGGGAACGTAACGCTCGGCCGGTACGCCCGAGGCATGGCCCGGTGCGCGCGCCACGTCACCGGGATCGGACTGGACGGGCGCGGCGGCGGGCAGCGCAGTGACGGCGACCGGCGGGGCATCCTGCCCGCCCAGCATCTGTCCGGTCAGCGGTGCCTGCTGCGCCAGCACGGGCGAAATCCAGGCCGGCAGCATCAGCAGGAGGCCGACGGGCAGAAGGCAAACAGGCAGGCGACGCAGCTGGCTCATGGCGTGTTCTCGCTGGCGGGAGTGGCGGTGCTGAAGCGCTCAAGCATCGATGGCGCCAGACGCGCATCGCTGCTGGTACGGCGATCGGTATCGACGGCCACCCGGCGGGCTGCTGATGGGGTCGAGGGGTGGGCGGTGGGTGCGGGTACCGGGGCCGCCGCGGCGACGCTGGCCGGGGCGCGCTGCACCGACGGTGCAGGCGTGGCCTGCTGGCGCAGTTGTTCCGCCAGCCGGCGCACTTCGGCCTGGGCACTGTCGGTCAAGCGCGCGTTGCGCATGATCGTCTCGGCCATCTCGTTCTGGCCACGAAGCAGGGCCCATACCGCCAGATTGGCGTTGGCCTTGGCGCTGCCGGGCGACAGCTCGGCAGCCTTGGCCAGCGGTTCCTGCGCCCGCGCCCAGTCGCCGGCGCGCAGCCGGGCGAAGCCAAGATCGCCCAGGTAGCCGGTATTCAACGGTTGCAGCTGCACGGCCTTCGCCAGTGCCTGTTCCGCGCGCGCCGCGTCGCCGTCGCGGGCCGCGACCAGACCCAGTCCGTGCCATGCGGCTGCGGCCTGCGGTCCGCTGGTGAGGCTGGCGTAGATCGCCAGCGCGGCCTCGCGCTGCCCGGTTTCGCGCAAAGCATCGGCATTCAGCAGCCGCAACTGCGGGCTGTCGCCGTAACGCTGCCGGTAGGCATCCACGTGCGCCAGCGACGCGTAGTACGCGCCCTGCTGCTGCATCTTGGCGATCAGCTCGGCGTAGAGCTGCTTGTCGTCCTGCGGCGCCACCTCGGGCGAGGCCAACGCCATCGGGTCCTGGCGGTAGCCGTTGCGCACGTTCGAACAGGCTGCGCAGAGTGCTGTCGCGGCGAGCAGAAGGCAGAGGCGGGAAAGCACGGCGTGGCGCATGGCGTTCAATCCAGTTTGGTCAGGGCGGAGGCGAGGGCGATGATGGCCGGACCGGCCAGCACCAGCATCAACGCCGGTAACAAGGTCAACATCATCACGACGGTCATCTTCACCGAGAGCTTGCCGACCTTCTCCTTGAGGGTGGAACGGCGCTGCTCGCGCAGCCGGATGCTGAACTGGCGCAACGGCTCCTGCACGGCGCCGCCATGGGCATGCACCTGCAGGATCAGCTGCACCAGGCTGCGCAGGTCCTCGTCATCGAACGATTCGCTCAGCCGGCGCAGCGACTGCTCGCGGCTGCGCCCATGCATGTAGGCGATGTTGGCCTGGTGGATTTCGCGGCCCAGCACCGGGATGGCGTTGCGCAGCTTGTCGCCCAGCGTCTGCAGGCTCTGGTCCATGCTGAAACCCACGCCCTGCAGCAGCCGCAGCAGATCGATCAGCAGGGGCAGCTCCGCGGAGACCTGCTTGCGCAGGCGCATCGCCCAGGCACGCAAGGCGAACTTGGGCAGCAGGATGCCGAACGCCAGGGCACCGAAGATCGCCATCGCGCGGCTGAATCCGGTGCTGTGGTTGAAGGCAAGCACGAGGACCAGTGTGGCGACCGCGATCAACAGGCGCAGGCCGAGGAAGATCGCGGTGCCGGCCTGGGTGTTCCAGCCCGCCTGGTCGAGCAGCAGCCGATCTTCCGGCGCGAGCAGGGCGGCTTCGATGCGTCCGCCGTTGAAGCGCTGGCCGAACCCCGCGATCCCCTTGAGCCAGCGCTGGCGCAGGCTCACCGGCGGCTGCGCGGGCGGGGACGGTGAGCCCGGCACGTCGCGCGGACGCAGGGCGGCCTGCAGTGCCTCCTGGTGGCGTTGCTCGCGGCCACTCAGGACCCAGCCGCGCACTCCGAGCAGGGCCACGCCCGCGGCGAGCACCAACAGCGTGGCGATCCACCAGCCGTTACTGGTCATGGTGACCTCCGGTGGCCAGGACGGGCAGGGGGGCGCTCATAGGGATCTGGCCAGGCGGTACAGCAGGAAGCCGCCGATCAGTTCCAGCCCCAGCGCCCACAGCAGCAGCTTGTGGCCGAGTGGCTCGTGGATGATCGGCTGGAAGAATTCCGGGCTGGTGATCCCCATCAGGACGGCGCTGATCGGCGGCAGCAGGCCGAGCACCCAGGCCGACATGCGGGTCTCGGAGGTGGTGGCCATCAGCTCCTGCTGGGCCTGGTCCAGATCGCGCATGAAATCGGCCATGCGCTGCAGGATCTGGTCGGCACGGCCGCCGATGCGCACGCTGACTCCGAGCACGACCGACAGCACGTTCAGGGCCTCGAGCCGATAGGGCTGGGCCGCCTGCGCCAGCGCGCGGTCGAGGTCCAGCCCGCTGCGGGTGTAGGACAGGGTGGCATCGAGCAGGCCACGCAGTGGCATCGGCATCTGCGCGGCCGAGGTCTGGAAGGCCATCTGCAGGCTGTTGCCGAGCCCGGCCAGGCGCACCAGGTTGTCGAGGAAGTCCGGCAGCTGGCGCAGCAGTTTGGCCTGCAGCCGGTTGATCCGGCGCGATACCCAGAACCACGCCGCCAAGGCACTGAGCACCAGCACGATCGGCGCGGCCCACGCGGTGCCGAGCCGCGCACTGGCGATCCACGCCAGCAACGTAGCGGCGGCGGCAATCAGCAACGGCACCCGCCAGCCGGTCGGCAGGGCGGCGCGTTGCATCAGCGCATCCCAGGGCAGGCCGCTGGGCGCGGTGGTCACCGGCATCGGGGCAGGGCTGTCGCCGATCCCGGCCAGGCGCGGTGAGGTGTCCGGCCGCGACAGTCGCTGCTCGGCGTGTTGCAGTGACAGCCTCCGCTGCTCGCGTGCGGCCGCGCCGCCCCACAGCTCCACGGCCAGGGCCACCAGCACCAGCGCCGCACTGCACAGGAGCAGGACGAAGGCCATGCTCAGAAGCCTCCGCCCAGCGCTTCGCGCAGCTGCCGGCGGAACGGCTCGAGCTTGTGCGAATGCGGTTGGAAGCCCAGCCCGACCCAGCGGTCGTATTCCTTGCCGTCGGCATCGATCTGCACTTCGTGACGGAACATCTCCTGGGTGGCGATCATGTTGTCGGTGACGCCGGTGATTTCCGTGATCGAGATCAGTACCCGGCGGCCGCTGCCCAGGCGGGAGATCTGCACGATGAAATCGATGGCGCTGGCGATCTGCCGGCGCAGGCTGTCCTCGCTGCCCTGGAAACCGGCGAATCCGGCCAGCATCTCGATGCGGTAGAGGCAGTCGCGCGGCGAGTTGGCGTGGATGGTGGCCATCGAGCCGTCATGACCGGTGTTCATGGCCTGCAGCATTTCCAGCACTTCGGCGCCACGCACTTCGCCGACCACGATACGGTCCGGGCGCATGCGCAGGCTGTTGCGGACCAGGTCGCGGATGCTGATCGCGCCGTTGCCGTCCGCGCCACCGATCCGGCTTTCCAGGCGCACCACGTGCGGGTGGTTGAGCGAGAGCTCTGCGGTGTCCTCGACGGTGATGACGCGTTCGTTGGCCGGAATGTAATTGGCCAGCGCATTGAGCAGTGAGGTCTTGCCCGAACTGGTGCCGCCGGAGACGAGAATGTTGCAGCGGCCCAGCACCATCGCGTGCAGCAGTGCCTGCATCGGACGATCGAAGGTGCCCATGCGCAGCAGTTCGTCCGGGGTGAACGGGTCCTTGCGGAACTTGCGGATCGAGACCATCGGCCCATCCACGGCCAACGGCGAGATGATGGCGTTGAGCCGGCCGCCGTTGGGCAGGCGCGCATCCACCATCGGGTTGGATTCGTCCAGCCGGCGGCCGAGCGGGGCCAGGATCCGGCGCAGGATGCGCAGCAGGTGGCTGTCATCGCTGAAGCGCTGCGGCGCGCGCTTGAGCATGCCGCCCTGGGAGACGTGGATGTCCTTGTAACCGTTGATCAGGATGTCTTCGATCTCCGGATCATGCAGCAGGTCATCGAGCGGCCCGAAGCCGGTCAGCTCCTTGACCAGTGCATTGGCGACGATGTCCTTTTCGGCCTCGTTGATCGGGATCCGCCATTCGTGGACGAAGCCGGCGGTCTGCGCATGCACGTAGCGCGACACGGTATCCGGCGCCCACGCGTCGATGTCGATGCGCTCGTCCTCGATGCTGTTGAGCAGGTGCTCATGCGCGGCGATCAGCACTTTCTGGTACTGCTCGGACTGCTCGAACGGCTGCACGCCAGGCTCGGCTTCGGGGCCTGCATCGGCGCGGGCCGTGGTGGTCGGGAACGGGGTCACTTTGTCTTCCATGGGGAACCACTCAGGCGAAGGGCGAGGTGTTCCCGCCAGCCCCTGGCCGGCGCGGGGGCCGTCGGATCCAGGTGCGACAACAGCGGGGCAAGGGCACGCACATACGGATCACGGGGCGCATCCTGCAGCAGCAGGCGGCCATGGCTGGCACTGGAACGCAGTGTGGGCCGATCGGGCAACACCGCCAACAGCGGCAGCTCGAAGCGGGCGGCGATCTGCGCCGGGCTCAGTCCGCTGGCATCGTCATGGCGGTTGATGATCAGCTGCGCCCGGGTATCGCGCGCACCGACCTGGGTGAGATGGCGGAGCATCTGGTCCAGCGAGACGAGGGTGCCGATCGACTGGTCGGCGATCAGCCAGATTTCGTCGGCACTGTTGAGCAGCGACACCGGCAACTGGCGCAGGGGGACGCCGCCGAGGTCGCACAGCATGGTGTGGAAGACACTGCGCAGGCGCTGCATCAGCATGCCGGGGTCGGGCAGTGCGGCCCCTTCCATGCCCGGCGGCTGGCCGAGCAGGGTGACGCCGGTGGCATGGTGGGCCATCGCGGTGCGCGCCAGCGTGGCATCGATGCGTCCGGCGTTGCGCAGCGCATCGTCGAAATGGAAGGTGGGGTCCACATTGAGGTACAGCGACAGATCGCCGGTGGGTTGCCCCAGGTCGAGCAGCAACGTGCCCGTGCCGGCAGGTGCTGCTTCGGCTGGAATCTCCGGGTGGGCCGTCGTGGCCTGCTGCGCAAGCACGCCCAGATGCGCGGCCAGCGTGCTGCTGCCCACGCCGGGGCGTACCCCGAGCAGCAGCACCATGCGCGCGCGTGCCGGTGGCGCGACCGGGACGGCGCCGCGGCCCTGCACGCCCAGCGACGCGGCGCGGCGCAGCACGGCCTCCATGTCCTGTGGTGCGCTGTCCAGATCGAGCAGGTCGCGCAACCCGGCGCGCAGCGCGGCCACCACGCCGTCCATGTGCTCGGCCTGGGTCGAGCCCACCGCTACCAGCGGCAGCTCGGGCGCCTGCGCCTGCAGCTGGCGGGTCAGGGCCGCGGAAAACGCCGCGTGCTCATGCCGGTAGTCGAGCAGCACCACGCAGCCGGTATCGCGCAGCGGTTCCAGCGCCGACGCCGGCGCGGCGCTGTCCAGCCACTGCACCGTGCCCAGCGACGGCAGCAACGCCGAAAGCAGGGTGGCCAGTTCGCGGTCCGGCGCAAACAGCACGAGCTTCATCGAAGCATCCCGTGGTTGGACCAGTTGCAGGGTGGCGGACATGGAGGGCAGGTTCCTGGCATCGGGCTCAGCGCGAGAATCCGGGCAGCTGGTCCGAGGACGCCGGGCTCAGCAGCCAGGCCCCCCAGACCGGCAGGTTCGGCGATGCCTCGCGCTGGCCCGGCAGCGGCACTTCGGTGCCCTGGGCCAGGGGCTGCACCAGCCGTGGCGTCACGATGATGACCAGTTCCTTCTCTTCCTTCTTGTAATTCAGGGTGCGGAAGAACGAGCCGATGATCGGCAGATCGCCGAGCAGCGGCACCTTGTCCACGTTGGAGGTGACGTTGTTGCTGACCAGCCCGCCGATCACGAAGGTTTCGCCGTCGCCCAGCTCGACCGTGGTGTCCGCGCGGCGCGTGGTGATCGATGGCACCTGCACATCGTTGTAGGTGATGCCGGCGGCATAGTTGAGATCGCTTGCTTCCGGGGCGACCTTCAGCGCGATGCGGTTCGGGCCGAGCACGGTCGGGGTCACGGTCAGGCCGATGCCGAACGGCTTGAACGTCACCGTGGTGGTGCCCAGGCCCTGCGGCTCGAGGATCGGCAGCTCGCCACCGGCCAGGAAGCTCGCGCTCTGCCCGGAAAGCGCGACCAGGGTCGGCTCGGCCAGCACCCGGGCCATGCCGTTGCTCTGCAGCAGGTCGATGTTCGCATCCCACCCATGGGTGAGGGATTTGAACACCAATCCGAATGCGGACGAGAGCGGGTTGGTGATGATGACGTCGTCGGGGCCGGCCGATTCGCCGGCGGGCAACAGGCCCGGCAGGATGGAACCCGGGCGGGTGATGCCGTAGTAGAAACCGTTGTTGCCGTTGAAGTTCTTGTTGCCGAAGCTCATGCCGATCTGGCGCAGCACCGACTTGTTGAACTCGACGATCTTCACCTCGACCTGGACCACGCCACCGCTGGCGATGGTGGAGATGTCGGCGAGCTGGCCGTCCTTGCCCACCGCCATCGCGGCGGCTTTCACGCTGCTCTGGTGCTCCAGCAGCGACGGGCTCAGGCCCTGCAGCAGACCCTGGCCGTCCTGCACGATCAGGCCGGTGCCGCCACCCTGCGCGCTGACGGCGCCCTGCACCGCGCTTCGCACCTCGACCTGTAGACGCTCCGGCTCGCGGCTGCCGTTGCGCCACAACAGCAACGTGGTGCTGCCCGGCGCCTTGCCGACCAGCAGCGCCTCACGGCCGCGCAGCATCACCACGTCGGCCACGCTGGGATCGGCGATGGCCACACGCTCCAGGTTGGCCGGCAGTGACCACGGCCGCTGTTCGCGCGTCTGCAGCACCAGCTCTGCCTCGGCGCTGGCCAGCAGCGGGCTGCCGATCAGCACGCCGACCAGCAGGCAGCGTGGCAGAACGTGGGAGAGACGGCGCGCAAGGGTGGGGCGTTCGGTCATGGGCTGTCTCGGCATGGGTTTAGCGCGACCCGCTATGGGAGGAAATGTCGCCACGGATGATTTCGATGCCGCGGTCCGCGCGCGGCGTGGCGCGGCGGGGGGCGCTGGTCGGTAGCGGCAGTGCGGCGGCCGTACTGCGTCCCCGGCCGGCCAGTGCATCGGTGTCGATGCCGGCATAGGCGTCGTTCTCCGGGCGCTGCAGGGCCAGGCGCTCGTCGGCGGAGAGCTCGCGGCGCGGGCTGAGCACGCGGTTGGGCGTCGGGAACAGCGCCTGGTCCGGGAGCCCGATGTCGGCCGGGTTGCGCAGCGCCAGGAACAGCTTGCCCTGCTGGGCGCCGAGCAGCAGCCGGTTCGCTTCGGCAACCGGCACGGCCAGCACCGCGCTGCGTGCCGGGGCCGTGCTGCCATCGCTGCGCGAGCCACCCGCCGAACTGCTCCCGCCGGTGATGTCCTGTGCACGGCTGTCGGCCGGCGGCGGCTCGCTGCCATCGGCCGGCAGCGTGGCCACGCTTTGTACGTCATGCGCGCCATAGCTGAGCACGCGCAGGCGCGACAGCAGCAGCCGGGTCTGTGCATCGCCGTCATCGCGCAACCCACCGGAGGCGCGCAGGTTGAGGAAGACGTCGACGAAATCGCCGGGCTGGATGCGGTTGCCGGCGGCGACCAGTTCGTCCACCGGTACGGCGAGCGCACGCTCGCCGGGGTTCAGGCGCAACGAAAAGCCCTGCGCGATCTGTGCCGTCTGGATCTGGGTGCCGGCCGGGATGTCCTGGGTCGGTACCGCGCCGACCAGCGCGTTGATCGAAGTGTAGGCGCCAGTGGGGCGTTGAGGATGGCCGGTGACGCGCAGGTCCTCGGCCGTGATCGGGCGTCCGGCCGGCAACGCGCCGACCGCCTCGACCACCGGCCAGGTCGCCGGCTGTGCCGGTGCGTTCGCCGTCGCCGGCGTCCCGGGGGGCGCCTGGCTGGCGCGACGGCTGACGCCGAAGGCGACGATCGCGAGGATCACCGCCAGGCCGATCAACAGGATCGCGGCGATGCGGGTCAACTTGAGCATGCTGTTCTCCGGAGTGTCATCAGTTGCCGCCGAGGTCGAGCTGGGCGACGGCGGTGCTGCGCAGTGGCTTGGGCATCACCCAGCCATAGACGCGGCCGGTGCCGGGCAGGAACGGGTAGGCGCTGTAGTCGTAGCTCACTTCCACGCGGATGCACTGCGCGGCCGGCAGGTCGGCGCACGGCGCGGGCGTGGAGACGGTGATCGGCGGGGCGGCAGCCGCAGCGCAGTCGGGGGCCTGTTTGGCATAAGTGAGCAGCCACTGCATGGAGCGGCGCGCCGCCAGGCAGGCGGCAGTACGGCGTTCGGTCGGCGTGGCATGGCGGAAGGCGGCCCGTGCGCCCTCGGCCGAGGCCGCAGAGAGCGTCTGCTGCACGGCCATGATCATCACGCCGGAGTACGTCACCAGCAACAGCGGCAACAGGCCGAACAGCAGCATCAAGGCGAATTCCAGCGTGGCGATGCCGCGTTGGGGCCGGGCAGGACGGCGGTGCGGGTGGGCAATCGTCATGCGGCACCGCCGACGTGCTGCTGCAGCACCCACCACAGGCTGGCGAAGGCCAGGTACGCCGCGTACGGGATTCCGACCCGGCCTTGGCGTGCATGACGCCACTGCGCGATCACCGGCTGAACCCTGCGCGAGACCGGACCGCTGGAGCCGATGGACAGTGCGGCGTGGAAGAAGACAGGCCCGATGCGCCGCGCGACGATCACGCACATCGCATGTGCCCCGGCGAGCAGGCTGGCGATGATCCAGATCGGCAGCAGCGGTGCTGCGCCGAGCAGCAGGCCGAGCACCGCGAAATACTTCACGTCACCGGCGCCCATCCAGCCGATGGCATAGAACGGCAGCAGCGACAGCAATCCCAGTGCGAAGCCCAGCAGGTGCGTGCCCGGAAAGCCACGGCCCGCCATCAGCCACTGCCAGGCCAGCGCCACCAGTGCCAGGCCGGTGGCCAGCATCAACCCACGATTGGACACCCGTCGGGCGTACAGGTCATGGATGGCGACCTGTACGCCCAGCAGCAATGCCACCAGGGGAAGGAGTTCCATGCGTTATGTCCCCCGAATCGGTCGTGCCTCAACACGTCCGCGCCATGCCGTCGCCACGGGGAGAGCCGGGCGACAGCGCTGGCATTCACATCAGACGATCAGGCCGACGCTTTCCCGGTGGCGTCCTCGACGACTTCACCGAGTTTCTTGAAGAGCTCGGTGAAGAAGCCTTCGATCTGCGTTTTACCCACGACCACCAGGATGCCCGCGATCACGGCGGCCAGCAGGCCGTACTCGAGCGCGGTCACGCCATCTTCTTCCACGAGGAACTTGCGAACGGATGCATTCATGACGGTTTCTCCCTTTCCCAATCAGAGCCCGAACGGGCGGATACAACCCCTGGTACCGATGGTGTTGCCTGGCTCCGCCAGGACGTCCATCTCGACCGCGCATCCTGCGCAGTGCGGCCCTTTACAGGCCTGCGCTATCGGCCGGGCAGTGCCCGGGCGACGTCATTGGCGGCAGATCGCGCTGGACAGTGCGTCACTGCTGCCGGCACGCGGCAGTGGCAATGAAGGCACTGAAGATGAAGGTTGCTGTCCATGGCGTTCCCCCTGTGTTGCAGTATCACCGCGTCGGTATGTCCGGGCGTCCTGATCAGGATGCTCGACGAATCGCGCGGTATCCAATACACAAAATCGGCAGACCCGGATTCAACTTTAGGGAAAACCGGTCAGCTGCGGCTGCGCTGTATGAACCTGATGTAATGGCGCCAAAGTGAAGTGCGGGTGGAGATTATGTGAGTGCAGCGTGATGTCAACTATTTGACGGTGTGCGGACGCGCACAAACGCTGGGTTTCACGGGTCTCGGCCATATTTGTGATGGCGATTGTGATTCTGTTTACCTGGCGTCCAGTTCGGGCATACTTGCCAAAAATGCGCATCGAATCACGCGCGCAGAGCGGCAAGGCATCTGCTGAATCATTTAGCGGGAATCGCCGGATGATCTGGATGGGCGGGCAGGAGGAATCGCCGCGGCAGGTTGGCCGTAACAGAATGCGCAGCAGGAATCGAAGGAGTGCGCACCCGGTGGCCATGTGGCGAGGCACCGGGGGTCCAGGCCAAAGGGGGCATCACTGTCATGGTAGATGGTGTGGTGGATAACCGGATCGAGAGCGGGCTAAGGGCATTCGACCTGGCGTCGCTCAGTGGTGTGTTGCGTGTCTGCGATCTGGAAATGGTGCTGCTGGATGGCAACGGCCCGCGGGCCGCCATTGAATCGCAGGTGCATGACGAGGCATTGTTCTGCACGGCCGTGAGCGGGTTCCATTTCCGCGGCCGTTTCATGCTGCCGCAGGACTGGTGCCTGCTGGGTCTGATCCACGCCACTGACGAGAATGTGAGCTGGTGCCACGGCATGCCGCTCGCGGCGGGGATGGCGTTGACCGTTCTGCCCGAAGGCATCAGCGAGTTCACCCTCAGCGCCGGCACCCAGCTCACCCTGCTGCTCGCGCCGATGCAGCGGGTGCAGCGCAAACTGACCGAACTCAGCCTGCGCAACACACTGCCTTCGGGCCAGGCGCTGTCCTTGTTCCACGTTGGCGCGGCCGGCGGCGGGGCGCGCCTGATGCAGCGCTATGCCGATGTGCATGCCGCGCTGGCCGGGCAGGGCGGCGCCTTGGCGGCCGATGCCGTGGATACCCTGCTGCATGACCACATCCAGGCCCTGTTGGGCGCCGGCAGCGACGACCACCCGACCTGCAGCCGAGGCCGGCGCACGCATTATCTGATCGCCCAGCGCGCCGAGAACTTCATGCGGCTCAATCTGCGTCGCTATATCTACATGAATGAAATCTGCGACGCGGCCGGTGTCAGCGAACGCGCGCTGCGGTATGCCTTCGAAGACCTGTTCGGCACGTCGCCCAACCGCTATCTCTCGATGCTGCGGCTGTGCGCCGCGTGCCGCGGGTTGTCGATGGCCGATTCCAGCCGCAAATCGGTCAAGGCGATCGCGCTCAGTTGCGGACTGTGGGATCTGTCGCGCTTTGCCGATAATTATCGGCGCGTGTTCGGCGAGCTGCCACGCGACACACTGATGCGCGCGCCCGCGCAGATGGGCAGCCCGGCCTGAGTATTCAAAAGAGTATCCACACGCCGGCCGTGCACATATTCGGCAACCTGCCGAAATTGCCCATCACCCTGCCGGTTTTACCCGTCGTCTTGCCGGAACGCACGTTTGTGCTGCCGGAATGAAGTGCTCGCGGTTTGACCCCTCGACTGTAATGACATCCACGTGCCGTCAGGCACCGGTGATGTTCAACGCATTCGTACACGGGGGAATACCTGATGAACCGTATTTTTCGATTGGTGTGGAGCCACCGGCTGAATGCCCTGGTGGTCGTCTCCGAAATCGCCACCGCGCGTGGCAGCCTGGCCGCCGGTCCGGTCGTGGTGCATCTGAAGGTGCCGATGTCGGTGCTGTCGCTGGGTCTCTCGCTGGCGCTGTGCACGGGCAGTGCATGGGCCGGTGAGAACCAGACGCTCACCGACCTGCAGGCACTGACCGCCAAGTACACCGCGCCACTGCCGGTGAAGCTCGATGCGGAAGTGGCGCTGGCAGCGGCGGCACGTGATCGTGGCACGGCGCCCCTGCTGAGCGTGGATGCCAAGGTCAACCTCAACCTCGGTACCCCCACGGCCAACCGGCCGGTGCTGCAGGTGCATGCCGCTGCGCAGGCGAACGCGGACCTGCCCAGGCGCGTTGCCGCGCCGGGCGCTCAGGTGGCGGCCCTGGCCGATCGGGGCATCGCGGCAGGCACGGGTAACGGTGCCGGGTTGAATGCCCACGCCGACATCGATGCGGTCGCCTCGGTTGCGCCGACGGCAGCGCCGGTGCGGGTGCCGGTCAAGGCCGAGGCGAAGGCGAGCGTGGCGGTCGCGGCGACGCCGTCACCACGGAAGGCCGCACTGGAGGCCAACGTCGATGCGGCGGCACAGGCACGCCTGGCGGCGGCCGAGGTGGAGGCCAGGGCGGCGCTGATCGCCGACGCCACGGTGACGCCCGACGCGCCGGATGCCGTGCAGGCATCGCTGGCCAGCAATGTCGCTGGCGGCGTGCGCGTGGATGCGCTCGGCCACGTGGTCGATGCGGCCGATCGCAATCCCAAGCTCGTGGATGCCGGCGTCAGTGCCGTGCAGACCAGCTCGATGGCGCTGGCGCCGAATGGTCTGGGCAACGCGCTGGGCGGATTGTTGAACGGTGTCGGTGGGGCGGTCGGCGGCCTGCTCGACGGCGTCGGCACTACCGTGGGTGCCATCACCACGCCGGTGCTGGGTGCGGTCGGTGCGATCACCTCGCCGATCCTGGGCACCGTCTTCCCGGCGCCGACCGCGCTGCCGCCGGGCAGCCCGAAGGGGCCGGCCCCGGCCGATCCCAACGCCGGTCTGGTCATCGGCACCGGCGGCCTGGTCGGCTCGCTCTCGCAGCTGGTCGGCCCGACCGCGCAGGGGCTGCTGGGCGGCGACGGCTATGTCCGCAACGGCAACCTGAAAGTCAGCAGCGCCAACGTCATGCAGACCTATTCGGTCACCAACGTGCTCGGCCTGCCGGTGGTCAACCTGACCCCGGTCGGTACGCTGCTGGATGGGCTGGGCAGCGCAAGCACCGGCGGCAGCTCGCACCTGACCCTGATCGGTGGCGTCACCTCCGACAGCTACATCTACAACATCAACAACGGCAACCCCAATGGCCTGCTCGGCCTGCTGCTGCCGGACGGATCGCCGGCGTGGTCCAACCGCTGCGTCAACCTGCTGGTGGCCAGCGTGGACTGCTGGGCGGTCAACGCCGCGCAGGACTACCAGGTGCTGGTGGGCGATGGCGCGTATGCCAACGGCTCCAGGGAAGTGGTGATCGGTGCGAACGCACGCCACGAGCTGCCGCAGCAGGACGCCAACCTGGCGTTCCCCGGCGCAGGCGTCAACGACCCGACCGATCCGACGGGCGTGCCGACGGCGGACTATGCCGCACGCATGGGCCATTCCGTGATCGTCGGCGACAGTGCGAAGGGCACTGCCAACGGGCAGACCATTCTCGGCTCGGAGGCGACCTCCAACCAGGCCAACAGCGTGGCGCTGGGCTACCGCTCGGCGGCCAACCGCGGTGCGCAGGCCAGCTACAGCGCCTATGGATTGAGTGCGGCGCAGGTATCGGCCGGTGAAGTCTCGGTCGGCTTCGCGGGTGGCGAGCGACAGATCAGCAACGTGGCTGCCGGCAGTGCCGCCACCGATGCGGTCAACGTGGCCCAGCTGCAGGGCGCGATCTCGCAGATCGATGCGGTCGGCACGCTGGCGGTGACCTACGACGACGACGGGGCTGGCGGTGCGGACTACCGCCGCGTCACCCTCGGCGGCGGCACGGGCACCACCACGATCGCCAACCTGGCCAACGGCGCGGTCGACGCGGGCAGCACCGAGGCGGTCAATGGCGCCCAACTGTTCGATACCAACAGCGCGATCGTCGACTACTTCGGCGGTGTCACCGCCTACGATCCCGCCACCGGCGCGTGGACCGCACCCAGCTTCCAGATCTCCACGATCTCCAGCGGTGGCGCCGTCGCGCAGGGGGTGTACGACAACGCCAGCGATGCGTTCTCCGCAGTGGATGGCTCGCTGGTCAACCTCAACACGCAGATCACCGACATCCGCAATGGCGTCGGCAGCCGCTACCTGAAGATCAACTCGACCGGCGCCGAGGCCGCCGCAACCGGATTGGACAGCATCGCTGTCGGCACCGGGGCCTCGGCCACGGCCGCCAACAGCATTGCCGTGGGCGCCGGTGCCGTGGCCGATCGCGAGGGTACGGTGTCGGTCGGCGCGGCCGGTGCCGAACGCCAGGTGGTCAATGTCGCCGCGGGTACCCAGGCGACCGATGCCGTCAACCTGGCCCAGCTGGACGCCTCCGAGCAGGGCGCGCTGCGCTACGACCTCAACCCCGATGGCAGCGTGAACTACGCCAGCGCCACGCTCGGCAACGGGGCCGGTGCGACCACCCTCAGCAACGTCGCCGCCGGCAGTGTCACCGCTACCAGCAACGAAGCGATCAACGGCGCCCAGCTGTTCAATGCCAATCAGGCCGTGGCCACGCATCTGGGCGGTGGTGCAGCGCTGGACGCCAACGGTCTGGTCACCGCCCCGACCTACACGATCAACAACGTGGCCAGCGATGGCCAGGTCACCGCCGGCAGCTATGACAACGTCGGCAGCGCCTTCGATGCCGTGAGCACCTCGTTGGCCAACGTCGCCGACCAGACCGACACCGTGGACCGCCTGGCCGTGAAGTACGACGCCGATGCCAGTGGCAACGCGACCAACACCATCACCCTGGCCGGCGATGCCAGCGGCGCGGCGGTGGCACTGACCAACCTGGCCGACGGACGCGTGCTGGCCGGCAGCCTGGATGCGGTCAACGGCAACCAGCTGTTCCAGACCAACGCGGCCCTGGTCGGGTATTTCGGCGGCACCACCAACTTCGATGGCAACACCGGCATCTGGACCGCGCCGACCTTCCGCATCTCCTCGATCGCCACCGATGGCAGCGTCATCGCCAACGACTACAGCGACGTCACCGTGGCCTTCTCGGCGGTGGATACCTCGCTGACCAACCTCAATACCCGCATCGACCAGATCCAGCCGGGCGGCAACAGCCAGTACGTGCAGGTCAACTCGACCAAGGGCGCGGCCACCGCGGGCGGTGCCGACAGCATCGCGATCGGACCGCTGGCGAGTGCGGCGGGCAGCGGCAGCGCGGCGATCGGCGATGGCGCCAGCGCCAGCGCGGACAACAGCGTCGCCCTCGGCGCCGGCTCGGTGGCCAGTGTGGGCGCACAGGCCGGGTACACCGGTGCCTACGGCCAGGCCGGTGCCAGCAACTCGGTGGGCGAGGTGGCCGTCGGCAGCACCGGTGCCGAGCGCAAGGTCACCCACGTGGCCGATGGGTCGGAGCGCTATGACGCGGTCAATGTCGGCCAGCTGCAGAACGGCGTGAACTACGCGATCACCGAGTCCAAGGCCTACACCGACACGCAGATCAACAACATCAACAACGGCACCTCCGGGATGTTCCAGGTCAACAACACGCAGAACCTCGCGGCGCCGGCCGCGACCGGCGACAACGCGGTGGCCGGCGGTGCCGGGGCTGCCGCGGCAGGCAGCAACGCGACCGCACTGGGCAACGGAGCCAGCGCACAGGGCAGCAACAGCGTCGCGCTGGGCGCCGGTTCGGTGGCCAACCGGGCCAACACGGTCTCGGTGGGCAGCAGTGGCGCGGAACGGCAGATCGCCAACGTCGCCGACGGCAGCGAAGCCACCGACGCGGTCAACGTCCGCCAGCTGCAGGCGTCCCAGCAGGGCACGATCCGTTATGACACCAACGTCAACGGCACCACCAACCTCAACAGCGTGACGCTCGGCAGTACCGCCAGCGGTCCGACCACGGTGCGCAACGTCGCCCCCGGTACCGCCGGCACCGATGCCGTCAACGTGGACCAGCTGCGCAGCGGCATGGCCCAGACCCTGGACTGGTCCAAGGCGTACACCGACGAGCGCATGGACTCGTTCGACCGCAACCTGCAGAAGACCGACAACCGCGCCTCGGCCGGTGTCGCCTCGGCCATGGCGGTGGCCGCCCTGCCGCAGCCCTATGAAGCCGGCCGCAGCATGGCCTCGCTCGCCGCAGGCAGCTTCAACGGGGAATCCGGCGTGGCGGTGGGCATTTCGGGGGTCTCCGACGGCGGCCGCTGGATCTACAAGTTCAGCGGTTCGACCAACAGCCGCGGCGATGGTGGTGTCGCGGTAGGTGCCGGCATCCAGTGGTGACCGCGTCCGGTGCCGGCGCGCCGCCGGCACCGGGCCCCACGGTCCGCATTCAACGTTTACAGGGGGAACACCATGCACATGCAGCCCACATCCATTTCCCAGGGGCCGCTGCTGCGGTCACTGGGCCTGAGCCTGGCAGCCCTGCTGCTCGGCGCCTGCGCCAGCCACGGCGAGCAACGCGCCACATCGCCTGATACCGCCGTCGACGCCGAGGCGGTGAGCTTCCCGGATCCAGCCAGGGCCAGCCTGAAGGAGGGACTGTTCGTGGACGTCGACAACCTGCGCCTGTTCGCCCGCGGCATGAGCAAACGCCAGCTGTACGCTCTGCTGGGCACCCCGCATTTCGGCGAGGGCATGTGGGGCGTGCGCGAATGGAACTACCTGTTCAATTTCCGCAGTAGTCCGGGTGGGGATTACTTCACCTGCCAGTTCAAAGTCGATTTCGATGGCAAGGGCATTGCCCAGGCAGCGCACTGGAAGCCGCAGGCCTGCGCCGCCGTGCTCGATCCACCGCGCCCACCCACGCCACCGGCGCCCGCGCCGATGCCGAGCGAGCCGCTGCGGCTGGCGGCGGATGCGATGTTCGCGTTCGACAGTGCCGTGCTGACGCCCGAAGGACGCCGCAACGTGGAGACGTTGCTGCAGCAGGTGCGCGATGCCAGCCGGGTGCAGACCATCCAGGTGATCGGCTATACCGACCGGATCGGCAGCGACCGCTACAACCTGGTGCTGTCGCAACGGCGTGCCGAGGCCGTGCGCGACGCGCTGGTGGCCGGCGGCGTACCGGCGGCGGCCATCGTCGCCGAAGGGCGGGGCAAGGCCGACCCGCTGGTGCAGTGCGAGCAGGCGCAGCGCAACGCGCTGATCGTCTGCCTGGCGCCGAACCGACGCGTCGAACTGTCCGGCAAGGCACTGCCGCGCTGAGCGCCGGCGGACCGCGTCCTCTTTCCCCGTGTGCATACCCGGCCGGCGCACGCATGCGCCGGCGAGGGACCGTCTTGACCTGGCGCGTCGTCCGCACAGCGTGATGTCTCCCCCGTCATCGTCCTGAAGACGGCGCGCCAGGTCATCTTCCTCCCGCTCCGGGGCGGCTGCAGGCGATCTGCAGCCGCCGTTTCCGGTTACGGCATCAGCACTTTGTCGATCACGTGGATCACGCCGTTGCTCTGCTTCACATCGGCGATGGTGACGTGGGCGACCTGGCCCTTGCTGTCGGTCAGGGTGATGCCCTTGCCAACGACGCGGGCGGTCAGCGCTTCACCCTCGACCGTGGTGAGGCTGGCCTTGCCGCCACCCTGCTTGATCTTCGCCATCAGGTCGGTGCTGGTGACTGCGCCCGGAACGACGTGATACGTCAGGATCCTGGTCAGGTCCGCCTTCTTTTCAGGCTTCAGCAGCCCTTCCACGGTGCCTTTCGGCAGTGCCGAGAACGCGGCGTTGGTCGGTGCGAACACCGTGAACGGGCCTGCGCCCTTGAGCGTGTCGACCAGGCCGGCGGCCTTGACCGCGGCAACCAGCGTGGTGTGGTCCTTGGAATTGACGGCGTTGTCGATGATGTCCTTGTTGGCATACATCGCCGCACCGCCGACCATCGGATTGCCGTGTGCCGCCATCGGCGCGGCCGCGGCCTGCGCGAAGACGAGCGGGGACGCGGTGGCGGCAAGACAACCGATCAGTACGAGGCCTGCGAACTGGATCTTCATGACCAAAACTCCCAAATGGATGCGCCGGTGTGACGCACCTTCAGCTACGGCGGGAGTGTCGTGACGGATGCAGCGGGAGGCTTTCTTTTTTCAACTGTCAGAACCAGGTGAAAACGGCGTCTGCAGCACGCGATGGAGCCACGGGACGACCGCCCGGTCAGGGGCCCTGTTCACTGGTGATCGTGGCTCCCTCACGCATGACCAGGGTGACCGGCGTCTTCTCGACGACCTCGAGCAGGCGCGCCCAGTGCGCCTCGGTCAGCGCCCCGGAGGCATGCAGTACGCGATGAACCTGCAAGCGGCCGTCCGCGTCGCGGGAGGAAGACAGCTCGGCACGGAATTCGCCCAGGTCCCAGCCCTTCTTCTCCGCATACATGCGCAGGGTGATGGCCGTGCAGGCCGCAAGCGAGGCGAGGTAGAGATCGAAGGGGGCCATGCCTGCCGCCTGGCCGCCCAGGCTCACTGGTTCGTCGGCCAGCAGCGCATGCTCACCGCTGCGGATGTGGTGGCGGTAATTGACGCCATCGGAAACGATCTGGACCTGTGCCATCTGCTGCGCCTTCGGGGTGGAGATCAGCGCAGGATGGCATGGGCCGCGGGACAGCGCACGGGCGCGTGCTAGAGCACCCCGGGAATCGGGACCGCCAGTGCCGCTTTCTCCGCATCGCAGCCGGTGGGCTGCACGCTGTTGCCGCGCAGCGACTGGATTTCCGCCCGGGCCAGGGCCATGTCGCGGGTGAAATCGGCGTTGGCGTGCAGGGCGGCGAGCGCGCCAGCGGCCACGGCGCGGCCTTCGAGCACATCACTCTGCCAGTGCGCGTTGCAGATCAGGCGGTTCTCGCCGAACGCGCGCCCGCGGGCGAGCAGTGCGTCGGCATGGTCCGGGCTCAGCTCGGTCAGCAGCAGCGCCCAGGTCCAGCTGATCGCGGTATGCCCGGACGGAAAGGAACCGTCAGTGCGCAGCGAGGCCTCGTCGGCGGGTGCGCAGGTGCCTTCCTTGTGGAATACGAAGGGGCGCGTGCGCTTGTAGTGGTCCTTGGCGGCATAGGTGGCCAGGCCGGCATCGACCAGGGTGCGCTGCAGCAGCAGGTAGAGCGTCGGCGAAGTCTGCTGGCTGATCGGCACCCCGAGCGCGCAGGAGAAGGTAGTGGCCACCTGCGGGAAGTGCAGGTTCGCGTCCGTGGTCGCCAGCGCGTAGCGGGGCGTGCCACGCAGCTTCTGCGCGGCGCGGTGGATGGCCTGGTCATTGGCGAAGGCCGGGGAGCCCTGGGCCGGTGGTGGCGGCAGCAGCGCCAGGCTGTCCGGCAGGGCGCGCCCGAGGTAGCCGGCCGGAATGCCGGGGCGCAGCTCCGGCACCGGGGCGGGGGCAGGCGCGGCGGCAGGCACGGCGGTCGGCGGTGCCGCCGTCGACAGGGGCGGAGACGACGTGCATGCCGTCAACGCGCAGGCCAGCGCGAGCAGGGCCGCACCACGGCGGCAGCGGGAGGGTAGGGCATTCCTGTGCATGGGGCGCTCCACGGACCAGTGTCGGTCCACTGTGTCCGGCGGATGCGGCCCGTACAACCGCCTTTCTACGCGTCCGGCCTCAGTATCTTTACGGGTGCGCGACCACGCGCAGTGGCGGCAGCTCGGTCGCGGCATCGCCCAAGGGAAAGCGCACTTCGACACGGGTACCGCCCAGCGGGCTGGAACTGATCCGCAGGCTGCCACCCAGCAGCCGTGCACGCTCTTCCATGCTGATCATGCCCAGCCCCGGCGCCGCCGGCGTGCTGCCCGCTACCGGCATGCCGATCCCATCGTCGTCGACCCGCAGCAGCAGCTGCTCTCCGCGCACCGTCACCAGGACGTGGGCGGTACTGGCATGCGCGTGTTTGTCCACGTTGTTCACCGCTTCCTGCACGATCCGGAACAGGCTCAGTTCGCGATCGTCACCGAGTCGGGGCGGGCTTTCGATCCGACATCGCACGCGCAGCGCGCCACGAGCATTGCGCTTGATGCAGAACGCATCGAGTGCACTGGCCAAGCCGGTGAAACGCAGGATGCTCGGATGCAGTTCGTGGGAGATCGACCGGATGTCATTGGACACCGTCAACAGCTGGTCCTGGAGCTCGACCACGCTGTGGCGGTCGGCCTCGGGAATCTGGTTGCGCAGGGTACTCAGGCAGATCGAGATCGCCGCCAGCGACTGGTTGACGTCGTCATGCAGGTCGCGCGCGATGCGTGTGCGCTCTTCTTCCTGCACCACCAGCATCCTCCCGGTCACCTCACCCAGCCGACGATAGGCCTGCTGCAGTTTCAGGTGATTGGACAGCTTCTGCTCGGACAGCGCGCCGAGGAACAGCAGCGCACATCCGGTGCCCAGGGTCCATACCTGGGCGGTGATCAGGTTGCGCTCGGGTGTCCAGAAGGCGAGCGGACCCACGCCGGCCAAGCTCAACTGCATCGCCAGCACCGCCACGATCAGCATGCACACCGCTGCCCCGCTGACCCCGAACACGATCAACACCCAGATCAGGAGCGGAATGGGGGCCAGGACCAGCAACGGGGTCATGACCCCTTCGGGCCAGTCCATGCCCCAGATCACGCCCAGCACGCCGAACAGAAGCACGGCGACAGCGATCGTGCGCCAACGCCAGCCGGCCCGACGTTCCGGTGTCTGCAACACCCGCGCGATGTTGACCACCGTCGGCACGATCAGCAGGTAGCTCACGCTGCTGCAGAGCAGCCGTGTGAGCAGCATGCCGGGTGCCAGTCCGCGGGGCGCGCCGGGAAAGACGAGCATCTGCCACCACGCCACGCAAACGGGAAGTGCGATGCAGCCGAGTGCGATGAACAGGGAGATGTCGCGGAATCCCTCCAGCGCGGAACCGGTCGCGCGCCAGCGCAGCAATAGCCAGGCTACGGCGGCCACCAGGGCCAGTTCACCGGCAGTGGCCACCAGCCCACTCAGCCCGACGAACGGCACCAGCACGAACGCCAGCACGGTGCCGACCGCGGCCGCGAGGATGCACGTGCGCCACTGCGGGCGCGGGGTGAACAGCAACCAGCCCATCAAGAGCGGTCCTGGAATCCACAGCACGTGCAGACGGAAGCCCGGCATCTGCGCCAGCGTCGGCAGCAACTGGCCAAGCAGGCAACCAATCAGCAGCGGCAGGACGTGCGTGAATGTGATGCGAAGCGCAGGTGATGCGCGCGTGGAGGCGATGGGGCTGACCGAATCGTCCGATGCTGCTGCACGGGTGCTGTCGACAGGAGCGATGTGCGTAACAGTCGCGTTGACGCGCACGTGGACCTCGGTGGGTGCGTGAGGAAGCTTCGGATCGAGGCCTGTCCCCGAGGCGCGCAACGCCTCCCTCGGACAGGTCTCAATGTGATGCGTTTCACGCTTGCGGGGCAGCGTGTCACCGCTTGTAGCGATGTCGTTTCCGCCCCACAATCGCGCCGATGTAAACAGCTTGTCCCCCGTCGCGCTATCCGATTTCCGACCTGCTTGAGGAACTGGCATGGACGAACCGATGGCCCCGTACAGCCGCTTCGTCGTCGATGGCTTCGACGCCGATGCGTTGCTGGGGGTAGTGCGCGACACGCGGTTCGAACAGCGCCTGCTGGCCGCCGGGCACTTTCGCGCGTGCCTCCAGCGGCTGGTCTTTCCAGAGTTCAGCTTGGACAGCGGCACCTACACGCTGCCGATTTTCGCCAGCGGCAGTTTTGGCGAAGGATTGATCGCACTGGCGATGGCCGTGTCCTGCCAGCAGCCGATGTGGGCCAACGGACGCTGGGTTCCGGCGGGCCAGGTGATGGTGTTCGCCGAAGACAGCGAGCTCAATGTGCGTCCGCAGCCCGGGGGCTGGCAGTGGGCCGTGCTGCTGATTCCGCGCGAGGTCCTGCAGCGCGAGGCCGTGGCGCGGGTCGGCCGCGAACTGCGCCTTCCGCGCCGCGGATGGTGCAGCCGACCGGCCGCCCCCGCGCACGCGCAGGCACTGCGTTACGGCGTGTTCTCCGCACTGGACACCGCCGCCCGCTGGGAGGGCCTGATCACGCCGGAGCACCTGGCGGCGCAGTCCGCGCTGCTGCTGGGCGCCTTCGTGGACGCCGTCAGTGCCGCCGATGCCGGACCGGAACGATGTGCCGATGGCAGCTGGATCGAACGCCACCGCGATGCCGTGGTGCGGCGGGCCGAGACCCATCTGAAAGGCCATCTTGACCGGCCCTTCGACAGCGCGGCCCTGGCGCTCGCCCTGGGCGTGGGCGAACGCCAGCTCGAACGTCTGTTTCGTGATGCCTACGGACATGGGCCGTGTCACTGGCACCAAGTGGCCCGTTTGAACCGCGCGCGCAGCGCGTTGCTGCAGGCAGATGCGTCGGGGAGTGTGACGGAGATAGCCCTGCGGCTGGGCTTCGGGCATCTGGGCCGCTTCTCCCTGCTGTACCGCACTGTCTTCGGGGAATGTCCTCGAGACACCCTGCGACGCTGAATCGTGACCTGAGCCGCTGGCTGCAGCACGCGCGACATCGCGTGCGTGGCATCACGGCCCCGTCACGCAGCCACTCGCATGTTCGGCACGCTGCAGACGCATCGGGAAGGCTTGTCGTGGCGCATTGCCGATGACGAACCTGGCGATGGTGGCTGCAGCGACGGGTCCACGGGGGCTATCGCAGCGAACGGAGGCAGGCAATGGGCGTCTCGTGCGTGCAGAGGAGGTCTGTGCCGTTCGGCAGTGTCGTCGTCGCCGACGACCACAGGCTCGTGGCCCAAGGCATCGAACGCTTGTTGATGGACTGTTTTGACTCGATCGTGCTGGTGTCGTCCGGGGAGCAGCTGCTGGCCACCCTCCGCCGCGAAACGCCGGATATGGTCGTTTCGGATATCAGCATGCCCGGCATCAGCGGCCTTGAGGTGATGCGCCAGGTGCGCAGCGAAGGTTGCCTGACGCCGTTTCTGTTTCTCACCATGCACGACGAGTCCAGCCTCGCGGCCGAGACGATCCATGCCGGTGCCCGTGGCTACATGCTCAAGAGCGCGGCCGGCGACGAACTGGTGCGCGCGATCCATGGCGTGATGGAAGGCCACACCTATGTCACGCCCAGCCTGGCGGTGGATGCGATCGTGTCGTCGGGGCGCCGACAGCATGCGCTGACCGACAAGCAGCTGCGCATTCTGGAATACGTCGGCCGTGGCCTGCGTTCCAAGCAGATTGCCTACGCGCTGGGGGTATCGGTGCGCACCATCGAATCGCACAAGTACGCGATCATGCAGGAGCTGGGGGTTCACGGGACGCTGGAGCTGGTGCGCAAGGCCCAGTTGGAGGGCCTGATCCGCCCCTGAGCAGCCTGGCCGTGTGCAGCCAGTAGATTTACTTGCCCGCTCGCGGTGGTTTTTCCCTTGCGAGCGTCCGGTGTCCGGTTGCACCATCAGGACAGGTGTCGAGCAGGCGAGTGCGATGAACGCGGTACGGGTACTGCTGGCCGAAGATGGGTGCGCGATGGGACGCCAGCTGCGCGGGCTGCTTGCCCAGCACGTCCAGGTGATCGGGCTCGTGCAGGACGGGGCTTCACTGGTGCAGGCAGCAAAGGCGATGTTGCCCGATGTGGTGGTGACGGATATTGGCATGCCGGAGTTGGATGGACTGGAGGCCGCACGCCGGCTTCGACTGCGGCGCCCCGTTCTTGGTGTGGTGTTCATCACCGTGCACGCCGCGCCGCAGATGGTGTCGCAGGCAATGGCCCTGGGAGCGTGCAGCTATGTGCTCAAGTCCGATGCAGGTGATGACCTGCTGGAGGCGGTTGCGGCCGCTGTGAAGGGTGAGTCGTTCGTCTCGCGATCATTACGTGGCCCGCGCAGGAGCTGATCGCAGAGAGTCACTGGCTGTAGCAGGACGCCTGCGACCGCAGTGCGTCATTCGGTTCATACCTGGGAGGCTCATGTCATGAAAGCGCTCTGCATCGCCGTTGTCGCGGCCAGCCTGGTTGCCTGTGCATCCACACCGACCGTCAACACCGATTTCGATCCGGCCGCCAACTTTGGCGCGTACAGAACCTACAGCTGGGCGGTCAAGCCAACGGCTGGCTCACCCCTGGTGCAACAACGCATCGTCGATGGCATCAATGCCAGACTGCAGGCCAAGGGCCTGCGCGAGGTGCCGCAGGGCGACATCGCGCTCGCCGCACACACGGTCACTGACCGGAAGCAGACGCTTGACACCTTCTACACCGGGACCGGCATGGGCGGATGGGGCTGGCGCGGTGGCTGGGGCGGGGGCATGGGCAACGCGACCACGACTGTCCGTACCTACGAAGTAGGCACGCTGGTGCTGGATATGTTCGATACGCGCACAAAGCAGGCCGTCTGGCGTGGCACGGCCAGCAGCACCGTGCCTTCGTCGCCGGACAAGATCAACGCTGCGGTGGAGACCGCCTTGGACAAGATGCTCGCTGGCTTCCCGCCCGCTGCCACCGCTGGCCGTTGACGGGTGGGCGGCGCGTGGCGCTGATTCCTTCACGGCACTGCTGCCCGTGCACGGCATCGCTGCTGCTCGCGTGCGTGTTCGCGAGCGGCGCGCTGTCGCCGCTGCACGCGGCGGAACCCGTTGCGGCCGACGATGCGGCCGGCCAGGGGGGGCATTGTGGCGTGCGCGGCCCGGGCGACACCCGGCCCCGGATCGGGCTGGCGCTGGGCGGTGGCGGCGCACGGGGCATCGCCCATGTCCGCATCCTCAAGCAGCTCGAGGCGCTGCACATTCCGGTGGACTGCATCGCCGGTACCAGTGCCGGCGCGCTGGTCGGTGCCTTGTACGCCTCCGGCGCCACGCCCGAGCAGATCGAGCAACTGGTGCTGAGCACCGAATGGCTGAGCCTGTTCACCGACACCTTGCCGCGCCGCGAGCGCTCGCTGCGACGCAAGGCCGATGACTATGCCCAACTGGCCCCGATCGGCATCGGGCTGGGCGGCGAGGGCAAGGCGGTCGCGCTGGCCGGGGGCGTCTCCGAAGGCGAGAAGCTGATCGCCCTGTTCGAGCGCGCGACCGGTGCCGGCCGGGTCAATGGCCGTTTCGACGACCTGCCGATTCCGTTCCGGGCGGTCGCCACCGACATCAATACCGGCAAGCCAGTGGTGTTGTCCGATGGCAGCCTGCCGATGGCGATGCGGGCCAGCATGTCGTTGCCGGGCATCTTCCGTCCGGTGGTGATTCATGACCAGGTGCTGCTCGACGGTGGCCTGTCCAATCAGGTACCTATCGACGTAGTGCGGGCGATGGGCGCCGATCGGGTGATCGCGGTGGACGTGGGCACGCCGTTGAGCGCGCTGGACCGCAATGCCAGCCTGGTGGAGGTGATCGGCCAGCTCAGCGGGTTCCTGACCACGCGCAGCGCGCAGGCACAGCTGGACAGTCTGGGCACGCAGGATCTGCTGATCTCGCCGGACCTGACCGGCAAGGTCGCCACGGGCGATTTCGACAAGGCGCCCGAGGCGCTGCGGATCGGCCAGCTCGCCGCCGACCAGGCCGCGCCGGCGCTGCAGGCGTTCGCGCAGACGCCGCAGACCTACACCCGGCTGGCCGCGCAGCGGGCCGGGCGGGCCCCGTCCGCGGTGCCGACCATGATCGATTTCGTCGAGGTCGACAACCACACCGGATACGCCGACGCACTGCTGCTGTCCTATCTCCCGGTCCGCATCGGCCAACCGCTGGATGTCGAGGCGATGCAGGCCGGCGTGCTGCGCGCGCATGGCATGGGAACGCTGGCCAGCATCAACTACGAAATCCGGTCACGCGACGGCAGAACCGGTGTCGTGGTGTCGGCCTATCCCAAGCCCAATGGACCGGTGTACCTGGAGGCCGGGCTGAGCCTGAGCAACGACCTCGAAGGCAATCACGAAAGCAACCTGCGCGCCGGGCTGCTGTTCTCGCCGCTGTCGCCTTACGGCGCCGAAGCGCGCATCGCGCTGCAGATCGGCAGCGAACCCGGCCTGACCGGTCAGTACTACCACCCGTTCGACCTGCGTAATCGATACGCCTTCCAGGCCGGTGGTGGTTTCCAGACCCGCAGCTTCAATCTCTACGACGATGCCGGCGACAAGATCGCGCGCTACCGCGTGCGACGCACCGGCGCCACGGTGGCGTTGTTCCGCAATGTGTCCAACGTTCTCGCGTTGTCCGTGGGGGTGGAGCGCTACACCGGCAACGCCGAGGTGGAAGTCGGCGACCCCACCATCCCGCGCGTGGACTTCGACGAGGGAGCATGGATCGCGCAGGCCACACTGGACGATATCGACAGCGTGTATTTCCCGCGCGAGGGGTATCTGGTCAATGCCCGTACGTACCAGTCCAGCACCGGCCTGGGCGCGGATGCGCGGTTCGGCCAGATCGATCTGGATGCCGCGGCTGCGCGATCATTCGGCAAGCATGCCCTGCAGCTGGGGCTGCGCTACCACGTCACTTCGTCCGGCACGGCGCCGGTGCAGAATCTGTACCGGCTCGGCGGGCGCTGGCGCTTGGCCGGTTTCCAGCAGAACCAGCTGACCGGCCAGGATTATGCACTGGGCTTTGCCGGGTATACCTATGAGCTGGGCACGCTGCTGGGGCGCTCGGCGCAGGTCGGTGGCACGGTCGAATATGGCAATGCCTGGCAGCGGCGCAGCGACATGTCGTTGAGCGACGGCATCTTGAACGGCAGCCTGTTTCTGGGTTTCGATTCCTGGATCGGCCCGTTGATCTTCGGCATGGGATTCCGCGAAGGCGGCGAGAACGTGCTGTTCATCGAACTGGGGCAGTCGTTGTAGGTCCACCCGCGGCGATCCACGCGTCCACGGCCTGGCTGACCACGGTCATCGGCATTGCCCCATTGCCCAGGATCAGATCGTGGAAGGCGCGGATGTCGAACCGGTCGCCCAGTTCCCTGCGGGCGTGCTCACGCAGTTCCAGCAGCCGCAGCTGGCCCATCTTGTAGGACGAGGCCTGGCCGGGCTGCACCAGGTAGCGGTTGACCTCGATGCGGACGTCGGCCGGGCTCATGCCGGTCTTCTCCTCCATGTAGGCGACGGCCTGCTCGGGCGTCCAGCGTTTGCGGTGCAGACCGGTATCGACCACCAGCCGCACCGAGCGGAACATCTCGGCCTGCAGGCGGCCCAGGTCACCGGCGGGGTCATCGCGGTACACGCCGGCCTCGGCCATCAACTGTTCGGCATACAGTGCCCAGCCTTCGCTGAAGGCGCTGGGATTGAGGCTGCGGCGCAGCATCGGCAGGTCGGTCAGGGTCTGGCCGATCGAGATCTGGAAGTGATGGCCCGGCGATCCCTCGTGATAGGTGAGGGTGGGAATGCTCCAGCGGGTGTTGGAGCTGATGTCGCCCAGGTTGATGAAGAACGTGCCCGGGCGCGAGCCATCCATCGCCGGCGGGTAGTAATAGCCGCCCGGCGAGGTGGCCTGCATGTGCGCGGGCACCGGCTGCACCAGCAGTTTCTGTGTCGGCAGGTGGCCGAAGTAGGTCGGCAGGATCGGATCGAGGTCGCGCAGGCGCTGCTCGATGTCGCCGATCAGCTGCGTGCGCCCTGCGTCGCTGTCCTCGTACAGGTAACGCGGGTCCTTGCGCAGCTGCGCGATGCGCGTGGCCACGCTGCCGTCGCGCAGCCCGAGCTGTTTCAGGCGGGCATCCATGCGCGTGTCCAGCCGCGCCACTTCGCGCAGCCCGATCTGGTGGATCGCATCGGCATCCAGGTCGGTGCTGGTATAGCAGCGCAGCGCGGCATCGTAGTACGCCTTGCCGTCCGGCAGTGCCCACACGCCCTTGTTGCCGGGATGGGTCGCCAGCGTTGCCTGCACGTTGTCGAGCAGGCGCTGATAGCCCGGGTTCACCGCGTCGCGCACCGCCGTGGTCGCCTGTGCGATCAGTTCAGCGCGCCGGGCCGCGGGGATCGAGGGCACCTTGTCCAGCTTGCGCTGCAATGACTGCACCCACAGGCTGTCCTGCGGCGCCGGTTTCAGCAGGGCACGGTACTGGTTGGCCGCGCCCTCCAGCGCCACTTCGGGCGGCACCACGCCCAGGCGGGCCTGCATGTCCACGTTGGCCCGGACCTGGTCCAGCTTGGGGCCCATCGCCTGCAGCCGTGCGATGTAATGACGGGCGCTGGTCTCGTCAGTGACCGCATGCTGGTTGTCCATGAACTGCGGCAGGTTGACCGGCAGGCTGAACAACTGGTCCACGGCGTAGGTGCTGCCGCCGACCGGCAACCAGGCCGCGGCCCACGGCACCGCCATCAGATCGATCTGGGTCTGGTAGAACCAGCGCGCCAGTCCGTCGCTGAGCCGTTGCTGCGGATCCAGCGGCGGGCCGTTCCATGCGCGGATCTGCGCCAGGTTGTCGACCAGGAAGCGGCGGTTGATCTCGCGCCGGGCCAGCGAGACGTCGGTCAGCTGGCCGGACAGATCACCGGCGGCATCGCCACTGATGCCGAGCATCGTGCGCAGTTCCGGATCGGCGTTGATCGCGGCCATCGTCTGCGCATCGAGCAGGGCGTTGAACGAGGTGGCGGCCGGGGCGCTGGCGGGGGCCGGCGCCTGCGCCTGCGCCCGGTTTGAGGGAAGCGTCAGGGCGGCTGCGATCGCGAGGGCGAGCACGGCGGGGAAACGGCGGGCGGACGTGGTCGGAATCACAGGGCGATCTCCGTTTGCGGGCGGGCTGCGCGCAGGCTACGCCAGCGCAGGGGTGGCCGCACCTGCGGATCGTCACGGCTGCGCAGGCGGCAGTCTCCGGGGCGTTGTCATGGCAGACGGCCGAACACGGTTGGCTATGTGGATATGCCCGAAGGTAAGGGCATTCACGCATGTCCGGCGGCATGCGTTGAATGAAATCAGTCACTTGAGCCGCGCTCTCGACAGGAGCATGCAACGCGTGCTCAGCGCACGCGTCCAGGTCGATTGACGCTCTGCAACAAGTTTGCAAGATGTGCCGCAGGGTCATCCGGGGAACCTGTCTTGCCAGCTTCGTATCTGCCACGGCGATGTCGCCGCTGACGTGCCGCCTGCGCCGCTCCATCGTCTCTTTCGGGCGTGATGCCCGACCTTTGCGGAAAACACCATGAATCCTCGCGCCACCGTGCCGCGACGTCGTCGCCTGTCCGTCGCCGTGCTTGCCAGCCTGCTCACTGCCGCCCCGGTCCATGCCCAGACCGCGGGAAGCGCGCCGGCAGTGACCCAGCTCGACCAGCTCACGGTTCTCGGCAACCGCACCCAGGCGCGCACCGTGCTGGAGTCGCCGGTGCCGATCGATGTGCTGGGCGCCGAGGACATCCGCAGCAGCGGTTACACCGACATCAGCCAGATCCTGCAGTCGCTGTTGCCTTCGTTCAATTTCCCACACCCGACCACGCCGGATGGCAACACGCACATCCGCTCGGCGACGCTGCGCGGGCTGTCGCCGGATCAGACCCTGGTGCTGGTCAACGGCAAGCGCCGGCATGCCAGTGCCTGGGTCAACACCGGCGGCACGGTGGGCAAGGGCGCGGTCTCCACCGACCTCAATGCCATCCCGGTGAGTGCCATCGAGCGGATCGAGGTGCTGCGCGATGGCGCCTCCGCCCAGTACGGTTCCGATGCGATCGCCGGGGTGATCAACATCGTGCTGCGCGAGGACGACGGCTTCGAGGGTCGGGTCAGCCGCGGCACGACCCGCGATGGCGGCGGTGGCACCACGGCGGTGGCGCTGGACACCGGCGTGGCGTTTGCCGACGGCGGCGGCCTCCACCTCACCTGGGACTACCGTGACCGCAAGGCGGCCAACCGCGCCTTGCCCGATACCCGCCAGCAGTACTTCGGGATCGGCCGCAACGGTGCGCCGGTGGCGCCGTCGGGTACCTTCGGCTCCGGCACGGGCCTGGCGCCGATCGGTGGTGCGGGGGCAGGCGCTGTCGCCGACCCGCGCGAGGCCACCATCGACCGCGATGCACTGTGGCGCTTCGCCGACTCGGCCGACACCGTGGAGAAGACGGTGTTCGGCAACCTGCGCAGACCGCTGGCCTGGGCCGAAGGACTGGAGGCATACGCGTTCGGCGGCTACGGGGTGAGCGAGGGCAGTTCGAACGCCTCGCTGCGCCGCGCCGGCCAGGTCGAGAACGTGCGCGCGATCTATCCGCACGGATTCCTGCCCTGGGTGGATACCCAGAGCACCAACGCCTCTCTCGGCGCGGGCATCAAAGGTCTGGCCGGCGATTGGCACTGGGACCTGAGCAGCGTCTACGGCCGCAACAAGCTGGTCTACCGCACCCGCAATACGCTCAATGCAACGCTCGGCGCAGACAGTCCGACCGCCTTCTACAACGGCGCCCTCGAGGCCTCGCAGTGGACCACCAACCTGGATGCGAACAACAGCATCGACCTTGGCTGGCATGCGCCGCTGCGGCTGGCGGTGGGGGCGGAGTTCCGCCGCGACACCTACGGCATCTCGCCGGGTGAACTGGATTCGTACGTGTGGGGGCCGGCGCGCGTGCTCGATGGTCCCTCCGCCGGCGCCGTGCCCACGATCGGGTCCCAGGGGTTTGCCGGCATCCAGCCGGCCGACGCCGGCAACCACCACCGCCACAACGTCTCAGCCTATGCGGAAGCCGAGACCGATGTCACCGATCGCTTCCTGGTCTCCCTCGCCGGGCGCTGGGAGGATTACAGCGATTTCGGCAGCACCACCAACGGCAAGCTGGCCCTGCGCTATCAGCTCGACGGCGGGGTGGCATTGCGCGCCTCGGTCAGCACCGGCTTCCACGCGCCCGCATTGGCCCAGCAGTACTTCAGTTCCACCAGCAGCCGCACCCTCAACAACGCGGTGACCGGCGTGCCGGAGTACGTGCTGGTACGCACCGCACCCGTGGATACGGTCGAAGCACGTGCCTTGGGCGCGCGCTCGCTGGAGCCGGAGCAGGCCACCAATTTCACCGCCGGGCTCACCTGGGGCATCGGCGGACTGAGCGCGTCGCTGGATGTGTACCGGATCGACATCGACGACCGGATCTTCCTCTCCAGCAACTTCGTCGATGCGGCCGGGTCCACCGCGATCCGCGACTATCTGGCGGCGCTGGGTTCGCCAGGCGTGACCAGCGTGCGCTACTTCAGCAATGCCGCGGATACCCGCACCACCGGCGTGGACGCCTCGGCCCGCTACCGCTGGGAACTGGCGGATTACGGCCGGCTCACCGCCACCGTCGCCTACAACCGCAACAAGACCGAGTTGACCCACGTCGCCTCGACGCCGGCCCAGCTGACCGCGCTCGGCGTGCGCACGCCCCTGTTCGATGTCACCGAGCGCACCCGCGTGGAGAAAGGCCAGCCGCGTGACAACCTGACCGTCGCGCTGGGCTGGGATGTCGGCCGTTGGGGCATCCACCTGGGCACGCACCGCTACGGTGAGATCGAGGGCGTGGCGGCGACCAACCAGAGCGCGGCCAATGTCGCGGCCTTCGCACAGGGCTCGACCCGCTTCCGCACGCTGCCGACCGAGGCGGGGAGCGCGGGCAACGTCGATGTGATCCAGACGTTGGAAGCGCGCTGGGTCACCGATCTGGACATCGCCTTCCGCGCGACCGATGCCGTCACCCTCGTGCTGGGCGCCAACAATCTGTTCAACACCTATCCCACCCGCAACATCGCCACCACCCCGCAGGTCTCCGGTGCGGATACCTTTGGCGTGTTCCCGTACAGCGAGCTGTCGCCGTTCGGCTGGAGCGGCACCTACTACTACGCGCGCTTGGAGACCCGTTTCCGATGAACCGTCCCGTCCCGCACTCCCCGCTACCCACCGATCCGCAGCGCCGCCACTGGCTGCGCGCCGGGCTGACCAGTGCGGCGGCGGTCGCACTGGCACCGGCGGCGGCGCAGGCACGAACTGCTCCACTGGTCCCGGCACCTGCTGGTGCCGCCGAAGCTGTGCTGCGGCTGGATCTCAACGAAAGCAGCTATGGACCGTCACCGCAGGTCGGCCCGGCGGTACAGCGCGCATTGGCGGACGCGCCGCGCTATGTGGGCGCGGCACAGTTGCAGGCGCTGCAACAGCAGATCGCCACGCTGGAGGGGGTCACGCCGGAGCAGGTCGTGGTCGGTGAAGTGCTCGAAGCGCTCGGCCAGCACCTGGCGCTCAGCCAGGGTGCCGGTGGCTTCATCTACTCGGTGCCGGGCTACGGCGCCCTGGTGGATGCGGCGAAGCCATTCGGTGGACGGGCGGTGGAAGTCCCGTTGAACGCCCGCCTGGAAAACGACCTGCCGGCATTGCTTGCAGCCGTCGGGCCGGACACGCGCGCGCTGTTCGTGGTCAACCCGCACAACCCCTCCGGTACGCTCAGCCCGGGCGCGGACTTCGATCGTTTCGTGACCACTGCGCAGGCGCGCACCTTGGTGATCGTCGACGAGGCATATCTCGACTACCGCGAGGATGCGGCCACGTTGAGCGCGGTACGCCTGCTGCGACAGGGGCAGAACGTGGTCGTGTTCCGCACCCTCGGCAAGATCCACGCCCTGGCCGGGCTGCAGATCGGCTATGCGCTGGTGCCTCTGGCGCTTGCCGGGGCGCTGCGCCAGCGTGGCGTTGGCGGGGCCCATGCGCAGAACCAGCTGTCACTGGCCGCCGCGTCGGCGGCGCTTGCCGATACCGCGCACGTAGACCAGGTACGCCGCACCGTGACCGCCGAGCGGCAACGATGGCAGCAGGTGCTCGGTGACCTGCGCCTGCGATCCACCGAAGCGGCCGGCAATTTCGTGTTCGTCGATAGCGGGCGCCCGCACGCGACGGTCGCGGCCGGCCTCCTGCAGCAGGGCGTGCGCATCGCCCGGGTGTTCGCCCCGTATGACACCTGGGTGCGCATCACGATCGGCACGCCTGCTGAAAACCTGCGTGCACAGCAGGCGTTGCGCACGGTATTGGCTTAGCCGCGGACACGCTCGAAGCCGTCGGCGCTCCAGTCTTCACTGCCGACGCCATGGTGGATGACGAACAGACCCTGCGGATCGTAACGGCGCTTGGCCGCCTGCAACCGCGGGTAGTTCGGTCCCCAGAAGGCCTGCTGCCAGTCTTTCTGGAAGTAGTCGCTCTCCGAGACATAGGCCGGCGCCGACGGCGCCACCACGCTCAGTGCCTGGTAGGCGCGCGCAACGTTCAACGCGCCGCGGCGTGCACGGGGCTCATCGACGTTCAGGCCCAGGCCCGGATACACCGGCCCGCTGGCGTTGCCGATGATCGCCAGGGCGAAGGCATCCAGCACCGCCGGATGGGTGGCGGTCTCGCGGCTGGCCGCCAACGCCGCCGCGGGCGCACCGAACAGCCCCTTGTTGCAGTGCATGCCGACATCCATGTGCTCGGCGGCCGCGCAGATGGCTGCGGCCGCCTGCGTGCGCCGCGCATCGTCCAGCAGGGAGGAGGGCAGCCATGCCGAGGCGTAGCCATGCAGGAACCAGCCTACCTGACCCTGGTCCCCCTTCCACAGCATGTGCCGGGAGGCGGCGCCCTCGCGGGTATCCTCGGCGATCAGCGCGGGGGCATGCTCGCGGAAGAAATCCGCGTTCCACATGTCGCGGGCGGGCATCGCCAATGCCTGCAAGGGGTCGGTGATGGTGTACGCCGGCCGGGCGCGGACCCAGTCGAGGAACGGCGTCCAGGTTGCTTCGGCCGCGCCGCGCGACAGGCCCTGGAATACCATCGAGATCGACAGCCGACGCGTGTCCTTGAACGTGAACTGCTCGCCCCAGTGCGCGTTGCACAGCGTGTCGCGGTAGAAGCGCAGCATCTCCGCCGCCAGGGCCTGCCAGCTGGCGTCGTCGCTGGCCTGGATCTGGCAGGAGACGCCGCCGAAGGTGTCGGGCAGGGCATGGGTGCGCAGCGTCATCCGGGTGACGATCCCGAAACTCGCCGCGCAGCCGCCTTTCAGGGCCCAGAACAGTTCGGGGTCATTGTCGGCGTTGACGATGCGGATCTGACCGTCGGCGGTGACGATCTCGGCTTCGAGCAGGCTGGCCGCGGCCGTGCCATGCGCCTTGGAGAAACTGCCGAAGCCGCCGCCGGTGACCAGGCCGGTCACGCCTACCGAGGTGCAGCCGCCGCCCTGGACATAGCGGCCACCGCGCGTGGTGACCGCATCGTAGGCATCGATCCACATCGCCCCGGCGCCCACGCTGACCGCGGGCTGTGGTGCGGTGCCCGGGCGGGCGTTGTGGGCGACGAAGGCATCGTGCAGCTCGACCTGGTTCATCGCGCGGGTCCAGACCAGCAGCGAATCCGGCGCGCAGGACGTCCCGTGGTAGCTGTGCCCGCCGCCTTTGACCACCAGCCGCAGGTGATGGGTCCGGGCGAAGTTCACCGCGGCGGCGACATCGGCACTGTTGGCGGCGGCGACCACCTTGGCGCTGGGCACCGAACGCCACGCGCCGAAGTAGCCGCTGGTCTGGGTCAGCGCGGGCTGGTCGCCGAGGTAGAACGGATTCTGCAGCTGCTCCAGCGCCGCGGCGCGGGTGGCGGCGTCCGCGAGGAACGGCGACTGTGGCACCGACAGGCGACCGCCGACGGCACGCGACAGCCGCTCCCACGCGGCGGCGGCAGGCCAGGCCGCGGTGCCTGGACGTACCCGGGCAGCACCGGCCGCGGCGGCGGGCCCGGCCTTGAGCAGCGTCGGCAGCAGCGGCAGGGCCAGTCCGGCCTTGAGGCAATCGCGTCGTTTCATCGGGGTGGTTCCTGTGGCAGTGCCGTGTTCGATGCCGGCCAGTGTGGTCCCGTAGAGGCCCGCCAGCAGTGGCCTGGGGCCGAATTCCGGGGGTGAAGGGACGAGTGGTGGCGGACCAGGGGCGACCGGTGCCCGGCAGATGCGACGCGATCGGTGCCGGTTGACGCATGCCCTACGCGGCATACCCTAGTCTGGTTCCCTTGCGCTCGCGGCCGATGCCGGGCGACCGTCCCACGACACCCGGATCCATGCCGACCCCGAACGACCCCACGCCCGATTCCCTGGCTGCCTTCACTCCCGCTACGCGCCACTGGTTCACGGCGGCGTTCGCGACCCCGACCCCGGCACAGGCGCAGGCCTGGGCGGCAATCAGCGCCGGCCAGCACACCCTGGTCATCGCGCCAACCGGTTCGGGCAAGACCCTCGCCGCGTTCCTGCAGGCGATCGACCAGCTGTTCCGCAGCGGTGAGCCGAAGAAGCGCGGCACCCGTGTGCTGTATCTCTCGCCGATCAAGGCCCTCGGCGCCGATGTCCAGCGCAACCTGCAGATACCGCTGCAGGGCGTCAGTGCCGAACGTGAGCGGCGCGGCGACCCGGCGGTCACCCTGTCGGTCGCGATCCGCACCGGCGACACCACCACGGCGGAGCGCGCGCGGCTGCTGCGGCGTCCGCCCGACATCCTGATCACCACGCCCGAATCGCTGTTCCTGATGCTCACCTCGCAGGCGCGCGAGACCTTGCGCGACGTCCACACCGTGATCATCGATGAGATCCATGCGGTGGCCGGCAGCAAGCGCGGCACCCATCTGGCGGTGAGCCTGGAGCGGCTGGATGCCCTGTTGCAGGCGCCGGCACAGCGCATCGGGCTGTCCGCCACGGTGCGACCAGTGGAAGAGGTCGCGCGGTTCCTCGGCGGCGACCGCCCGGTCACCGTGGTCCATCCGCCCTCGCAGCGGGCCCTGGATGTCCGCATCGTGGTGCCGGTGGAGGACATGGCCGACATTCCGCCACACCCTGCCGCGGCCGATGCGCCACCGGCGTCCGGGCGGATCGGCTCGATCTGGCCCCATGTGGAGGCCAGCATCCTGGACCAGGTGCTGGCGCGGCGTTCCACGATCGTGTTCGCCAACTCGCGGGGCGTGGCCGAAAAGCTGACCGCGCGCTTGAACGAGCTGTACGCCGACCGCGTCGCCCGCGGCCAGGTCCCGGCGCAGGCCCCGACAACGGCGCCCGCGCCCGAGCACTACGGCTCGTTCAATGGCGGCACCGCCGGACGGGCCGCCGGTGCGGAGACGCTGATCGCGCGGTCGCACCACGGCTCGGTCTCCAAGGAACAGCGCCGCGAGATCGAACAGGCGCTCAAATCCGGCGAACTGCGCTGCGTGGTGGCGACCTCCAGCCTGGAGCTGGGCATCGACATGGGTCTGGTCGACCTGGTGATCCAGGTGGCCGCACCGCCCTCGGTGGCCAGCGCGCTGCAGCGGGTCGGGCGCGCCAGCCACCAGGTCGGGGGCATCTCGACGGGCCTGGTCTACCCGCGCACGCGTCGCGACCTGATCGACGCGTCCGTGGCGGTGGAGCGCATGCTGGCCGGCGAGATCGAAGCCATCGACCCGCCGCGCAACCCGCTGGACGTGCTGGCCCAGCAGACGGTGGCCGCCGCCGCGATGGAGACGCTGGACGTGGAGGCCTGGTATGCGCGCGTGCGCCGCGCCGCGCCGTACCGGTCGCTGCCCCGCAGCGCCTTCGATGCCACCCTGGACATGCTGGCCGGGCGCTATCCCTCCGATGATTTCGCCGGCTTCCGGCCGCGTCTGGTCTGGAACCGGGCCACCGGCGAACTGAGCGCGCGCCCCGGTGCGAAGCAGTTGGCGGTGACCAGCGGCGGGACCATTCCGGACCGCGGCATGTTCAGCGTGGTGCTGCCGGAAGGCGAGGAGCGCGCCGGGTCGCGCCGCGTCGGTGAGCTCGATGAGGAGATGGTCCACGAATCGCGGGTCAACGACGTGATCACCCTGGGCGCGACCTCGTGGCGGATCGAACAGATCACCCACGATCAGGTCGTCGTCACCCCGGCGCCGGGCCGTTCGGCGCGCCTGCCGTTCTGGCGCGGTGAGGGGGTCGGCCGGCCCGCCGAGCTGGGCGAGGCGGTGGGCGCCTTCATCGGCGCGCTCGACGCCGCGGTGGCGGACGAGGGGGACGAGGGGAACGAGGGGATTGCGCCTGCACTGCGCGAACGGCTGCAGGCGGCCGGGCTGGCCGACAACGCAATCGCCAACATCGCCGGGCTGCTGGCCGAACAGCGCGAGGCAACGGGCGTATTGCCCACCGATCGCAGCCTGGTGCTGGAGCGCTGCCGCGATGAGGCCGGTGACTGGCGGCTGATGCTGCATTCGCCGTATGGGCGGCGCGTGCACGATCCGTGGGCGCTGGCGGTGGCCGCGCGCATCCGCGAACGCTGGGGCGTGGATCCGGCGGTGGTCGCCAGCGACGACGGCATCATCGCGCGCCTGCCCGACGCACAGGGGCGCCTGCCGGGCGCGGAGCTGTTCCTGTTCGAGCCGGAGCGGCTGCGCCGGGAGGTCACCCGCGCCGTGGGCGGATCGGCCCTGTTCGCGGCGCGCTTCCGCGAATGTGCCGCACGCGCGCTGTTGCTGCCGCGGCGCACGCCCGGCCGCCGCTCGCCGCTGTGGCAGCAGCGCCTGCGCGCCGGTGAACTGCTCGCCATCGCGCAGGGCTATCCGGAGTTCCCGATCCTGATCGAAACCGCGCGCGAGTGCCTGCAGGATGTCTACGATCTGGACGCGCTGGATGCGTTGATGCAGCGGCTCGCCGAAGGCAGCGTGGCGATTGCCGATGTCACCACCGAGGTGCCGTCACCGTTCGCGGCGAACCTGCTGTTCGGGTATGTCGCCGAGTTCATGTACGGCACCGATGTGCCGCTGGCCGAACGCCGCGCCTCGGTGCTCTCCCTCGACAGCGGCCTGCTCGGTGATCTGCTCGGCCAGGTCGACCTCGGCGAACTGCTTGATGCGGCCGTGGTCGAGCAGGTGGGCGATGAGCTGCAACGGCGGGCACCTGATCGGCGGGCGCGCGGCAGGGAAGGGATTGCCGACCTGCTGCGCGAACTGGGGCCCCTCACCGACGAAGCGCTCGCGCTGCGGCTGGTCGATACCGATCCCGCGCCTGAGCTGGCCGCCCTCGTCGATGAGCGGCGCGCCTTCCCGGTCCGGATCGCCGGCGGTGTGCAATGGGCGGCCATCGAAGATGCCGGGCGCCTGCGTGATGCTCTCGGCGTCGGCCTGCCGACGGACGTGCCGGCGGTGTTCCTGCAGCCGTCGGTGGACCCGCTGGGCGAACTGCTCGCCCGATACGCACGCACCCATGCGCCGTTCACCACGGCGGAGGCCGCCGCCGCGTTCGGGCTCGGCGTGGCCGTCGTCGATGCGGCATTGGCGGCGTTGGAGGCGCAGGGCAAGCTGCTCAAGGGCAGCTTCGGTGTGGCCCGCCGGGATGCACGCTCCGCTGCCGCCATGGCCGCGCCGCCGCCGCTGGCCCGCCACGAATGGGTAGGCGAAACGGTGTTCCGTCGGCTGCGGATGCGCTCGCTGCAGCAGGCCCGCGAGGCGACCCGGCCGGTCGCGCGCGAGGCGTATGCCTTGCTGCTGCTGGAGCGCCATGGCGTGCTCGCCGACGCCGAACAGGCCGCGCGTGGCAGCACACACCGTGGCGCGGGCGCGCTGGAGGGTATCGACGGGGTGCTGCGCGTGGTCGAGCTGCTGGCCGGCGTGGCGCTGCCGGTGTCGGTCTGGGAGCAGCAGATTCTTCCGGCGCGCGTGGTCGACTACGCCCCGGCAATGCTCGATGAGCTGCTCGCCACCGGGGCCGTGGTGTGGGCCGGGCATGGGCGGCTGGGCGATGAGGACGGCCTGGTCTCGCTGCATCTGCAGGAGGTCGCCGCCGAGACACTGCCGGCGCTCCCGGTCACGGCCGGGCTGTCAGCGTTGCAGGAGGCGCTGCTGCAGGTGCTGGCCGACGGCGGCGCGTACTTCGCGCGCCAGCTGGTCACGGCGGTGGGCAGTCACTGGGCGCGGGCCGGAACGCCGACTACGGATATCAGCGCCGAGCAGCTGCACGCCGCGCTGTGGGACCTGGCCTGGTCGGGCTATCTGAGCACCGATCTGTGGGCACCGCTGCGCGGCATGTCCGGCTCACGCGCGCCACGGCCGCGGGTTGCGCGCACGTCGCGGCGTGGTCGAGGCTTCCGTGGCATCCCGATGGGGGAGACGCCCTTGGCCGACGGCGCGTCGGCGGTGATCGCCAGTTTCGCCGCACCCACCCTGGCCGGGCGCTGGTCGCTGCTGCAGCGCGAGGCGATCAGCGACACGGTACGCGCGGTGGCGCTGGCCGACGGCCTGCTGGATCGGCACGGCATCGTGACCCGTGGCGCGGCGGTGGCCGAAGGCATCGCCGGCGGCTTCCCGGCCCTGCAACAGGTCTATCGGGGCATGGAGGATGCGGGCCGCGTGCTGCGCGGCCGCTTCGTGGAAGGGCTGGGCGGGGCGCAGTTCGCCGACCGCCTGATCGTGGATAGGCTGCGCGGCATCGCCGAGTCCCTGCGGCCCGGTGCTGCCGAGGTCGCCGTCGGGTTGTCCGCGGTCGATCCGGCCAATCCGTTCGGGACCGTGCTGCCCTGGCCGGTGCACGGCTCGCGCGTGCGGCCGGTGCGCCGCGCCGGTGCCCTGGTAGTGATCGGCGGTGGGCGGCTGCTGATGTACCTGGCCCAGGGGGGCCGCCAGCTGCTGACGTTCTTCGATGCGGACGATGTGTCCCTGGCAGGCACCACGGCTGCCGCGGCCAAGGCGCTGGCCAGCGCACTGCGGCGGGGCCGCCGCACCTCGTTCACCGTGGAACTGATCGACGATGCGCCGGCCCGACGCGATGGCCTGATGGACGCGCTGCGTTCGGCAGGTTTCTCCAGTGCACCAAAAGGCATCAGCTGGGAGGGATGAGCAGGGGGAGGCGAAGACTTACTGACGCCGTCTAAGTAGAAACACGCTGGCCGCGACGATGACCGACACGGACTATTGAGCACCACCGTCGTCGGAGAAGTGCATGGCCAGCTCATCCGCAAAGAAGAAGCCCGGTTCATCCGCAAAGAAGCCCAACATTCTCGTCATCTGGGGAGACGACATCGGCATCTCGAACCTGAGCTGCTACTCGCGCGGCCTGATGGGATACCAGACGCCGAACATCGACCGCCTGGCCAACGAGGGCATGCTGTTCACCGACTCCTATGGCGAGCAGTCCTGTACGGCAGGGCGCTCGTCCTTCATCACCGGCCAGAGCGTCCTGCGGACCGGCCTGTCGAAGGTCGGCATTCCGGGCGCGCCGGTCGGCATGAACGAGAAGATCGTCACCATCGCCGCGCTGCTGAAGAACGAGGGCTATACCACCGGGCAGTTCGGCAAGAACCACCTGGGCGACCTCAACCACATGCTGCCCACCAACCATGGGTTCGATGAGTTCTACGGCAATCTGTACCACCTCAATGCCGAAGAAGAGCCGGAGATGTACGACTACTTCCCCAAGGACGAGTTCGGGGAGTTCATCGAGACCATCAAGCCGCGCGGCGTGATCCACAGTTTCGCCACCGACAAGGATGACAGCACCGACCAGAAGCGCTGGGGCAAGGTAGGCAAGCAGAAGATCGAGGATACCGGCCCACTGGACCGCAAGCGCATGCTGACCTGCGATGACGACTTCGCCGAGCGCGCCAAGGGCTTCATCAAGCAGGCGAACGACGACGACACGCCGTTCTTCGTCTGGGTCAACTTCACCCACATGCACCTGATCACGCATACCAAGAAGGAAAGCCTGGGGCAGGCCGGGCGCTGGCAGTCGCCGTATCACGACACGATGATCGACCACGACAAGAACGTGGGCTCGTTGCTCGATTACCTCGACGAACTGGGCATCGCCGAAGACACTCTGGTGGTGTACTCGACCGACAACGGGCCGCACCGCAATTCGTGGCCGGATGGCGGCATGACGCCGTTCCGCAGCGAGAAGGACACCAACTGGGAAGGCGCATTCCGGATTCCGCTGGTGGTGCGCTACCCGGGCAAGATCAAGGCCGGCTCGGTCTCCAACGAGATCGTGCAGCACCATGACTGGCTGCCCACCTTCCTGGAACTGGCCGGTAACAAGGGCGTGGTCGACGACCTCAAGAAGGGCGTCAAGGCGATCGGGCGCACCTACAAGAATCACATCGACGGTGTCAGCCTGCTGCCGTACCTCACCGGCAAGGAGGAAAAATCGCCGCGCAAGCTGTTCGTCTACATCTCCGACGACGGCGACATGCTCGGGATCCGCTATGACAACTGGAAGGTGACCTTCATCGAGCAGCGCTGCAAAGGCACGATGCAGATCTGGGGCGAACCGTTCACGGTGATGCGCATCCCCAAGATCTACAATCTGCGCACGGATCCGTACGAGTTCGCGGACGTGACCTCCAACACCTACTGGGACTGGTACCTCAACCACGTCTACATCGTGTACGGCGCGATCGCGTTGCTGACGAAGTTCAACGAGACCTTCGTGGACTTCCCCAAGATCCAGAAGCCGAACACGTTCACGGCCGACCAGGCGGTGGAGAAGCTGCAGGAAGCAGTGACCGGAAAATAGCGGCAGGGTGTGCGTCCGCACCAGCATCAACGAAAGGGGGACGGGATGTCCCCCTTTCGTCGTGCCTGCCGTATCAGGCTGCTTCGGCGGCCGCCGGCTCGCGTGCAGGAACGTAGGCCGGGTAGTCGATATAGCCGGTGGCGCCGCCGCCATAGAACGTCTCGCGATCGGCAGGCGCCAGCGGCCAGCCGTTCTGCAGGCGTGCCACTAGGTCCGGGTTGCTGATGAAGCCGGTGCCGAACGCGGCCAGATCGATCACGCCGGCATCGATCAACTGCTCGGCGCGTGCGCGGGTCATGCCGCCGGCGAGAATCAGCGCGGTGCCGGGCAGGTGCGGCTTCAGCGTGCGCAGCAGGCCGCCGAAACCCGAATCGCCCGCGCCATCGACCGACTTCTGGCCGACCTTGAAGCCGGACTGGTCCATCAGATGCACATAGGACAGGCCACGTTGGCCGATCGCCTGGATGAGCGCGGTGTAGGTCGCGTCGATCTCCGGATACAGCGGCATGTCGAACAGCTGGCCATACGGCGAAAGGCGGATGGCGGTGCGCGAGGCACCGATGCGCGCGACCACGGCATCGATCACCTCGAGGGTGAAGCGCAGCCGGTTCTCCAGCGTCTGCGGGCCGTACTGGTCGCTGCGGTCATTCACCCGCGGATTGATGAACTGCTCATGCAGGTAGCCGTTCGCCCCGTGGATTTCCACACCATCGAAGCCGGCTTCGATGGCATTGGCGGCCGCCTGCGCGAAGTCGGCGACGATGCGCGCGATCTCCTCGGTCTGCAGCTGGCGCGGGGCCGGCGAGGCCACCAGCGCGGGCTGGCCGTGCGCGTCGTAGCCGAACGCCTGCGCGCCCACTGGCAGGCGCGAACTGGCGCTGACCGGGAGCGCATCATCGGCCTGGATGGTCGGGTGCGAGACCCGGCCGACGTGCCAGATCTGCGCGAACATCCGGCTGCCCAGTGCGTGGACCGAATCGGTGGTCAGGCGCCAGCCGGCGATCTGCTCGGCGGTGAAGATGCCGGGGTTGAACAGGTAGCCCTGGCCCTCGCGGGAAATGGGCGTGCCTTCGCTGACGATCAGGCCGGCGGTGGCACGCTGGGCGTAATAGAGCGCGGTGCGCTCATCGGCGGCATCGTGCGGTGCACGGGCACGGGTCAGCGGGGCCATGACCACGCGGTTGCGCAGGGGCAGGCCGGCGAGGTCGAAGGTGTCGAAAAGGGCGCTCATGGGGAGTCCAGATGGGGGAAGGGGGGAGGGCATGGCGATCCGCCATGCGCGTGACCTCATCGTATGGTCATGCGATAACGGCCACAATCCGGCATTTAGACAAATTACTATTGCTGGAATCGCAATTCAGACGCCGAGGCCCCCGCCATGCAGCTCAAAGCCCTCCGCTATTTCCTCACCGTTGCCGCCACCGGCAGCTTCCTGGCCACGGCGCGGCACTACCGGGTGCCGGCGTCGTCGGTATCGCGCTTCATCGCGGCACTCGAGCAGGATGTCGGGCAGCAGTTGTTCTACCGCAGCACGCGCGCCGTGCGGCTGACCGAGGCCGGCGAGCGCTTCCACCTGCAGGTGCGCGATGCGGTCGACCTGCTGGACGAGGCGGTCGAACAGCTGGAAGGCCGCGATGCCGGACTGCGGGGGCTGATCCGCATCAACGCCCCCGAATCACTGGGGCGGCTGCATATCGCCCAGATCGTCAACACATTGCAGGCCAGGTATCCGGAGCTGCTCGTGGAGCTCACCCTCACCGACATGCTGATCGATCCGGTGCAGGAGGGGGTGGACATCACCATCCGGGTGGGCCCGCTGGTCGACTCGGGCCTGATCGGCAAGGTCATCGCGCCGCACCGGAACCTGCTTGCCGCCAGTCCGGCCTACCTGGCCGCGCACGGCACGCCGGAGCGCCCCGAGGATCTGCTGCAGCATCAGTGCCTGGTCTACAAAGGCCAGCTGGGCATCCAGAAGTGGTACTTCCGCGCCACGCCCGACGTGCCGTTCAAGGCCTTGAACGTGACCGGGCCCTTGCGCAGCAACAACGCCGAAGCGTTGCTGGCGGCCGCGCTCGCGGGGCGCGGCGTGGTGATGTTCCCGACCTGGCTGTTCAACCCGGAAACGCTGCAGGGGGGACAGATGGTCACGCTGCTCGATGACTGGGAGTTTTCGCCGCAGTCCGAGCGCGTCCATCTGCAACTGCTGTCGCCGGAAAACAAGCTGCGCTCGCGCAAGGTCCGCGAAGTCTCGGCATTCCTCACCGATGCGATCGGCTCGCCACCGTACTGGGATCGTGCCGACACGCGGGGGCGTTAAGACAGCGCCGGGGCGGGAATGCGCTGTCAGGTGTCGGGTGCCGGCACTCAGGGCGCGACGTCTCCCGCACGCGCTGCGATCGGGCGGACCTGCTGCACCAGCGTCAACAAGGTCTTGCCCGGCTCTTCGATCATCACTTCGTGCGCGGACTGCTCGAACCAGATCAGCCGCTTGTCCGGGGCGGTGATCGTGTCGAACCAGGCCGCCGCCAGTTCGGAGGAGACGTTGTGATCGTGGCGGCCCAGGAACAGGAAGATCGGCGTCTGGAAACGGCGCCGGCCGGTGAGGTCCAGCGTCAGGGCGCCGGACAGCAGATGTTCCATCGAGAAGTCGTTGCCCTTCCACATGCCGGCGACATCGGCATCGGTGTACTCGGGTGACAGGCGGACGCCGGCCGCTTCGGCATCGCCACCGCGACGGTTGTGCACCATGCCGCCATAGTGGTTGAGCCACTTGCGCTGCTGGAACAGCTGCTGCAGCGGCACCGGGGCATTGCCGACGGCGTAGGGCGCCAGTGCCTGGAGTTCGGCGACCGCCACGGCATTGCCGTCGCGCTCGGCCTGCTGCAGGGTCCAGCGCCATCCCCGGCGTTCGCTCTCGGGCGCGTTCGATATCTGGCCGATGCCGATGTAGGCGTGCAGCCAGTCCGGCCGGCGCTGCGCCAGTTCCACGCCCAGGTAGCTGCCCCACGAGTGGCCCAGCACGAAAATCCTGTCCTTGCCGAACTCCCTGCGCAGCCACGCCACCATCTCCTCGGCGTCGGCGATCATGCGTTCGCGCGTCATGGTCGGTGCGACGGCGGCGGGATCGTTGGCGACGTAGGTCTTCCCGGCACCGCGCTGGTCCCACTGGACGACGGTGAAATACTCTTCCCAGCCGCGCTGGAAGTACCAGCTGGTAGGCATCGCCACCCAGCCCGGTCCGCCGTGCAGCATCAACAGCACCGGATTGCGGCGGTCGTTGCTGCGGATCGAGACCGCCTGGTCGATGCCGCCAATGCGGACGGTTTCCAGCCGCTCCACCCCGTTATCGCTCACCACGCGCCGCAGTTCCTTGACGATGGCGACCGCTTCGGCCCGGTTGTTCGGTGACGGCGGTGACGGCGGTGACGCGAACGCAGAAGCGGACAGTCCCGCGAGGGCGAGGCCCAACAGACTCCAAAGCAGACGTTTCATCGGCGTGGTGACCCGGTGAGGTGCAGTGGCCGGCGAGTGTGTCATGCGCGCAGGCCATCGGCACCCCCATCACGCGGGCAGTGGCAGGATCGGGAGAGATTCGCCCCTCACCAGGAGACCACCATGGCTTCGACCGTTGTCCTGACCCGATCATGGGTCATCCATCCGTTCCACGCCGCTGTGCTGGGTGGCGTGCTGCCGCTGTTCCTCGGCGCGCTGCTGGCGGACTACGCTTACTGGAGCTCGTATGAGATCCAATGGGCCAACTTCGCCTCCTGGCTGCTCATCGGCGCCATGGTGATGACCACGCTGGCGCTGCTGTGCGGGATCGTCGGCCTGGTCCGTGGCAGCCGCAACCTGGTGTATGTCGTGCTGCTGGCCGTGACCTGGGGCGTAGGCTTCATCAACTGCCTGCACCACGCCCGCGATGCGTGGGCGGTGATGCCGGCCGGGCTGGTGCTCTCGGTGATCCTGACGGTGCTGGCGTTGATCGCGACCTGCTTGGGACTGTCCAGCCTGCGCGTGGGAGGTGTCCGATGAACCGCCAGATGATCCGCCAGATGATCCGGATCCTCTCGGTGTCCGCGCTTGCGGTCGCGCTGGCTGCCTGCAGCGGCAAGGCCCCGCAGCTCGAGCAGTACGGCGGCAACCCGGAGATGCCCAAGCCGCATCGCGGGCTGATGCCGGACATGACCATTGCCAAGCCGGCCCAGTGGGGCGACACCCTGCCGACGGTGCCCAAGGGCTACCGGATCTCGGCGATCGCCACGGATCTGAGCATTCCACGGCAGACGCTGGTCCTCCCCAACGGCGACATCCTGGTGGCGGAAGGCCGGGGCGGCAGCGCACCGAATCTGAAACCGAAGGACGTCATCGCCGGCAAGATCAAGGCCAAGGGCAATACCGCGGTCAAGAGCGGCAACCGCCTGACCCTGCTGCGCGATGCCGATGGCGATGGCACCTATGAACTGAAGACGGTGTTTGCCGACAAGCTCAACGCGCCGTATGGCCTGGCGATGATCGGCAATGCGATCTACGTGGCCAACCAGGATGCCGTGGTGCGCTTCGACTACCAGGACGGCCAGACCAAGGCGGCCGCGGCACCCGTCAAACTGACCGACCTGCCCGCGGCGATCAACCATCACTGGACCAAGGCGATGACCGCCAGTGCCGATGGCCGCTACCTCTATGTGGGTATCGGCTCCAACAGCAACATCACCGAGCGTGGCATGGCGGTGGAAATCGACCGTGCGCGGATCTGGCAGATCGACGTGGCTACCGGCGCGCACAAGGATTACGCCACCGGCATCCGCAATCCCACCGCGCTGGCGATCCAGCCGGGCACCGGCACGCTGTGGGCGGTGGTCAACGAACGCGATGAGATCGGCCCGAACCTGGTTCCGGATTACCTCACCTCGGTGAAGGAGGGCGGGTTCTATGGCTGGCCCTACAGTTACTGGGGCAAGAACGTGGATCGCCGGGTGATGCCGCAGAATCCGGCGAAGGTCGCCTCGGCGATCGCACCGGATTACGCGCTGGGCTCGCATGTGGCCGCACTCGGCGTGGCGTTCTCGTCGCCGGTGATGGGCACGCAGTTCGCCGATGGCGTCTTCGTGGGAGAGCACGGCAGCTGGAACCGCAATCCACCGGTCGGCTACAAGGTGGTGTTCGTGCCCTTCAGCAATGGTCGCCCGGCCGGCGAGCCGATAGATTTCGTGAGCGGCTTCTTCGGCGAAGACGGCAAGACCCGCGGCCGCCCGGTCGGCGTCTCGGTCGACCCGCGCGGCGCCCTGATCGTCGCCGACGACCTTTCCAACACGATCTGGCGCGTCACCCCTGACGGCACGCCCGCGCCGTAACGCTCCAGTAACGGGGACGGAGGGGATTAATAATCCCCTCCGTCCCCGTTATGACGCTTGACCTTCCCATGATGGGAATCTTTAGGGTGGCAGGTAACCTCACCCCAAGGACTGCCTCATGTCTTCCATTGCTTCCCGGTCCGGCGCGCCGATCAGCCGATTGAGTCTGCCCATCGAGGGCATGACCTGTGCCTCGTGCGTTGGCCGGGTCGAGCGTGCGCTCACCGCGGTGCCCGGCGTGATGAGCGCCTCCGTCAACCTCGCCACCGAGCGCGCCGACCTCGGTTTCATCGGCGCGGCCGATCCCCTGGCCGCCGTACGCGCCATCGAGAGTGCGGGGTACACCGTGCGGGAAGACAGCACCGAACTGAGCATCGAGGGCATGACCTGCGCCTCCTGTGTCGGCCGCGTCGAACGCAGCCTCGGGCAGGTGCCCGGCGTGATCGCCGCCAGCGTCAACCTCGCCACCGAGCGCGCCCAGGTACGCCATCTGGCCGGGACCGTGTCCGTCGCCGATCTCGAGGCCGCCGTGGAAAAGGCCGGCTATACCGCGCGCGCCGTCACCGTCAGCACCGCCGCGGCCGGCGACCAGGAGGAGGAACGCCGCGAAGGGGAAGCGCGCGCGCTGCGCCGCTCCCTGGTGCTCGCCGCCGCGCTGACCCTGCCGGTGTTCATCCTCGAAATGGGCTCGCATCTGGTGCCGGCCATGCACCACTGGGTGATGCACACCCTGGGAATGCAGACCAGCTGGTATCTGCAGTTCGCATTGGCCACGCTGGTGCTGTTCGGGCCCGGCCTGCGTTTCTTCCGCAAGGGCGTGCCGGCACTGCTGCGTGGCGCGCCGGACATGAACTCGCTGGTGTCGCTGGGCACTGCGGCCGCCTATGGCTACTCGGTGGTCGCCACCTTCGCGCCGGGTGCACTCCCGCCGGGAACCGCCAATGTCTACTTCGAGGCGGCCGTGGTGATCGTGACCCTGATCCTGCTCGGCCGCACGCTGGAGGCGCGGGCCAAGGGCCGCACCTCACAGGCGATCAAGCGCCTGGTCGGGCTGCAGGCACGGACCGCACGCGTGCAGCGCGACGGTGACACCGTCGAAGTACCGCTCGAACAGGTCACGCGCGGCGACATCGTGCTGGTCCGCCCGGGCGAGAAGGTGCCGGTGGACGGTGCAGTGGTCGAGGGATCCTCGTACGTGGACGAAAGCATGATCACCGGCGAACCGGTGCCGGTCGCCAAGGCGGTGGGTGCCGAGGTCGTCGGTGGCACCCTCAACACGACCGGTGCCTTCAGCTTCCGTGTCACCAAGGTGGGCGGTGACACCGTGCTCGCGCAGATCATCCGTCTGGTCGAGCAGGCGCAGGGCTCCAAGCTGCCGATCCAGGCGCTGGTCGACAAGGTGACGATGTGGTTCGTGCCGGCGGTGATGGCCGCGGCCGCGTTGACCTTCCTGGTCTGGCTGGTGTTCGGCCCCGCGCCGGCGCTGACCTTTGCGCTGGTCAATGCCGTCGCGGTGCTCATCATCGCCTGCCCCTGTGCGATGGGGCTGGCCACGCCGACCTCGATCATGGTCGGCACCGGTCGCGCCGCCGAACTGGGCGTGCTGTTCCGCAAGGGCGAAGCCCTGCAGGCCCTGCGCGATGTGAGCGTGATTGCGCTGGACAAGACCGGCACGCTGACCAAGGGCCGTCCTGAACTGACCGACCTGGAGCCGGCCGCCGGTTTCACCTCGGATGAGGTGCTGGCGCTGGTCGCCGCAGTGGAGACCCGTTCCGAGCACCCGATCGCCGAGGCCATCGTGGCGGCCGCCAAGGCTCGCGGTCTTGCACTGGCCCCCATCGAGAGTTTCGAGGCCGTGCCCGGCTTCGGCGTATCGGCGCAGGTCGGCGGCCGCAGCGTCGCGGTCGGCGCGGACCGCTACATGACCCAGCTCGGCCTGGATGTCGCCGCCTTCCGCGCCACCGCCCAGCAGCTGGGCGAGCAGGGCAGGAGCCCGTTGTATGCCGCCATCGATGGTCGTCTGGCGGCCGTGATCGCAGTGGCCGATCCGATCAAGGAGAGCACGCCGGCCGCGATCCAGGCGCTGCACGCGCTCGGCCTGAAGGTGGCGATGATCACCGGCGACAATGCCGCCACCGCCGCGGCGATCGCCCGTCAGCTCGGCATCGATGAAGTAGCGGCCGAAGTGCTGCCGGATGGCAAGGTGGCGGCATTGAAGCGTTTCCGCGCGGGCGGGGCCAAGGTGGCCTTCGTCGGCGACGGCATCAACGACGCACCGGCCCTGGCTGAGGCGGATGTCGGCCTGGCGATCGGTACCGGCACGGATGTGGCGATCGAGGCCGCGGACGTGGTGCTGATGTCCGGTGACCTGCGTGGCGTGCCCAATGCCATCGCATTGAGCAAGGCGACCATCCGCAACATCAAGCAGAACCTGTTCTGGGCCTTCGCCTACAACGCGGTACTGATCCCGGTGGCCGCGGGCCTGCTGTACCCGTTCAACGGCACGCTGCTCTCGCCGATCTTCGCCGCGGCGGCGATGGCCCTGTCCAGCGTGTTCGTGCTCGGCAACGCGCTGCGGCTCAAGCGCTTCCATGCACCGATGCAGGCCGATACGCTGGGTACCGGCGTGGAGGCAGGCGCGATGAGGACCGTACGATGAATATTGGGGAGGCAGCGACGTTCTCGGGCGTGTCGGCCAAGATGATCCGCTACTACGAGCAGATCGGGTTGATCCCTCCGGCGGCACGCTCGGAGGCGGGTTACCGCCATTACAGCCCGCAGGACGCGCACAGCCTGCGCTTCATCCGGCGCGCGCGCGATCTGGGTTTCTCGGTCGAGCAGATCGGCGAACTGCTGGTGCTGTGGCAGGATCGCGAGCGCGCCAGTGCCGACGTCAAGGCGGTGGCGCTGTCCCACGTGGGCGGGCTGAAGGCGAAGATCGCCGAGCTGCAGGCGATGGTGCAGACCCTGGAGCATCTGGCCGAGCACTGCCACGGCAATGACCGGCCGGATTGCCCGATCATCGCCGACCTGGCCGAGCCTGTTGCCGCCGCATCAGACGCGCCGGCGTCCAGGAAGGCACGCCGGACGCCGTTGTTCGGGGCCGATACCCCCGTGTCCTCACGTGGGGTATCGGCGCGGAAACCACGCGCCTGAGTGACTTACGCCGGTGATCAGGCCTTTGGGGCAGAGGCGAGCTTCTGCATCAGCACGGCCGCGGCTTCGGTCGACGAGGCCGGATTCTGGCCAGTGATCAGCAGCCCATCGCTGACCACGTACGAGCCCCAGTCCGGGCCCTGCGAGTAGTCGCCACCCGCGGTCTTGAGCATGTCTTCGACCAGGAAGGGCACCACGTCAGTCAGGCCGACGCCGGCTTCCTCGGTGTTGGTGAAGCCGGTGACCTTCTTGCCCTGGACCAGCGGGGCGCCCTCGGCGCTCTTGACGTGACGCAGCACGCCGGGGGCATGGCAGACCAGCGCAACCGGCTTGCCGGCGGCGATGAAGGCTTCGATCAGCGCGATCGAGTGGCTGTCTTCGGCCAGGTCCCACAGCGGGCCATGACCGCCGGGATAGAACACGGTATCGAAGTCGGCCTGCGAGACGCTGTCCAGGCGCACGGTGTCGGCCAGCTGTGCGTTGGCGTCCGCATCGGCTTCGAAACGACGGGTGGCGTCGGTCTTGAAGTCGGGCTCGTTGCTCTTGGGATCCAGCGGCGGCTGCCCGCCCTTGGGCGACGCCAGCACAATCTCGGCGCCGGCATCCTTGAAGGTGTAGTAGGGCGCGGCCAGCTCTTCCAGCCAGAAGCCGGTCTTCTTGCCGGTATTGCCGAGTTCGTCGTGGGACGTCAATACGATGAGGACTTTCATGGGTGATACTCCTGTGGGTGCTTGATTAGACTGGTCGTCTAGTGATGGGGCCGAAAAGAACACGCCGATGCCGGCGTGCGTGAGACATCCCTTTGTCAGGGGGCGGTATGCAGAAGGCGGCTGGTCAACGCCACGGCGTCCTGGAAGGGGCGGGCCGTGCGGGCGATCTTGACCATGATGCTGGTGCCCAGCCACAGCTGGTACAGGCGTCGCGCCATCGCATCGGGCGGGTCCTGGATCGTCACCGATCCGTCGGCGACGCCCGCTTCAAGCGCCCGCGCCAGACGATCGGTGATCCCGGTGGTGCCGCGCTGGAGGGCGGCCCGCATGGGCTCGGACAGGTCGGCGACTTCCGCGCCGAGCTTCACCGCCAGGCACTTGCCCTGGCAATCCTCGAACGACTGGCTGTCCTGCCATGCAGCGAAATACGCCTCCAGCTGCTCGGCCTTGGTCTGCCCGGGCTGCCGGAAGATGCGGTCCATGTCGGCGAGATAGGCGGTGAAGTAGTCCTCCAGCAGCGCCTCGCCGAACGCCTCCTTGGAGGCGAAGTAGTGGTAGAACGAGCCCTTGGGGACGCCCGCCGCCGCGAGCACTTCATTGAGGCCGACGGCGGAGAAGCCCTTGGCGCCCATGATCCGCTGGCCGGTGGCCAGGATCGTGTCGCGGACGGGGGAGGTGGCGGAGGCGGAGGTCATGGGAGGGACTGTACGCCGGATTAGACCGGTCGTCTAGTGTCGGGTGAGGCGATGCCCGTCTTGCGCGGAACGGTAGAAATACTGAGATCCAACCCTCCCGTCCGGGCGCATGATGCGCGGAAGGCGGGGGCACCCGGGGGATGCAAGGTGCACGCGCCTGAGGATCGTTTGATCCGCCATCCCCTCCAGACACAGGGTGCCGCCATGACGTGCCCGCAGTCAGTGATCTCTCCGCGCGCGGCATCGGCTGCACGGACGGTCTGCGTGCTGTCGCGTGCACGGTCTGCCACCGGCGTCTGCGGCGCGGCGCTGCTCAGTGTGCTGGCAACGAGCGGATGCATGTCCACGCCCGCCTACGTGCGGCCCACCGTCGAGGTGCCTGCCGCCTACCGGCTGCCCGGAATCGCATCGGCATCGGCGGACGGCCCTTCGCTCGACGCGCTGGCCCCTTGGTGGCAGGGCTTCGGCGATACGCAGCTGGATGCGCTCGTCGATGAAGCGTTGCGCGCCAATCACGATCTGGGCATCGCGGTGGCGCGGGTGGACGAGTTCGCCGCGCGGGTCACGGCCGCCCGGTCGGCCGCGTTGCCGCAGCTGGGCTACGGCGTCAGCTCGGGCCGTCAGCGTGCGCCGGGGATCGGCGCATCCGGCACGCACGCGGTGGGCCTGTTCGCCAGTTGGGAGCTCGATCTATGGGGGCGCCTGCGCAGCGAGCAGGACGCCGCACGTGCCGAGTTGATGGCCAGCGAACAGGCGCGCCGGGGCGTGGCGTTGAGCGTGGTCGCCTCGGTGGTGGCCGGCTACATCACCCTGCTCGATCTGGATCGACGCCTGGAGATCGCCAACGCCACCGTGGCCGGCCGCCGCGCGAGCGTGGCGCTCTTCCAGCTGCGCCTGGACGGCGGCGCACTGTCCGAGTTCGAGATGCTGCAGGTCAGCGCCGAGTACGAAAGCGCCGTGGCGGCCGTGCCGGAACTGCAGCAGGCGCTGGCCGAGCAGGAGAACGCGTTGTCGGTCCTGGTCGGACGCAATCCGGGCCCGATCGCGCGTGGCGGCACCCTGCAGACCCTGCAGCCGCCGGTGCCACCGGCAGGACTGCCCTCCGATCTGCTCGCGCGGCGACCGGACATCCTGCAGAGCGAGCAGCAACTGGTGGCTGCGCATGCGCGTATCCAGGTGGCCCGGGCATTGTATTTTCCGTCCCTGTCACTGACCGGGCAGGGCGGTCGTGCCAGTGCGGCACTGGATGATCTGTTCAGTGGTCCCTCGCGGACGTGGTCCTTCGTTGGCCAGCTGCTGGGGCCGATCTTCGCTGGCGGTGCCATCGATGCGGCAAACAGACAGGCGCAGGCCCGCAACGTGCAGGCGGTGCTGGACTACCAGCGCACGATCCAGAACGCGTTCCGTGACGTCGACGACGCCCTGGCCGCCATCCAGTCGAAGACCGACCTGGTCGCGTCGCTGGAACGGCGGGTGGACGCATTGCGACGTGCGGTTGCCCTGGCCGGCGAGCGCTATGACAACGGCTACGCGGATTACCTGGAGGTGCTCGATACCGAACGCGGGCTGTTCTCCGCCGAGCTGGCGCTGAGCAGCGCACGCGGTGACCGCTACCGGGCAAGCGTCGCGTTGTATCAGGCCCTGGGCGGGGAGGGGGGAAACCGGGAGATGGCCAGTCGGTCATCGGTTTCCGTCCCGCCGCGCTGACACCTTCGACACACCAGGAGAGGGCACGATGCAGAACCAGACGACAGCAGCAGACCCGACGGAGGCCGGAACCGGCGCAACGCCGACAGCGCGGCCGCCGCTTCGGCGGATCGTGCAGGGCGTACTGGCGCTGCTGTTGCTCGTGTTCGTCTATCACCTCGTCGCCGACCGCTTCACCCCTTATACCTCGCAGGCCACCGTGGACGGCTTCCTGGTCCAGATCGCGCCGGAAGTGAGCGGGCCGGTGGTGACTGTGGAGGTGCGCGACAACCATCCGGTGCGTGCCGGCCAGGTGCTGTTCCGTCTGGATCCGCTGCCGTTTGAAATCGCGCTGCGCGCGGCCCAGGCCAATCTGGCGGTCGTCCAGCAGGGAATGGAGGCGACGGCCGCGGACATGCGCGTCGCCACTGCGCAGCTGCAGCGCCAGCGGGTGGAGCTGGCCAGCAGCCAGCAGTTGGGCCGGATCGTGCTGGACCTCGCCGCCAAGCGCGCCTTGTCCGAAACCTCGGCGATCCGCGCCCGCAGTGACATCGCGCGCACACGCGCGGAGATCCAGCGCGCCGAGGCCGAGGCCGAGCGTGCGCGGATCCGCCTGGGCAGTGGTGAGGGCGGCTCTCCACAGGTGCTCCAGGCGATGGCTGTCGTCGACCAGGCCGCGCTGGACCTGCGCCATGCCACGGTGGTTGCGCCGGCGGCCGGCGCCATCAGCAATCTGCGGCTGGCGCCGGGCCAGTTCGTCGGCCGCGGCCAACCCGTGCTGGGGTTCATCGGCGACGGGCCGCGCTGGGTCACCGCGCCCATGCGCGAGAACCAGTTGGGTCGCATCGCACCCGGGAACCGGGCCTATGTGGCCTTCGATGATCGCCCGGGGCAGGTATTCGGCGGGCGCGTGGAGAGCATCGGCGAGGGCATTGCACGCGGCGGCGAAGTGCCGACCGGTGAGCTGCCGACGGTCACCGCGCCTACCGGGTGGCTGCGCGAACCCCAGCGATTCCCGGTGCGCATCGTGCTCGACCCGCCCACGGAACCGACCGCGCGACTGCCGGGGCGGAGTGGTGCGCAGGCCAGCGTCGTGGTGTTGACCGCCGAACGTTCGCTGCTCAATCCGCTGGCCCGGGCATGGATATGGCTGGCCGCGCAGTTGAGCTACCTGCAATGAACGCCTCCTCCAGCGCGACCACGATCCGGCTGCACGGCGTGCTGCGCTTCGCGGTCGCGGTCACCGCCTCGTTCGTCATCGGCGAGGTGATGCACTGGTGGCCGAGCTTCCTCGCGGCGGTCCTGGTCGCGGTGCTGCTCGCGAGTCTGCCGGTGCGGCCCACGCCACGCATGGCGCTGGGCCTGGTGATGGTGATGACGGTCGTGGCCTGGGTTCCCTACCTGTTGGCGTCGCTGTTGCGTGGGATGCCCATCGTGCTGTTCGGGCTGACCCTGCTCGGCATGTTCCTCGCCTTCCTCGGCCTGCTGCTCGGCCGCGCGCGGCTGCCGGCGATGCTGCTGCTGATCTGCCTTGCGGTGATCCCGGTGGTGGTGTTGACCGCACCGGCGCAGGCCGCGGTGTTGCCTTGGGCGCTGGTACGCGGCATGGCGCTGGCGGTGGTGCTGATGCTGGGGGTCCATGCGCTGTGGCCGGCGCTGCCTGCGCCATCGGCGGCTCCACCGGCCGGCCCATTGCCGGGCTCGCCACTCGCACTGGCGACCGTCTCGACCCTGGTGCTGCTGCCGGTCCTGCTGGTCTATCTGCTGCTGGGGCTGGTCGATGCGCTGCCGGTGATCGTCACCACGGTGATGCTGGTGATCAATTTCGAGACGCAACGCAGTGCACGGCATGCGCTCGCGCTGGTGCTCGGCAACCTGGCGGGTGGGCTGCTGGGGTGGTGCCTGCACCTGGCGCTGCTGAGCACCCCGAACCTGCTGTTCCTGAGCCTGTTGCTGCTGCTGGTGATGATCGGCTTCGGACGCTGGATCAGCGCTGGCGGGGCCGTCGGCGCCGTCGCGCTGGTGGCGTGCAACGCGGCACTGATCATTTTCGGTACGGCGCTGGCCACTGGCCCGACCTCGGTCATGGTCTGGCTCACCCGCCTGACCCAGTTCGCGCTGGCCGGCGCGGTCACGCTCACCCTGATGCACCTGCTCTGGCGCTGGCTGCCCCGCGCGGCCGCGACGTCCCCATCCCCTTCCGCGTCCCCCCATCCGCGCTGAGCGCGAGGAGCATTGCGATGACCACCCTTGATTCGCCCCAGGTTCCCGGTGTGCAGCCCTCCGACCCGCGACAGCGGCGGCGACTGATCCTCGGTGTCGCGGTCTGGATCGTGGGATGGATACTCGGTCTGGGCCTGATGCCCGTGGTGGAGGCGTCCACGTTGTCCGATGGGCTGAAGGCCACACTCAACGGGGTGCTGCTCCTTGGGTTCCCCAAGCTGTTCCTGGTGCTTGCGGTGGCGATCATGGGCAAGCCCGGGTTCGCCTATCTCAAGTCGCTGATCGGCGGGCACCTGCGCCGGTTCGCGCCGGCCGCCCAGGTCAGCCCAGTGCGGTATAGGATCGGGCTGATCCTGTTCATCGCGGTCATCGTGCTGAGCTCGATCGGGCCGTACGTCGCGCCGCAGACCGGTTCGCTGCGCATGCAGCACCCGCACCTGGTCGCCATGAGCGGTGACCTGCTGCTGGTGGTCAGCCTGTTCCTGCTGGGCGGCGACTTCTGGGACAAGCTGCGGTCCCTGTTCGTCCGCGACGCCAAAGCGGTGTTTCCGCCGTCGTGAGCGGCCACGGCAGGCCCCCGGTGGCCGGGGGATCACGGTATATTCCCCGGCCCCATTTCATCGCCAGATCCAGACCCCGCCATGAGCACGCCCCGGAAATACTACAAACACCCCGCGGAATCCGAGATCGGCAACGGCACGATCTACCTCGAGGCACAGGGCGATGTGATCGTCCGCCAGGTCGAAAGCTATCGCAGCGTGCTGGTCTGGGCCGACAAGTCGGGGCAGGCCGACGAACGCTTCCCGTTGTCCGATCAGCCGCTGTCCTGGCTGGACCTGGATTCGGATGACAGCATCACCGCCAGCCAGTTTGAAGCGGTCTGGAAACAAGCCAAGGCCGTGTCCGGCTGAGGGTGCCGGGGCGCGGGACTCAGACCGTCCAGCCCGGGCGTTCCGCTGCCGCCACATGCATCAGCTGATCCAGCTGGCGCAGTGCCCGGTGCAGTTCCTGCCGGTGGGCGGCCGCACCCAATGAAATCCGCACCGCATCGTTGATCGCCACGCCTTCGGGCGTGAAGGCCGACGACGGTGCGATGCCCAGGCCCTGCAGCCGCGCGGCGTGGGTCAGGCTGGCATCGGTCCAGTGCGCGGGCAAGCGGCACCACGCGTGCACGCCCGCGCAGTGCTGCAGGAAGCGCGGCGACAACGCCGACTGCGCCAGGTAGCGGCGCTCGGCTGCCTCTTCCTGCACCAGTTCCAGCATCGCCTGGGCCGAGCCATCCAGGATCAGCTGCGTCACCAGGGCATTCATCAGCGGCGGCGCCATCAGGTTGACCGCGCGCAGGGCATCGAGCACCGGCTGCCGGTCCATGCCGTCGGGCAGGCGCACGAAACCGGTGTGCAATCCCGGGCTCAGGCACTTGGAGAGGGTGGAGATGTAGCAGGTGTGCCGTGGCGCCAGCAGCGCGAGCGGGGCAGGGGCGTCGTCGACCAGCAGCCAGTACGGATCGTCTTCGATCAGTCGCAGGTCCTGCGCGCGGATCACCTGGGCCAGCGCCTCACGGCGTGCCTGCGGCATCGTGTGGGCGGTCGGATTCTGCGCGGTCGGGTTGAGGTAGATCAGCCGTGCGCCGTGCTGCTTCGCGGCGCGCGCCAGCGCGTCCGGACGCATGCCGTGCGCGTCGCACTCGACCACGTGCAGCCGTCGCTCCAGCACCCGCGCGGCATGCAGCAGGCCCGGGTAGACCAGGGGCTCGCAGAGGATCGTGTCGCCGGCGTCGGTCAACGCCAGCAGCAGGGCCGACAGCGCCGCCTGCGCGCCTTCGGTGACGACCAGCGTATCGGCATCGACCTTGCCGAGGATCGGCTTGAGCCAGTGCTGGGCCGCCCGGTGATCGGCGCGGCTGCCACCGCCCACGTGATACGTCATCAGGTTGTCCGCATCGCTGCGGGTGAGCACGGACGACAGGCCACGCCGCAACACGTCGGCAACCTGGCCGCCGCCGGGGCTGGGCGGCAGGTTCATGCTCAGGTCGACCAACTGGGTGAGCTCCACCTGCGGAGGCGCGACGAACGAGCCGAGTGGGCCGCGCGCATCGATCAGACCGCGTTTTCGTGCCTCGGTGAAGGCGCGGGTGATGGTGGTCAGGTCCACGCCGAGTTCGGCGGCGAGCGCGCGCTGTGCAGGCAGGCGCTCACCGGGGCGCAGCGCACCGGACCAAACCGCACGCTCCAGCGCCTGCACGATGCGCAGGTAGACCGGCCCGTGGCCGTCGGCGATGAGGGGGCTCCATTCCATGCGCGCATGGTACGCGCGGCGCAGGGCCGGGCTGCGACAGTGTGTCGCATCATGTATGGATCATGTCGTTGCCTAACGTACGCGGCTGCGGCGGGCACCCCCCATGCATATCGGTCATGCAGGGGGGTGTTCGCCACTTTTCATGATCCGGGCCGCCCGGCCCGGCACTGCGTTGGAAGGGCCGTCACGCATGAACCCCGCTACACATCCCGCTCGCCGCGCCAGCCCGGCCGGTCGAGCTCGCGCCGGACGCTGGTTCGGCCTGGCAGCGCTGCTGCCATTGCTCACAGGGTGCAAGAACCTGGAGCTGTTCAACCCCATGGGCAGCATCGCCGAGCAGGAAATGCAGCTGATCCTGGTCTGCACCGGCCTGATGCTGCTGGTGGTGATCCCGGTGATCATCCTCACGCTGTACTTCGCGTGGCACTACCGCGAGTCCAACAAGGAGGCCACCTACGCGCCGACCTGGTCGCATTCCACCGCGATCGAAGTGGTGGTGTGGACGATTCCGTGCCTGATCGTGGTCGTGCTCGGCGTGTTGATCTGGAAGAGCACCCACGCGCTGGATCCCTACCGCCCGATCGCGTCGGACAAGCCCGCACTGCGCGTGGAAGTGGTCTCGCTCAACTGGAAATGGCTGTTCATCTACCCGGACCACAACGTGGCCACGGTCAATGAGCTGGTGATGCCGGTCGATACGCCGGTGGCGTTCAAGCTGACCTCCGAGTCGATGATGAATGCCTTCTTCGTGCCGCAGCTGGGCAGCATGGTCTATACCATGCCGGCGATGCAGACCCGCCTGCACCTGATCGGCCATACCCCGGGCACCTACGCCGGCATGTCGTCCGCCTACAGCGGTTCGGGCTTCTCGGACATGAAGTTCGATGCGCGGGTGATGACCGAGACGGACTTCGCGCAGTGGCTGGCGCAGTCGCGTGGCACCGCCGAGCACCTCGACCAGGCCCGCTTGGCCGAACTGGAGAAGCCGACCCACGGTGCGCCGATGCAGCGCTTCGCCAGCGTGGATACCGGACTGTTCGACAGCATCCTGCGCCGTTACGGCGGCATGCCCGATGACGAGATCTGCCTGCCCGGCGAAGAACCCGGCGCGAAATCCCAACTCGTAAGCCTGGCCGCGTCTGCCAGCCGTACCGCGGAGAACTGATTGTGCTTGGAAAGTTGAACCTCGAAGCGATTCCCTACCACGACCCGATCATCATGTCGGCGCTGGTGGGCTCGCTGCTGCTGGGCGTGGCGATCGTCGCGGCCATCACGTATTACAAGAAGTGGGGCTACATCTGGACCGAGTGGATCACCTCGGTGGACCACAAGAAGATCGGCGTGATGTACATCATCCTGGCCCTGGTCATGCTGGTGCGCGGCTTCGCGGACGCGCTGATGATGCGTGCCCAGCAGGCCATCGCCGCCAACGACAGTGCCGGCTACCTGCCCCCGGAGCACTACGACCAGATCTTCACCGCGCATGGCGTGATCATGATCTTCTTCGTGGCCACGCCGCTGATCGTGGGCCTGATGAACATCGTGGTGCCGCTGCAGATCGGCGCGCGCGACGTCGCCTTCCCGTTCGTCAACTCGCTCAGCTTCTGGCTGTCGGCGGTGGGCGCGGCGCTGGTGATGCTGTCGATGTTCGTCGGCGATTTCGCCGCGACCGGCTGGGTCGCCTATCCGCCGCTGTCCGGGATCGAGTACAGCCCCACGGTGGGCGTGGATTACTACATCTGGTCACTGCAGGTCTCCGGCATCGGCACCACGCTGACCGGCCTGAACTTCATCGTCACCATCCTCAAGATGCGTGCACCGGGCATGGACCTGATGAAGATGCCGGTGTTCACCTGGACCGCGCTGATCACCAACATCCTGATCGTGGCGATTTTCCCGGTGCTGACCGCGACCCTGGCGCTGCTGACCATGGACCGCTACTTCGGCATGCACTTCTTCACCAATGACGCCGGCGGCAACGCCATGATGTACGTCAACCTGATCTGGATCTGGGGCCATCCGGAAGTCTACGTGCTGATCCTGCCGTGCTTCGGCGCGTTCTCGGAGATCATCGCCACCTTCTCGGGCAAGCCGCTGTTCGGCTACCGCTCGATGGTCTACGCGACCTCGTCGATCGGCATCCTGTCGTTCTTCGTGTGGCTGCACCACTTCTTCACCATGGGCTCGGGCGCGAACGTGAATGCCTTCTTCGGCATCATGACCTCGATCATCTCGATCCCCACCGGCGTGAAGCTGTTCAACTGGCTGTTCACCATGTACCGCGGCCGGATCCGCTACCACTCCTCGACGTTGTGGACGATCGGCTTCATGGTCACCTTCGCCCTCGGCGGCATGACCGGCGTCATGCTGGCGATCCCGGGTGCCGACTTCGTGCTGCACAACAGCCTGTTCCTGATCGCGCACTTCCATAACGTGATCATCGGTGGCGTGGTGTTCGGGTGCCTGGCCGGCATCAGCTTCTGGTTCCCGAAGGCGTTCGGTTTCACCCTCAACGAGCGCTGGGGCAAGATTTCGTTCTGGTGCTGGCTGGTCGGTTTCTACCTGGCCTTCATGCCGTTGTACGTGCTGGGCTTCAAGGGCATGACCCGCCGCATGAACCACTACGGCGTGGAGGGCTACCAGCCCTGGCTGATCGTGGCCGCGATCGGTGCGCTGGTGATCGCCGCGGGTATCGCCGCGATGTTCATCCAGTTCTACGTCAGCGTGCGTGACCGCAAGGCCAACATGGACCTCACCGGCGACCCGTGGAATGCGCGCAGCCTGGAATGGGCCACGTCCTCGCCGCCGCCGTTCTACAACTTCGCCACGCTGCCCGCGATCACCTCGCTGGAACAGCACTGGGACGACAAGCAGCATGGCCGGGCCTGGCAGCGCCAGGACAGCTACGAGGACATCCACATGCCGCGCAATACTGCAGCGGGCGTGGTGATCTCGGTGTTCAGCCTGGTCCTGTGCTTCGCTCTGGTCTGGCATATGTGGGTGCTGGCCGGCATCGGCCTGATCGGTGTGATCGCCACCTTCGTGCTGCGTTCGTACGACCGTGACGTGGACTATTACGTGCCCGCCGCCGAGGTGAAGCGCATCGAAGACGCGCACTTCGCGCAGATGGAAGGAGTCAAGGCATGAGCGGCGATACCCTGACCGCTGCTTCGCAGCACGGGCAGCTCGCGGCCGGTCATCACGACCACGCCGACGAGCACCACGACGACGGCAACAAGACCGTCGTCGGGTTCTGGATGTACCTGATGGGCGACTGCCTGATCTTCGCGGTGCTGTTCGCCACGTTCGGCGTGCTGCTCAACGGCACGGCCGATGGCCCCAGCGGCAAGGAGCTGTTCAAGCTGGGCTTCGTGCTCTCCGAAACGGTGGTGCTGCTGCTCAGCAGCTTCACCTTCGGCCTGGCGATGCTCGGCCTGCAGGCTGGCAGGCGCAACCAGGTGGTGGGCTGGCTGGCCGTGACCGGCGTGCTCGGTGCGGTGTTCATCGGCATGGAACTGTATGAGTTCGCCGAGCTGATCCATGAAGGCGCCACCCCGGACGTGAGCGCGTATCTGTCGGCGTACTTCACGCTGGTGGCCACGCACGGCCTGCACGTCACCTTCGGCCTGCTGTGGCTGGCCATCATGATCCACCAGGTGCTGAAGTTCGGCCTGGACGGGATCGTGCGCCGCCGCCTGGCCTGCCTGAGCCTGTTCTGGCACTTCCTGGATCTGATCTGGATCTGTGTGTTCACCTTCGTCTACCTGCGGGAGTTCGTATGAGCGGCCACGCCACCCTGAAGGGCTACATCCTCGGCCTGCTGCTGTGCCTGGTGCTGACCGGCGCCTCGTTCGCCGTGGTCATGACCGGGTTGGTACCGCAGCCGCTGCGACTGACGGCGATCGTGGTGCTGTGCGTGGTGCAGCTGGTCGCGCAGCTGGTGCTGTTCCTGCATATCGGGGTAGGACGCAGCCAGCGCGAGAACACCGGCATCTTCCTGTGCACCGCCTTCCTGATCGCCATCGTGGTGGCCGGCTCGCTGTGGGTGATGCACAACGCCAACCTCAACATGATGCCGATGCAGATGTCGGGCACGCCATGAGCAGGTGCCGCACGGGCGCCCTGTTGGTCGGGCTGCTGTTGACGAGCCCCCTGATGCCGGTGGTGGCTGCGGCCGCGCCGACCCACGCCGCGGCAACGGTGTCGGTCAGCGATCCGTGGATCCGGCTGCCACCACCGGCGGCGAGCGTGGCGGCCGGCTATGTCCAGCTGCATAACGGTGGCGGGCCGGACCGGCTGCTGTCCGCCTCGTCCGCGGCGTTCGCCGAGGTGCAGATCCATGCCATGCGCATGGACGGCGAAGTGATGCGCATGCAAGCGCTGCCCGATGGCCTGGCCTTGCCGGAGGGCCAGACCGTGGCGCTGCAGCCCGGCGGCTATCACCTCATGCTGTTGAAGCCCACGCGGCCGTTGTCGGCCGGGCAGACGGTGCGGATCAGACTCCGGTTCGCCCACGGTGCAGAACAGGCGGTGGACTTCAGCGTGCGCGACGGCCTGGTCGCGCAGGGAGCGGCGAAGTGAGCCGTCGGCTAGCCGCGGGCCTGCTGGCACTGATGCTGTTGGCCGGCTGCGTCGACGGGCAGGCACCGGTAATGGGCCAGGCGGCCTTTGCAGCCGTCACGCTGGAGAGCAGCGACGGCCGCACGTTGACCATCCGGGATCTGCAGGGCAAGCCGACCCTGCTGTTCTTCGGGTTCACCCACTGCCCCGAGGTGTGCCCGCTGAGCCTGGTCAAGGCGGTGCAGATCAAGCGCCTCCTGGGCCCGGCGGCAGAGCAGCTGCAGGTCGTCTTCGTGACAGTCGACCCGCAGCGCGATACACCGGCGCACCTGCGCGAGTACCTGGCCGCCTTCGATCCGGGCTTCCTCGGCCTGGCCGGTGACGAGGCGGGCACGCGTGCCATCGCCGAAAGCCTGGGCGTGAGCTATCGCCGGGTCGGCGAGGGCGACACCGCGACCTTCGAGCACACCGCGTCGTGGTTCCTGCTCGGCACCGACGGACAGCTGCAGGATGTGTACGGCTATGCGATGAGCGAGCAGGCGATCGTGGAGAAGCTGCGCGGTCGGCTGGCGGCGGCCGGCACGTGAGGCCGTTGACGGCCACGTTCCGAGGGCGGGCACTGCGATGAGCCGTACCGCGCCCAACCGCTCCGATGCCGTGCTGCTGCTCGGCTCGGCCGGCTGCGCGCTCACCGTGCTCGACACCAATGTGGTCGGTGTGGTGCTGCCGACCATCGCGCGCGATCTGTCGGCGTCCTTCGCGGACATCGAGTGGGTGGTCAGTGCCTACGTGCTGTGCTTCGCCGCGTTGCTGCTGCCGGCGGGCACCCTGGCCGACCGCATCGGTCGCCGGCGCCTGTTCCTGATCGGCTTGAGCCTGTTCGCGCTGACCTCGGTGGCGTGCGGCATCGCCGGCACTGCGATGGCCTTGTACCTGGCACGGGCCGGGCAGGGCGCGGCGGCCGCGTTCATGCTGGCACCGGCACTGTCGTTGATCGGGCATGCGCACCAGACCGCCCCCTCGCGTGCGCGTGCCTGGGCGATCTGGGGCGCGATCATGGGCTTGACCATGGTGCTCGCGCCGTTGATCGGCGGCGCCATCGCCACCTGGTTCGGCTGGCGCTGGGCCTTCCATATCAATCTTCCCCTGTGCCTGCTGCTGGCCGGCCTGGCGTGGACCTTCGTGCCGGAATCGCGTGATCCAGTCAGCCGCCGCATCGACGTGCCGGGCGTACTGCTGTTCGCGGGCAGCATGCTGTCGTGGACCTGGGCGCTGATCCGCGGGCCGGTGGAAGGCTGGGGCAGCGCGGCGGTGCTGCCGTGGCTGCTGGCCGGCACGGTGCTGGGCGCTGGCTTCATCGTGGTCGAACAGCGCCGGGCCCAGCCCATGCTCGACCTGCGCCTGTTCCGCGCGCCGGCGCTGGTGGGCGCAGTGCTGGCGATGTTCGCCTACGCCGCCTGCGTACAGGTGATGGCCTCGTTGCTGCCGTTGCTGCTGCAGAACGCCCGCGGCGACAGCGTGCTGCAGGCCGGCGTGCACATGCTGCCGTTTGCGCTGGCGATGCTGCTGCTGCCGTTCCTCGGTCGCCGCCTCGGCACGCGATGGGCTTCCGGCCAGATCCTGGCGCTTGGCCTGGGCGTGGCCGTGATCGGCAACCTCGGCATCGCCGTGGCGCTGTGGCAGCACAGCAGTGCGGGCCTGCTGCTGGCGATGGCCGTGCTGGGCAGTGGCGGTGGGCTGCTCAATGGCGAAACGCAGAAGGCGATCATGAGCGTGATCCCGCCGGACCGCGCCGGCATGGCCTCGGGCATCAGTACCACCGCGCGCTTCACCGGCATCCTGATCGGGTTCGCCACGCTCGGTGCGGTGCTGTCCAGCCATGTACGTGACGCCACCCGCGGCGCGCTGACCGAGGCCGGGCAGGCATGGACGCCGGCGCTGATCGAGCGCGTGGTGGTGGGCGAGCTGTCCGTGCAGGGCGGGGCCAGCGACAGCCTCACGCGGCTGGCCCGCCACGCCTACGCGGAGGGGGCCGCCTATGCCTTCGTGACGGCCGCCGCGATCGCACTGGTGGCGATGCTGCTGACCAACACGCTGATGGCGAGGCGCTGTTCGCAGGGGTAGAGCGCCGGCGGGTCGCATCCACGCGGGGCGTGGATCTACCAGGCGCGGGCGCGCACATCCCAGCAGGCGGCGGTGAACGTCACCGCATCGCCTTCAACGAACGGCGCAAAGGCCTGCAGTACCGCGTCCATCACCTGCGACCGTGCCGCCGCATCGAGTTGCGCATTCCGTAACGCGCTTCCGACCGGTCCCAGCAAGGTCACGTAGGTCGCCAGGTCCGCACGGTCGATCCGGCAGACCACGTCCAGCGGCAGGATCTCGACATCCTCCCAGCCCGCGGCTGTCAGGATCTGCTCGACCTGCGCACGGTCGGCGAACGCGAACTGCCCCGGTCCCCCGGGCTGGCGCGCGGGCAGGGTCAACCACGGTGCGGCCGCGCGCTCGGCCGTGGTCATGAAGCCATTCTCGTCGGGGCCGCGCCAGGCCAGGGCATGCAGCACGCCGCCGCGTTTCGCCGCCCGCTGCAGCTGTCCGAAGGCCTGCACGGGATCATCGAAGAACATCACCCCGAAGCGCGACACGATCCGGTCCAGAGTTCCCGGCAGGAACGCGTGCTGCTGCGCGTCGGCGACGATGAACTCCACGGCCAGCCCGGCACGCTGCGCGCGCTCACGCGCCAGCGCGATCATCGGGGCCGAGATGTCGACCCCGCTGACATGCCCGCCAGGCTCCAGACGCCCGGCAATGGCCAGCGCCACCGCGCCGGTCCCGCAGCCCACATCCAGGACGTGCAGTTCGTCGCCGGGCGGGATCGCCTCGACCAGGTGGGTGGCAAGCGGCGCGAACATCTGGTCGAGTATGCGCTGCGCCTCCACCCACGCCTCACCGGCGGGGCCATTCCATAGCGCGTGCTGCGAGGTGTCGGTCATTGCGTGGCTCGATCTGGGCTTGCCAGTGGGATGAGGAGCTCGCACTGTGCCACCTCAACCATCGTTGAGGTCAAGGGGGGATGCTCAGCCCCGCCACACATCCACCAGCAGTTTTACGTTCAAGACGATGATCAGGCCGCCGATCAGCCATGACAGCGCGATCAGCCAGCGCGGCGCAATCAGCGCCCCCATCTTGGCCTTGTCCGACACGAAGCGCACCAGCGGCACCACCGCGAACGGCAGCTGCATCGACAGCAGCACCTGGCTCAGCACCAGCAACCGCGCGGTGCCCTGCTCGCCGTAGATCGCGGTGACCACCACCACCGGCACGATCGCGATGCCACGGGTGATCAGGCGCCGTGCCCACGGCGCGATCCGCAGCCGCAGGAAACCTTCCATCACGATCTGCCCGGCCAGCGTCGCGGTCACCGTCGAGTTGATCCCCGAGGCGAGCAGGGCGACCGCGAACAGGGTGGAGGCCAGCCCTACGCCGAGCATCGGCGCCAGCAGCTCGTATGCCTGCTCGATCTCCTGCACGTCGGTACGGCCGTGCGCATGGAACACCGCTGCCGCCAGGATCAGGATCGAGGCGTTGATGAAGAGCGCCAGCATCAGGGCGACGGTGCTGTCGGTCACCGCCCAGCGCAGTGCACTGCGGCGCCCGGCATCGGTGCGTGGGTAAGCCCGGGTCTGCACGATGGAGGAGTGCAGGTAGAGGTTGTGTGGCATCACGGTGGCACCGATGATGCCGATCGCCAGGTACAGCGCCTTGGGGTCGGTCACCACCTGCGCGTGCGGGATGAAGCCGGTCAGCACGGCCTGCAGCGGCGGGGCGGCGATGAAGATCTGGATCGCGAAGCAGCCGAAGATCACCAGCAGCAGCGCGATCACGAAGGCTTCCAGCGCGCGGAAGCCGCGGTTCATCAGCAGCAGCACCAGCACCACGTCCACCGCGGTGATGATCGCGCCGGCCAGCAGCGGGATGCCGAACAGCAGCTTCAGCGCGATCGCGGTGCCGATCACCTCGGCCAGATCGCAGGCGATGATCGCGATCTCGCACAGCAGCCATAAGCCGAGGTTCACCGGCCGCGAATAGTGATCGCGGCACGCCTGCGCCAGATCGCGTCCGGTCGCGATGCCCAGCCGCGCGGACAGCCCCTGCAGCACGATCGCCATCAGATTGGAAAGCAGGATCACCGACAGCAGCAGATAGCCGAACTGCGCGCCGCCGGCGATGTCCGTGGCCCAGTTGCCCGGGTCCATGTAGCCGACCGAGATCATGTAGCCGGGGCCGAGGAAGGCCAGCAGCCGGAACCACCAGTGGCCGCCGCTGGGCACCGCCACGCTGGCGTTCATTTCACCCAGGCTGGGCGTATGCCCGTCCGAGGAAGGCCAGGCAGGGGAGTTCCCGGGGCGGCGTTGGATGTCCACGGCCGCAATATAGCAGAGGCTATGTTAGTAAGTCTTTGCAATCTGTGGCCTCCGCGATGTGTTGTCTCCCAACGTCTTAACCCTGAACCGCGTATCGTCACCGCTCTTTTCAGCTGGAGTGGATGCATGCGTTGGATCGTGTTGTTGGCCGCATTGGCGATGCCCGTAGTGGCGTGGCTCTCACAGACCGGCATGTTCGGCCCGACCAACGGCGCAGTGTCCGACCAGTATCCGACGCTGCTGGTGGCGGCCGGGTACGCCTTCGCGATCTGGGGCGTGATCTTCCTGTGGGACGTGCTGTTCGGGTTCTGGCAGCTGCGCCTCCGCAAGCCGGACATCACCGGGGTGCGCCCGTGGGCCGCGGCGGGCTTCGCGCTCACCGCCGCCTGGATGCCGGTGTTCTCCAACCAGTGGTTCCTGCCGGCGCTGGCGATCATCTGGGCCGCCTTGCTCTGCCTGATCGTGGCCGCCTACCGCGCCTCGCCGATCACCGCTCCGGGCGGTCAGCGCGCCTGGGCCGCCTATCCGCTCGGTCTGCATGCGGGCTGGCTGTCGCTGGCGGCCTACCTCAACACTGCGCAGGTGATCGTCGCCTACCGCTGGTTGCCGACCGACAACATGCTCGGCTGGAGCCTGGTGCTGCTGGTCCTGGCCACGCTGTTGGTGCTCGTCGTGAACCAGCTGCTGCGCGGGCATTTCGCCTATCCGGCGGCCGTGATCTGGGCGCTGGCCGGTATGTACGTCAAGCAGTCCGGCTGGGATCTGCCGGGCGCCGCCAACATCGCCACCCTGGCCTTGGTGCTGATCATCATCGTGGTGATCCAGACCGTGTGGCTGCGCGTACGCGCGTACCGCCAGCCGCGCGCGATCGCCGCCGCGCACCGTCATCGTCGTTGATTCCCGTTGCAGGAGACCCCCATGAACATCGTGAAGAAGGAGCGTTGCTGATGCGCGCTGCGATCCATACCACCTTTGGTGATCCCACCCAGGTGCTGCACGGCGGCGACGTGCCGGAGCCGACCCCGGCGGCCGGCGAGGTGCGCATTCGCACCGTGCTGGCGCCCATCCACAACCACGACCTGTGGACCGTGCGCGGCCAGTACGGCTACAAGCCCGAGCTGCCGGCGATCGGTGGCAGCGAAGGGACCGGCGTGATCGACGCGCTGGGCGAGGGCGTCGAAGGCCTGAAGATTGGCCAGCGCGTCAGCGCCGCCTCGGTGCATGGCACCTGGGCCGAGTCCTTCATCGCGCCGGCACGCATGGTCATTCCGATGCCGGACAGCATCGATGACAACACCGCCGCGCAGCTGATCGCCATGCCGCTGAGCGCGCTGATGCTGCTGGAATTCCTGCAGGTGAAGCAAGGCCAGTGGATCCTCCAGAATGCAGCGAACGGCGCGGTCGGCAAGGCGCTGGCGATGCTGGCCAAGGCGCGCGGCGTGCACTGCATCAACCTGGTGCGGCGCGACGCCGGCGTGGCCGAGATGAGCGAACTCGGTATCGAACACACCATCTCCACTGCGCAGTCGGACTGGATGGCGCAGGTGCAGGCCGCGACCGGCGGCGCCTCGATCGCCGCCGCAGTCGACTCGGTCGGCGGGCGCGCGAGCAGCGAGCTGATGACGCTGCTCGGCGATGGCGGCACGCTGGTCTCGTTCGGCTCGATGACCGGCGAGCCGATGCAGCTCAGCTCGGGCGACGTGATCTTTAAGCAGGCCACGGTAAAGGGCTTCTGGGGCAGCAAGGTCAGCCAGGCCATGGCGCCGGAGGACAAGCGTCGGCTGGTCGGCGAACTGCTGCAGCTGGCCGCCCGCGGTGGATTGAGCCTGCCGGTGGACGGCGTGTTCGGGCTGGATGAGGTCGGCGATGCCGCCAAGGCCAGCCTGGAGCCGGGCCGCAACGGCAAGGTGCTGCTGCGCCCCTGATCCATTGATGAGCTGGGCTCATGACTGCATGCCGGTTGTGGCGGCTAGTCCCGGTGCGGCCGCGCGCCTACAGTGAGGGTCCGCGGCGAGCTGCGCCGTTCCTTCAGGAGATCGCGCCATGCCCACCGAAACCGCGCCCATCCGCATCACCAGCGCGGGCACCACCGCCTCGGCGGCCGGTCCGGCGGACTATTTCACCGGCAAGGTGCGCATCGATGCGCCGTTCCAGACCGATGCGCCCGCACGGGTCGGCGGAGCCACTGTCACCTTCGAGCCCGGCGCACGCACCGCGTGGCATACCCATCCGCTGGGCCAGACCCTGATCGTCACCGCGGGCGTGGGCAGCGTGCAGGAATGGGGCGAGCCCGCGCGCGAGATCCGACCCGGCGACATCGTCTGGATCCCGCCGGGCGTCAAGCACTGGCATGGCGCGAAGGCCGCTACCGCGATGACGCATATCGCGATCGCCGAAGCGGTCGACGGTTCGCCGGTGACGTGGATGGAGCAGGTCAGCGACGCGCAGTACAGCGGCGGCTGAACGACGGCGCGTGTCGGGACGGTCGTGTCACATCCGCCTGCGTACCCTTGCAGGTCGATTGAAACAGGAGAACCGTCTTGAGCACTGTCTTCATCGTCGGCGCGGCCGGCAAGGTCGGCCGTCACCTGGTCAAGCAGCTGGCCGACAAACAGCATCGCGTGATCGCACTGCATCGCCGCGCTGAGCAGGGCGCTGAACTGGAGGCCTTGGGCGCTACGCCGGTCACCGGTGATCTCACCAACACCGACGTGGCTGCACTGGCCGCGCAGATGGCCGGCAGTGACCTGGTGGTGTTCACCGCCGGTGCGGGTGGCGCAGGCGTGGAAGTGACCAACGCCATCGATGGCCGCGGCCTCGAGCTCGCGGTCGATGCCGCCCGGCAGGCGGGTGTACCTCGCTTCCTGCTGGTTTCGGCATTCCCGGAAGCGGGCCGCAACAAGGCTATGGGCGAGGGCTTCGAGAATTACATGACGGTCAAGAAGCGTGCCGATGTGTATCTGACCGCCACCGATCTGGACTGGGTGATCCTGCGTCCCGGCACCTTGAGCGATGCGCCCGGCACGGGCCGGGTCAGCGCCGGCCCGGCGATTGCGTACGGCGATATCCCACGCGCCGATGTGGCTGCCACGCTGGTCGCGCTGGTCGAGCACCCCGAGGTGCGCCGCACGATCATCGAGCTCACCGAAGGCGACCGGCCGGTGGAGGACGCCGTCGCGCAGCTTGCCCCGACGTAAGCGGGCAGCCCTGCGCGGCGATGCTGAAGGCGATGGTAAAATCGCCGTTCCACACCGCAACACAGACGAGCACGCCATGAACGACGCTTCCTTCTATCCCATCGGCACCCCCGGCCAGCCGTGGGGCGCAGCGGAGAAGGCGCAGTGGCGTGCCCGCCAGGTGCCGCAGCGGCGCTATGCTGAGGACGTGCTGCCAGCCGTCGAGGCCCTGCGCAGCCACTTCGATGTGAGCCAGTACGGCACGCTGGACTACGCGCCGGACCAGTACCCTCTGTTCGCGGTGCGCAGCCGCGACTGGAATTCGGCGCTGCCGACGATGCTGGTCACCGGCGGTATTCATGGTTACGAAACCAGTGGCGTGCAGGGCGCTCTGCAGTTCCTGCAGACCCGCGCAGGGGAGTATGCCGGCCGCTCCAATCTGCTGGTGGTGCCCTGCGTCAGCCCCTGGGGTTACGAGCGCATCCAGCGCTGGAACGCCGATGCGATCGATCCGAACCGCTCGTTCATGGCCAACAGCCCGGCGGCCGAATCCGCAGCGCTGATGTCCTTGGTCGCACCGCTGCGCGGCAGCATCGCGATGCACATCGACCTGCACGAAACCACCGACACGGATGAGACCGAATTCCGCCCGGCCCTGGCCGCACGCGACGGCAAGCCGTTCGAACCGGGGCTGATTCCCGATGGTTTCTATCTGGTCGATGACGGTGAGAACCCGCAGCCCGCGTTCCAGACCGCGGTCAATGCGGCGGTCGAGCGGGTGACCCATATCGCCCCGGCCGACGACAAGGGCGAGATCATCGGCTCGCCGGTGGTGGCGCCGGGGGTGATCGAGTATCCGCTGGAGAAACTGGGCCTGTGCGCCAGTGTCAGTGGCGCGAGGTATACCACCACCACCGAGGTGTACCCGGACAGCCCGCGTGCCACGCCACAGCAGTGCAACGACGCCCAGGTGGCGGCGATCTGCGCGGCGATCGATTACGCTATCGCACATCCAGTCGGCCGCTGATCCGGCCTGGGAGTAACTGCATGGGAAACGCCAAGTCCTCGGACGAGTAAGCCGCAACAACCCTGGTCGTTGTTGCGGCGCTCTGTCGAACGGCATTGCCTGATAGGACAGACGCTGCGCTGTGTTCTTCACTGCGCGGAGGTTTACGCATGTCTGCTCGAAATCCTGTCTGGACCCACTCCCTGCCTGCAGCGCTTCGGCTGATGGCACCGTTCGATATCCTGGCCTCGCTGGCGATGGATATCTATCTCCCCGTCGTACCCGAGATGCCGAGGGTGCTCGGCACCACGCCGGCAGTCATCCAGCTCACCCTGAGTGTCTACATGGTGCTGCTGGGCGTGGGGCAACTGCTGTTCGGCCCGCTGGCCGACCGGCTCGGCCGGCGCCCGGTCCTTCTTGGAGGAGGAGGATTGTTCGCAGTCGCCTCGATCAGCATGGCCGCCTCCTCGGACGTGCCGATGTTCATCATGTTCCGCGTGCTGCAGGCACTGGGCGCCTCCGCGATGCTGGTCGCGACCTTTGCCACCGTGCGCGACGTCTACGCCCATCGTGAAGAAGGGACGACGATCTACGCCGTGTTCAGCGCGATGCTTGCCTTCGTCCCGGCGTTGGGACCGATTCTCGGCGCGCTGCTTGCCGGGGGGTGGGGCTGGCGCGCGATTTTCATCGCTCTGGGGTTGGTTGCGTCACTTGCGCTGGCGAATGCAGCACGTGGCTGGCATGAAACCCGCCCCAGTCGGGCCGATGCGTCGCCGCGACACGTCGGGCGGGTGTTGCGCAGCCTGCGGTTCTGGACCTACACGCTGGGCTTCAGTGCCGCGATGGGCACGTTCTTCGTGTTCTTCTCCACCGCGCCGCGTGTTCTCATCGAGCGCGCGGGCTACGCACCGCTGGCCTTCAGCCTGGCGTTCGCCACGGTGGCGTTGGTGATGGTGGTCACCACCCGCTGGGTCCGTCGTGGCGTGATGCGCTGGGGCGAGGGCGGCTGCCTGGCGCGTGGCATGGGACTGCTGGTCATGGGTGCGGTCCTGCTCGTCGCCGGACAGTGGTTGGATCGGCCGTCATTCGTGACGTTCATCCTGCCGATGTGGGTGTCGGCCGTCGGCATCGTGGTCACTGTGGCGGTGACCGCCAATGGGGCGTTGAAGGCGTTCGACGACATGGCGGGCCTGGCTGTCGCGGTGTACTTCTGCGTGGAGAGCCTGCTGGTGGGTGTAGCCGGCACCGCAGTGGTGCTGGCGTTGCCCGGGGACTCGGCGTGGCCGCTGATCGTATTCCCGCTGGGGATGGCCGTCATCGTGCTGCTCGCCCTGGCGGCGTTGCAGCGCAGGGAGCAGGCCGCGTCCTGAGGGCGCGCGTCAGGGGGCCGGCAGCAGGAATTGATCCAGCAGCCACAGCGCCGCCGGCCCCAGCGGCGTCCCCTTGTGCCATACCGCATCGGTGGAGACCAGCCGCGGCCAGCCGGGCAACGGCAGTTCGATCAGCATGCCCCGGCCATAGCGCGTCACCAGCGAGCGCGGCAACGCCGCCCAGCCGAACCCGTCCTCGGCCATCTCCAGCACCATCAGGTAATCCGACGCCGACCAGGTGCGGCCGCGTGCATGGCCCTCGCGTGCGGCATCGCCGCTCAGGCAGATCTCGCGGTGGCTGGCCAGATGCGATTCGTCGGGCGCAGGCAGCGCCGCCAGCGGGTGGCCGGTGGCGACGAAGATGGCCATGTCCGCGCGCAGGGGCAGGGCGCGCACCGCCAGTTCGGACGGGTACGCCGGCTGGTGCGGGATCAGCCCGAGATGGGCGCGCCCACGTTGCACCACGTCCAACACGTCGCTGCCTTCGGCGTCCAGCCATTCCAGCTCGATATCCGGGAAGCGCTGCTCGAACCGGCGCAGCAGATGCTGGTCGGGGTTGAGCTGGTAGATATCCGAGAACACCAGGCTGAGGCGCGGCTCGACCTCGTCGGCCAGCCGGATGCTGAGCTGCTCCAGGCGATCGGCGGCGGCGAGGATTTCCTGCGCATGGCCCAGCACTTTGCGCCCGTCTTCGGTCAGGACCGGATAGCGGCCGCTGCGATCGAACAGGGTGAGGCCCAGGTCGGCCTCCAGCGTGGCGATCGCGGTGCTGATGGTCGATTGGGTCTTCTTCAGGCGGCGGGCGGCGGCGGAGAACGAGCCGAGTGCGGAGGCTTCGACGAAGGCGTGCAGGGATTCGGGGCCGTAGCGCATGGATGTATCGCCTTTGTCGATGGATTCCATCTTTGGAGTGATGGAAAAGGCGATGATAATGTGGGCGCCGCTCGGGTGTCATCCCCGGCCGCAATCAAGGAGCTTTCCATGCACACACAGGTGCATTCGCAATCCCGTGCCCGTGGCGGTCTGATCGCCTGGGCCTGCCTGACCGTGGCGATCGTCGCCGAAGTGGTCGGTACCTCGTTCATGGCCGATGCCGCCCGTCATGGCGGCCATCTCGGCTATGTCGTGATGGCCGTTGCCCTGGCCATTTCGTATTACTTCCTGGCACTGTCGGTGCGCGGCATCGCGGTCGGTGTGGCCTACGCGGTGTGGGAGGGCCTCGGCCTGACCCTGCTCACGCTGGTCGGCATGTTCGTGTTCAAGGACAGCCTCTCGGTGCAGCAGATGATCGGGCTGGTGATGGCGGCGGCCGGCATCGTCTGCGTCACCCTCGGTGAGGAGCACACGTCATGAATCTCACTGCGTTCCTGTTCGTGCTGTGCTCGGCGCTGATCGACATCGCCGCCAACATGATGGTCGCCAAGTCCGATGGCTTCCGTAAGCCGGCGTGGGGCGTTGCCGCGATCGGGCTGGTCTGGATTGCCTTCGCGTTGCTCGGCCAGGCGGTCAAGACCATGGACCTGGCCACGGCCTATGCGATGTGGGGCGCCATCGGGGTGATCGGCACGGCCCTCTGCGGGCGCGTGCTGTTCGGCAACCGCCTCCGCCCGATCGGCTGGGTGGGGATCGCGCTGGTCACCGGTGCGGTGGTGGTGCTGTCCAGCCACTGAGTTTGATCAGCGGAACAACTGATTCAACACCGCCCCGGAGGCCGCGTCGGCGAACCCGTCGAAGCGGCCCTCGTCCATCAGCAACTGCGAGGCGCGCATCATGCCGCCCCAGGCCGTACGCGCCATCGCACCGCCCACGCTGACCCGGCGCACGCCCATGCCGGCGATGTCCTGCAGGGTGAAGGGCAGTGCGCTGCCGACCAGCAGGTTGACCGGACGCGGCGCCACCGCAGCCACGACGGCCTCGATCTGTTCGCGGGTGCTGATGCCCGGCGCGTAAAGACAGTCCGCGCCGGCGTCGGCATAGGCCCGCAGGCGGGTGATTGCATCGTCCAGATCCGGGCGGCCGACGAAGAAGTTCTCGGCGCGGCCGATCAACAGCACGTCCTCGCCGGATGCGTCGATCGCACGGCGTGCGGCCCGTACCCGTGCGACGGCATCCTCCAGCGTGCGCAGCGGATGGGCGGGATCGGGGCCGGCGTCTTCGATGGAAATGCCCGCCACCCCGGTGGCGATGGCGCGGGTGACGTTGCTGCCGACATCCTCCAGCGTGCCGAAGCCATCGCCGAAATCGGCATTCAAGGGGAGCGGGGTCGCGGCGGCCACGCTGTGCAGATGCGCGAGCGTTTCGTCCAGGGTCAGCGTGCCATCGGCCTGCGCCTGGCTCCACGCATAGCCGGAGCTGGTCGAGGCCAGCGCATGGAAGCCGAGGCTGTGCAGGTAGCGTGCGCTGCCGGCATCCCACGGATTGGGCAGCACGAAGCAGCCGTCCTCATGCAGTGCGCGGAAGGCCGCGCGGCGCGGGCGGGGATCGAAGGGCAGGGCCGTCATGGTGCGCATCCGGTGGGCAGTGGACCGATGGTAACGCCATCGTCCGGCACGCCCGTCAGGCCTTCACCCACCGCGCGCACAGCCCCACCAGCACCAGCGTCACCGCCACCGCGCTGAAGGCGAACACCAGGCTGCTGGCCTGCGCAACGAAACCGATCAGCGCCGGGCCGGCCAACACGCCTGCATAGCCGAGCGTGGTGATTGCCGGGATGGCCAGGCTTTCCGGCATGACCTTCTGGTTGCCCGCCATCGAGAACAGCGCCGGGACGATGTTCGCGCAGCCGAGGCCGACCAACGCATACCCGCACAGGGCCAGCGGCATCCAGGTCGCAAACGTCGCCAGGGCGAAGCCCGACGCCGCCACCAGGCTGCCGATCAGGATCGAACGGTGGCGGCCGAGCCGGGCCACGACGCCGTCGCCGACCAGCCGGGTCACGGTCATCGCGATGGCGAAGGCCAGATACCCCAGGCCGGCGCGGGAGGGGTCGACCTGCTGCACTTCATGCAGGAACACCGCGCTCCAGTCGAGCACCGAGCCCTCGGCCAGGAACGCCACGAAACACAGCACGCCGATCGCCAGCACCACCCCGTGCGGCACCGCGAACATCGGCGCATCGCTGGGGGCCTTGTCGGTCCGCCAGTACGGCAGCGAGATCGCCAGCAGCGCCGCCATCACCGCCGAGGCCAGCAGGCACACCAGCCACGGCGGCAGGTGGACCGCAAGCAGGCCGGTCATCGCGCCGGCACCGACCGCGCCGCCGATGCTGTAGAAGGCGTGGAAGCCGGACATCATCGGCCGGCCGCTGTCGCGCTCGACCATGATCGCCTGCATGTTCATCACGCAATCGCAGGCGCCCACGCCGGCACCGAACACGAACAGCACCGCCCCCAACGTCAGCGGCGAGGGCGCGATGGCGAGCAGGGGCAGGGTGGCGATCACCATCACCAGCGTGGCGATCATCACCGCACGGCAGCCGTGGCGTGCGGCGAGCATCCCGGCGATCGGCATCGCCAGCAGTGAACCGGCGCCCAGGCACAGCAGCACCAGGCCCAGCGAGCCTTCATCCAGGCCCGTGCGGTTCTTGGCGAACGGCACCAGCGGCGCCCAGGCGGCGGTGGCGAAGCCGGGCAGGAAGAAGGCGGCGCGGGTGGCGTGCTGCTGGCCACGGGCGAGGAGGGACGAAGAAGCAGAAAGCGTCGACATGGATTCCGGACCTCAGTGCTGCGCGGCGTGCTGGAGGGAGACACCGCGGCGCTCGAACGCCGCGACCTGTGCCGCTGGCGCGTCCGCTTCCACGACCAGCAGGTCGATCTGGTCCACATCGCCGATCCGGTGCGCGGCCTGCGCGCCCAGCTTGTCGTTGGTGGCGACGACCACGCAGCGGCTGCTGGCGGCAATCAGGGCGCGCTTGAGTGTCGCCTCCTCGCCATCCACCGCCCAGATGCCCGCCTCGGCATCCACCGCGCAGGTGCCGACAAAGCACACGTCCACGCGCAATGCACGGATCGCGTCCAGTGCCTGCGCGCCCACGGTCGCGCCGATGCGCGGGTCCATGCGGCCGCCGATCAGCGTGACCTCGATGCCCGGGCGGCTCATCAACGCCAGCGCGATATCCGGGGCGTTGGTCACCACGCGAATGCCCTGATGCTCGGGCAGGCAGGTGGCGAACGCCGTGTTGGTCGAGCCGGCGTCGAGGAAGACCAGCTCGCCGGGCAGCACCTGGGCGGCCGCGATACGCCCCAGGGCGCGCTTGCGCTCGTGGTCCTTTTCGTGGCGCTCGGCCAGCGCCGGGAACGTCGGGGTCGCCGGCAGCGCACCGCCATGTACCTTGCGGCACAGGCCCTGCGCGGCCAGCTCGCGCAGGTCGCGGCGGATCGAGTCTTCCGAGACCTGCAGCTCGACGGCGAGCTGCGCCGACATCACGCGGCCGTGTTCGCGCAGCAGGCGCAGGATGGTCTGTTGGCGTTCGCCCGGCAGGGCGTCCTGGGTGGTCATGGGTAACCTCGGGTCAGGGCGGAGGCAATCCATCGCGCTGCATGAATGTGCAGCTATGTGCGTTGGAGTGCCTGTATGTGGTCCGCACTGTAGCAGAGTCTGCCGCTTTGTCTGCTTAAATATGCACGTATATGCCGATATCTGCTGGATCGTTCAGCTGGCACTCGTGCCTCCCGCTCATGCCATCGGCAACAGCTCCGGCCGGATCACCGCCGCCGCCCAATCCATGAACGCGGCCACCCGGCGCGGCAGATGACGGCGCTGGGCATACAGCAGCGTGACCGGCATGGGCTCGGCCTTCACCCCGGTGAGAATCTCCACCAGCGTGCCCGCCGCCAGGGCCTGGCGGACGCCCAGTCGTGGCACCTGGATGATGCCCAGCCCGGCCAGCGCCGCCGCGGTGTATCCATCGCCGCTGTTGACCGTCACCGCGCCCCCCATCGGCAGGCTGCGATAGACCTCACCGTCGGGGTACTCGAACCCGGGCGAGCGCTGGCCCAGGGTGCCGACGTAGTGGATCAGGGCGTGGCCGGCCAGGTCGTCCAGCGTCGTGGGTGTACCGCGCGCGGCCAGATACGCTGGGCTGGCGCAGTTGATGATCGGCAGATGCCCGAGTGGGCGGGCGACCAGCGTGTTGTCATCCAGCGGGCCGACCCGCAGCACGCAGTCGAAGCCTTCGCGGATCAGATCGACGCGGCGGTCGGTACCGCTCAGCTCGATCTCCACCCCCGGATGCCGGGCCAGGAAATCCGGCAGCTGAGGAATCACCAGTTGCCTGGCCAGCCCACTGGACATGTCCACGCGCAGGCGGCCCTTCAACTGGCTGGTATCGATCCGGAACATGCCCTGCAGGTCGTCCATCTCGTGCAGCAGATCGTGCGCGCGCGCCTGGAACTGGGCGCCATCGGCGGTTAGCTGCACCCGGCGCGTGGTCCGGTGCAGCAGCTGCACGCCCACTTCCGCTTCCAGCCGTTGCACGGCGAGGGACACACTGGCCTTGGGCAGGCCGAGGCTGTCGGCCGCGCCGGTGAACGAGCCCAGTTCGGCAACCCGGAGGAAGCAGCGCAGTTGATCGAGGCGATCCATGGATTGTTTGCGAAGTATGGACAGTCAAATCAGCATCCGCTGATTTATGCCGGTCTGCAATGCCAATACGCTGACCTCCCTTATCCAAGCAGGTGACTGACATGCGCAACGCACGCCGAATCGTTCTGATCACCGGCGGCAGCCGTGGCCTCGGCCGCAATGCCGCCCTCGCGCTGGCCGCCGATGGCGCGGACATCGTGCTCACCTACCGCAGCCAGGCCGAGGCCGCCCAGCAAGTTGTCACCCAGATCGAGGCGCTGGGGCGTCGCGCTGCGGCCGTTCCGCTGGACATGGCCGACAGCGCCGGGTTTGCTGCCTTCGCCGGCCAGGTCCGCACCGTGCTGGACGGGTGGGGCGAGACCCACCTGCAGGGTCTGCTCAACAACGCCGGCGAAGGGCTGCACGCGATGATTGCCGACACCACGGTCGCGCAGTTCGACGCGCTGGTCGCCGTGCATCTGAAGGGCCCGTACTTCCTGACGCAGGCGTTGTTGCCGCTGCTCGCCGACGGCGGCCGCATCCTCAACGTCTCCAGCGGACTGGCGCGCTTCTCGCTGCCGGGCAGCTCGGCCTACGCGATGATGAAGGGCGGCATCGAAGTGTTCACCCGCTACCTCGCGAAGGAGCTTGGCGCACGTGGCATCAGCGCCAACACACTCGCACCGGGCGCGATCGAAACCGACTTCGGTGGCGGCCGCGTGCGCGACGATGCGCAGGTCAACGCGATGGTGTCCTCGATCACCGCAATGGGCCGGCCGGGCAAGCCCGATGACATCGGCCCGGTGGCGGTCGCACTGCTGTCGCCGCAGACCGCATGGGTCAACGCGCAGCGGGTGGAGGCATCGGGCGGCATGTTTGTCTGAAGGTCTTGCGGCGGCGCTGCGACCGCCCGCGTCGACATCGGTGGGGCACGACCTAAACGGTGGGCCACGCCCTAAACGGTGGGTCACGACCGTTGGTCGTGACGCCCTCGAGCATGGCTGAGAATGATTCGCATCACTCGCCGTCACTGGCTATGATGCGGGTCCTTTCCGTTACGACCCCGAGCCTCTCTTGAAGCATGCGTCGCCAATCAGCCCTATGGGCCGCGTATTCGCCACGGTCGCCTTCGTTGAAGCCTTGACCTGGGCCGGCCTGTTGATCGGCATGTACTTCAAGTACCAGGCGGCCGATCCGACGCCGGTCGGGGTCAAGCTCTTCGGGCCCGTGCACGGCGTGGCCTTCATGGTCTATGTGGTCGTCTCGGTGCTCGCCGCCATCCGTCTGCGCTGGCCCTGGTGGGCGGCACTGCTGGCGCTGGCCGCGGCGGTCCCGCCGCTGGTCACGCTGCCGCTGGAGTGGTGGTTCAAGCGTCGCGGGCTGTTGTCGGCGCCGATCGCACGCACGCGCTGAAGCCCGCACCAGACGATCCCCTGCGCGCGTCACCCAGCGCCGAGCACGCCGAGAATCTGCTTCGGCGACTGGAATCCCGCCAGCCGCGCGGTTTCGTGACCGTCGCGGACCACCAGCAACGTGGGGGTCTGGCGCAGCCCGAGCTCGCGGAACAATCCCTCTCCAACCGTTTCGAGTCTCACCTTCAGCAGGGTCATGCCAGCGTCTTGAATCGCGCCGGCAACACTTGCCAGCGACATCTCCAGCATCCGGCATCCCGGGCAGTCGTCCTTGTGGAAGTCCACCAGCAGGGCGGGATGTTCGCGCAGGGCGGCGTGGTAATCCTCGGGGGTCTGGGCGTGCAGGGTCAGCATGTCGTCGTGCTCGTGGTAGGGGCCAACACGGTGTCGGTCCAGTGGTGGATGGCGTGGGTATCCTCGGCGCCGTGCGGCATCTGCTCGATTTCGAGCACCGGGCAGCGCGAGGTGAAGAACCGCGCCAGCCGATGCGCGGCGCCGCAGTAGTACTCCTCGCCCCATTGGGTCTCGCCGGTGCCGAACACCGCCACCGGGAACGGCAGCGGCAATCCGAAGCGGTCACGCAGCGCGGCGACGCAGTCCTTCATTTCCGACGGGGTACGCCCGGCGTTGTCGGTCCAGGAACCGAGCAGGCAGAGGGTCGGTGCCGCGTCCGCCAGTACGGCGGCCACGTCGCCGGCATCGACGTCGAGCCAGTCCACGTGATGCCCCAGCGCTTCGCAGCGCGCCCGGATCAGCGTCGCCACCTCCCGGGTGTTGCCGCTCAGCGAGGCGAAAGCCAGCAGGATCTGCATCTGCCCGGGCGCCTTATAGATCGTCGAAGCCATTGTCCGAATTGGTCTTCTTGTAGCTGGCGTTGCGCATCTCAAAGAAGTCGGTCTTGGTTTCGGTGAAATTGTCGGCGTACGCCTTGATCCACGGCATCACGTTGACGTTGGTCTCGCTGTACAGTTTCTCGATGCCGAGCATGCCGGCCATCTTGTTGGCGCGGTACTTCACGTAGCGGATCATCTCGTCCACGTCGATGCCGTCGATGCCATCGAGCACTTCACCGGTCCAGCGCGTCTCCAGCTGGATGGCGTGCTCGAAGGCTTCATGCACATAGGCGGTCAGCTGCTCGCCCTGCAGGGCCGGGTTCTCGCCGATGATCGCGCGGATCAGTTCGCTGATGAACTTGGTGTGGGCCAGCTCGTCGCGGTTGATGAAGCTGATGATCTTGCCGGTGCCGGTCATGCGATTCTGGCGGACCAGGTTGTAGAAGAACGCGAACCCGGAATAGAAGTTGATGCCTTCCAGGATCGAGGACTGGATCAGCGCACGGATCAGCGTCTCGGCGGTCTTCTCGCGCATGAAGTCGTCGTAGGACTGCATGATTGGCGCGTTGCGGGCGAGGATGGTCGGGTGGGTGCGGGCGATCTCGAAGACGCGGTTCTGGTCGGCCAGGCCGGCGATGGAGGCCAGCACGTAGCTGTAGCTCTCGTTGTGGATCACCTCCTGCTGGCCGATGATCGCGGCATTGGCGTGCGCGGCGGGATCGGTAATGTACTCGGCGACGTTGTAGATGAAGCGCGTCTGCGGCGAGTCCAGCGTGGCGAGCAGGCCGATGATGGAGTCGTAGGCGTTCTTCTCGCGGGCGTTGAGCTCACCGTACTGGCGTGCGTCGCCCTTCATGTCGACTTCGTCGGGAATCCAGAAGTTGGTCGAGAGCTCCTTGTACGCCCGGTAGAAGGATGGGTAGGGGATGTCGTTCCAGTTGAGGATGCCGCTGGTGCGGCCGTTGATGATGCCGGTGGAGCGGTTGGGGTGGCGCGGTTCGAGGATCTTGATGCGTTCGAGGGGGATGGCCATGGGGTGTGTCCTTGGTTCTTTGCGGGCGGTGCGGCGGTGCGGGGCTGACGACCAACGGTCGTCAGCTACCACACCATTCGCACTCGCTTATGTCGATGTCGTTCGAGCGCACGTAGTAGGTCGTCTTCAGGCCCTCGCGCCAGGCGCTCATGTGCAGCGCGAGCAGGGTGCTGGCGCGGATGGTGCTGGGCACGTAGAGGTTGAAGCTGATCGACTGGTCCACATGGCGCTGGCGACGGGCGTTCTGGCGGATGCTGGCGAACTGGTCCACCCGGTACGCGCCTTTCTCGTAGTACGGGTAGGTGTCCAGTGACAGCCCCGGTGCGGCGACCGGGCGGCGGAAGTCCTTCTTTTCTTCGTAGTAGAACGCGCCGTATACCGGGTCGATCGAGGCCGTGGAGCCGGCGATCTGGGCGGTGCTCATGTTCGGGGCGACCGCCATCAGCCAGCCATTGCGCAGGCCGTTGACCCCCACCTGCGCCGCCAGTTCGCGCCAGGCCGGGCTGACGTAGCCCCGGGCACGGAAGTACTCGCCGTTCTGCCAGTCGCTGCCGACGAAGGCGCTGTAGCGGCCCTTTTCCTTGGCCAACGTCATGCTGGCCTGGATGGTCAGGTAGTTGATGCGCTCGTACAGGCTGTCCGCATAGTCCTCTGCCTGGGTCGAGTTCCACTCGATCTGCTGCAGGGCCAGCAGGTGATGCCAGCCGAACGTGCCCAGGCCGATCGCGCGGTACTTGCGGTTGGTGATGGTCGCCTGCGGCACCGGCAGCTGGTTGAGGTCGATCACGTTGTCCAGCATCCGCACCTGGATCGGCACCAGGCGCTCCAGCACGTCGGTGGTCAGCAGGTCCGGGGCGGCCGTGACCGCGCGGCCCAGGTTGATCGAGGACAGGTTGCACACCACGAAATCGCCGGCCTGTTTGGTCGTCACGATCTGGTCGCCGCTGATCATCTCCTGGATCATGCGGGTGGGGCTCATGTTCTGCAGGATCTCCGTGCACAGGTTGCTGGAGTAGATGCTGCCGGCATGCTTGTTCGGGTTCATCCGGTTCACTTCATCCCGGTAGAACATGAAGGGATTGCCGGTCTCCAGCTGGCTGACCATGATCCGCTTGAACAGGTCGATGGCCTTGATCGTGCGCCGGCTGATGCGCTCGTCGGCCACCACTTCCTCGTACTTCTCACGGAAGCTGCCCTGGCCGCGCTGCTCATCGTGGAAGTCCTGCAGGTACCAACCCTTGATCCGCTTCACCTCATACGGATCGAACAGATACCAGTCACCCCGCCGCTCGACCGCCTCCATGAACAGGTCCGGCAGGCACACCGAGGTGAACACATCGTGCGCGCGTAGGCGCTGGTCGCCGTTGTTCAGGCGCAGATCGAGGAAGGCTTCGATGTCGCGGTGCCAGACATCCAGGTACACCGCGATCGCGCCCTTGCGCTGGCCCAGCTGATCCACGCTTACCGCGGTGTTGTTGAGCTGCTTGATCCACGGCACCACGCCGCCGGAGGAGTTCGCCACGCCTCGGATCGAAGAACCGGCGGAGCGCACATACCCCAGATAGGCGCCCACGCCACCGCCGTGTTTGGAGACGCGCGCCACGTCGGTGTTGGAGTCGTAGATGCCCTGCAGGCTGTCGTCCACCGTATCGATGAAGCACGACGACAGCTGGCCGCCCACCTTGCCGGCATTGGCCAGCGTCGGCGTCGCCACCGTCATGTACAGGTTGGACAGCGCCCAGTACGCCTCGCGCACCAGCAGCATGCGCCGCCGCCGTGAGCGCTCGCCGTGCTCGTGTTCGTGCTGCATCAGGTACAGCGCGATGGTCAGCCAGCGTTCCTGCGGCAGCTCATACACCGCACGCGAATGATCGGTGGCGAGATAGCGGGTGGCCAGCAGATACAGGCCGTTGTAGGCGAACAGGGTGTCGCGCTCGGGCTCGATCATCTGCCCGGCTTCCTCCAGTTCGTCCTTGGAATAGGCCTTGAGGATATCGATCGAGTACACGTTGCGATCGGCCAGGCTCTCCTGCAGACCCACGTAGGAGCCGTACTTCAGCGTGGCATCGTAGAAGCGGTTCTTGCTGGCGCGCTTGTACAGGCGGCGCAGGTAGAGCCGGGCGGCGAAGTGTTCCCAGTCGGGCGCGGTGAGATCGATGCGCGATTCCGCCTCGCGGATCAGCAGGTCCACCATCTCATCGGCGCTGAGCTGTTGCCTGCGTGCGATCTGCCCGAGCACGCTGCGCAGGTAGTCGCCCACGTCCAGCTGCGGGAACTCGGCGTGCACGCTGTGCACGGTCCGCTCCAGTCGCCCCTGGTCGAACGGCATGCGCCGGTTGCCGCCTTCCTTGGTGATCCACAGCGTTTCATTGGCGGTGGCCGCATCAAAGGCGGTATCGGTGGGCGGGGTGAGGGTCGAGGCGACGGTGTCGTCGATGTTCATGCGATCTCCTTGCATGGCGCAGTGCCCAGCAGGCGGCGCGGCAGAGCCGAGCGGCAGCCGGACAGAAGGCGTGTTGGGTGGGCAGGCCCTGCGTGTGCAGGAATACGTCGCCAGAGGCTCACATCGGTGGCGACGGGCCTTGCTTCCAGGCGCCGGTCAGGTGGTACGACGGGGCGTTCAAGAGCAACGCGGCGTCGAGACGGTGCACCGGGCCTGGCGGAAGCGGGGAGCCGATGGACACAACATAGTGGGGTTGGAGTGGATCGTCAACCGAAGATGTAGTGCTTTTTTGTCGCAGGGGCGGGCCGGCATGCAGATGAACATCCGGTACAGCCTGCACTATCAAACGCAAATGCGAGCCGTTATCATTTGATGGATCACAGGGCGGTGATGCGTTCGCAACCGGATGGCAGAACCGCGCGCGCGTTGGCGCACCGCGTGGTTCAACTTTTTATTGGCTGTGGTGTTCAATGTCTTCACGTCCTGTCGTTTCCGGTTTGCCCGCCCTCGTATCCGCCGCCTTGCTCGGCACCATGGCGATGATGGCGTTCGTGTCCGTGATCGGCCCGGTGGTGCGGGTGCTCGGCCTGGCCGAGTGGCACGCCGGCCTGTCAGTCACGGCGGCGGGTGTGTTGTGGATGCTGTCGGCACGCCGATGGGGCGCGCTCAGCGATCGCATCGGCCGCAAGCGCGTGCTGCTGATCGCCTTGGCGGCCTATGCGGTGATCTACGTGGCGCTGGCGGTGTTCGTCGATGTGGCGCTGACCTCACCGCCGGCGATCTGGCTCTCCGTGCTGGTCCTGGTCGGCACGCGTGCCCTGGTCGGGCTGTTCTATGCCGCCGTGCCACCGACCGCCGCGGCCATCATTGCCGATCAGGCGGCCCCGGGGCAGCGCGGCAGCGTCATGGCCAAGCTCGGCACCGCCAACGCACTGGGCATGGTGCTGGGCCCGGCCGCCGCCGGTTGGATCGCTTACAAGAATCTCTCGCTCACGCTGTATGTGGCGGCGTTGTTGCCGTTGCTGTCGCTGCTGATGATCTGGTGGCGGCTGCCGAATACGCCCCCCGTCGCGCCGACGCCTACCGGCCCCAAGCCGACGCTCGGGCTCGGCGATGCACGCCTGCGCCTGCCGCTGCTGGCGGTGTTCGCCGCGATGATCTCGGTCACCATCGCGCAGGTGACGGTCGGCTTCTTCGCGATCGACCGCCTGCGCCTGTCGCCGGCAGACGGCGCGCGCATCGCCGGGCTGGCCCTGACTGCCGTCGGCGTGGGCCTGATCTTCGCGCAGGGCCTGGTGATGAAGCTCAAGGACATCCGCCCGACGCGCTGGATCCTGGTCGGCGCACTGATCTCCGGGGTGGGCTTTGCGTCGGTCGCGCTGGTCAGCGTGCCGTGGCAGCTGCTGGCCAGCTATGCGTTCGCGGCGTTCGGCATGGGCTTCGTGTTCCCCAATTTCCAGGCGCTGGCCGCCGATTCGGTGGAGGCTCACGAGCAGGGCGCCGCCGCGGGCACGGTCGCGTCGGTGCAGGGCATGGGCATGGTGGTCGGGCCGATGATCGGCACGCTGCTGTACCGCTGGTCGCCGAGCGCGCCGTACCTGCTAGTCGGCGTGGTGCTGCTGATCCTGGCCATCTCCGCAGCGGTGCACCGCGAGCGGGGTGCGGCATGAACGAGATGCTCGCCCGCGGAATAGCTGAAGAGATGACCGACACCACCGCCATCGACGCCGCCGATGCGCCGTACTTCCTGCTGCGCAGCCCGCAGCAGGCGATGGAAGCGCAGGGTGTGCGTGCGCGGCTGCCGTCCGGCGCCACCGCCACGCTGGCCGAGCGCGTCGCTGCGTTCTTCGCCGCGCCGCGCTCCGGCCCGCGCTTGCTGGTGGGTGCGGTGCCGTTCGATCCCGAGCAGGGCGATGCGCTGTATCAGCCGGACCAGGTGTCCGGCCAGCCCACGGTAGTCCGTGTGGAAACGCCAACGCTGGTCGGTGATGTGGTCGCTGAACCGTCTGCGGATGCGTATGCGCAGGCAGTGGCAACGGCCGTCACCGAACTGCAGCGCAGCGACAGTCCGCTGGAGAAAGTCGTGCTGGCGCGCAGCCTGCGTGTCACCACCGCGCAGCCGCTGCATCCGCGCGTGCTGGCCGCGCGTCTGGGCAAGGATCCCAGCGTGGCCACCTACGTGGTGCCGGTGCCCGCCGCGGGCGCGGCCGACCCGGCCTGGCTGGTCGGCGCGACCCCAGAGTTGCTGGTCTCCAAGCGCGGTGACCGCGTGCTGTCGCACCCCTTGGCGGGTTCGGCCCGTCGTTCGGCCGATCCCGCCGAAGATGCGCGCGCCGCCGAAACGCTCCTGGCCTCGGCCAAGGATCATGACGAACACCGCCACGTGGTCGAGGCCATCGTCGCCGCGCTCGCCCCGCTGTGCCACCACGTCGAGGCGCAGCCGCGCCCGACGCTGCATGCCACCGCGACCATGTGGCACCTCGGTACCCGCATCCATGGCACGTTGAAGGACGCCTCGGTGTCCTCGGCCGCCCTGGTCGCATTGCTGCATCCCACCCCGGCGGTGTGCGGTACGCCGCGCCAGCAGGCGCTGGCGCTGATCCGCCGGGCCGAACCGGTCGCGCGGGGGTTCTACGCCGGCGCCGTCGGCTGGACCGATGCCCAGGGCGATGGCGACTGGTACGTGGCGATCCGCTGCGCACGGGTGCAGGGCACCGAAGTGCGCCTGTATGCCGGTGCCGGCATCGTCGCGGACTCACACCCCGATCTCGAGGTAGCCGAAACGGCTGCCAAGTTCATGGCCCTGCTGACCGCGCTCGGCGTCCATGACGTTCGTTCTTTCTGATGTGCGGGAGCTGTCCATGAACGCATCCTTCTCTTCCTCCCGGGTGCCGCTGCGCCAGGTCTGGCCACCGGCCCTGGTCGCGCGCTACCGCGCTGCCGGGCATTGGCGAGGCGAGACCTTCCCGGGTTTCCTGCGCGAGCGCGCCGAGCGCTTCGCCGGTGACATCGCCGTGGTCGGTGGCGATACGCGCCTGACCTATGCGCAGCTGTGGCAGGAGGCCGGCCGCATCGGCGCCGGCCTGCTGGCCCAGGGCTTGGCACCGGGTGACCGGGTGGTGGTCCAGCTCGGCAACGTGCCCGAGTTCGTCACCGTGGTCTGCGGCCTGTTCCGTGCCGGCCTGATTCCCGTGTATGCGCTGCCCGCGCACCGCATCACCGAAGTCACGCATTTCGCGCGCAAGGCCGAAGCCAGTGCGTACATCGCGGCCGCGAACCATGACGGCTTCGACTACCGCACGCTGGCGCGCGAGCTGCAGGCGCAGGTGCCGGACGTGCAGCACGTCATCATCGCCGGTGACGCGGCCGGGTTCACCGCGCTCGACACGCTGACCGGTGACCTCGAACAGCTGCCGGCCGATCCGGACCCGCAGTCGGTCGCGTTCCTGCAGATTTCCGGCGGCAGCACCGGCCTGTCCAAGCTGATCCCGCGCACGCACGATGACTATCTGTATTCGTTCCGCGCCAGCAACGCGATCTGCGGCATCACCCGGGACAGCGTCTATCTGGTCGCGCTGCCGGCCGCGCACAATTTCCCGATGAGCTCGCCCGGGTTCTTCGGCACGCTGTACGCCGGGGGGCGCGTGGTGCTCAGCCCCGGTGCGGGCCCGGACGCCGCGTTTCCCTTGATCGCGCGCGAGCGGGTCACCTGTGTCGGCCTGGTGCCGCCGCTGGCGCTGCTGTGGGCCCAGGCCGCCGCGACCACAGCCCACGATCTCTCCAGCCTGCAGGTGGTGCAGGTCGGCGGCGCCAAGCTGGTGCCGGAAGCTGCGCGCCGCGTCATCGCCGGTCTGGGCTGCACCCTGCAGCAGGTGTTCGGCATGGCCGAGGGCCTGGTCAACTACACGCGCCTGCACGACAGCGACGACCTCATCGTCTCCACCCAGGGCCGCCCGATCAGCGAAGACGACGAGGTGCTGGTGGTCGATGACCACGGCAACCCGGTCGCGGAAGGTGAAACCGGGCATCTGCTCACCCGCGGCCCGTATACCATCCGCGGCTACCACAACGATCCGGCCGCCAATGCGCGTGCCTTCACCGAAGATGGCTTCTACCGCACCGGGGACATGGTCCAGCGGCTGCCGGGCGGCTATCTGGTGGTGCAGGGCAGGGCCAGCGACCATATCAACCGCGCCGGCGAAAAGATCTCCGCCGAAGAAATCGAGGACCACCTGCTGGCGCACCCGAGTGTGTTCGATGCCGCCGTGGTCTCGATCCCCGATGACTACCTGGGTGAGCGCAGCTGCGCCTTCATCATTGCCCAGGGCGAGCCGACCAAGGCCGCCAGCCTCAAGGCCTGGGTCCGCAGCCGCGGCCTGGCCGCGTTCAAAGTGCCGGACCAGATCGTGTTCGTCGATGCCTTCGGCACCACCGCGGTCGGCAAGATCAGCCGCCGCGAGCTGCGTGTCCAGCTGCGCGAACGTTTCATGCAACAGACAGGAGAAACACGCTGATGGCGCTGCCCAAGATTCAACCGTATCCGCTGCCCACCCAGGCCGAGCTGCCCACCCCGCGTGGCGCCTGGCAACCGGACACCGCACGCGTGGCGCTGCTGGTGCATGACATGCAGCGCTACTTCCTGGCCGCCTTCGCGCCGGATGCGGCACCGCTGGCCCCGGCCGTCGCCAACATCGCGCGCCTGCTCACGCACTGCCGTGCGCGTGGCATCCCGGTGTTCTACACCGCCCAGCGCGGCAACCAGGACCGGCGTGATCGTGGCCTGCAGGCCGATCTGTGGGGCCCGGGCATGTCCGCCACCGAGGAACACGAAGCCATCATCGAGGCCGTGGCCCCGGTGGAGGGCGACCATGTACTGGTCAAACACCGCTACAGCGCGTTCCAGCGCAGCAATCTGGACACCATGATGCGCGCCCGCGGCCGCGACCAGCTGCTGGTCACCGGCGTGTACGCGCATATCGGCTGCACCGCCACGGTCGCCGAAGGCTTCCAGCGCGACATCGAGAGTTTCATCGCCGCCGACGCGGTCGCCGATTTCTCGCGGGCCGACCATGACCTGGCCCTGCACTGGATCGCCCGCACCTGTGGCGTGCCGATGACCACCGATCAACTGCTGGAGACACTGGCATGACCGCACTGACCCTGGAGCGCATGCGCGCCGATGTCGCCGGGATGCTCGGCGAAGCCCCCGAGGACATCCACGACGATGAAAACCTGATGGACCTGGGGCTGGATTCGATGCGCGTACTCGGCCTGGTACTGGCCTGGGGCAACACCGGCATCCCGCTGGAATTCAGTCATCTGGCCGAACACGCCACGCTGGGTGGCTGGTGGACCGTGGTGCAGCGGCTGCAGGCCGAGGCGGCGGCCAGCGCATGAATGCCCGTGCGGTGCCGGGCGCGGCCGGGCCCCTCGTCCGCGGGCTGAGCGAGGCCCAGGCGGGCCTGTGGTGTGCCCAGCGGCTGGCGCCGGACAATCCCGCGTTCAACACCGGCCACGCCGTCTGGATCGAGGGTGAGCTGGATGTCGCCGCCTTCGCGCGTGCCGCCGATCAGGCCGCGCAGGAAGCGGAGGCGCTGGCACTGCGCATCGTCGAGGACGCGCAGGGAGCGCCCGGCCAGTGGATCGACCCGCAGCACACGCCGACGTTGCAGGTGCTGGATCTGTCCGATCAGCCGGACCCCGCCGCTGCCGCGCGCGAGGCCATGCAGCGCGACCGGCTCAGCCCGGTGGATCCCGCCCGCGATCGGCTCAGCCAACAGCGCCTGTTCCTGCTCGGCCCGGCGCGCAGCGTCTGGTACCTGCGCGTGCATCACCTGGCCACCGATGGCTACGGCATGGGCCTGCTGACCGAGCGCGTCTGCGCGCTGTATGCGGGTCATCCGCAGCAGGCTGCGGTGGCACCGTTGCTGCCCGTGCTGGATGAAGACACCCAGTACCGTGACAGCGAGCGCCGCACTCGCGATGCCGCTTATTGGCGCGAGGCCATGGCCGACGCGCCGGCCGCCACCGGGCTGCAGGCGGGCGTGGCCCCGGCCGCAGCAGATGCGCTGCGCCACGTGCAGCCGATCGACACCAGTTTGCGCGAGCGCCTGCACACGGCGGCGGCCGCGATCGGCCAGCCCTGGCCGGACCTGCTGACCGCGCTCGGCGCAGAGTACTGCCGCCGGATCAGTGGCGAAGCGGAGGCGGTGATCGGCGTGCCCTTCATGGGTCGCCTCGGCAGCGTCTCCGCCCGCGTCCCGGCGATGGTGATGAACGTCCTGCCGCTGCGGGTCGCGGCCACGCACGACAGCGTGGATGCGTATGTGCGCGATATCGCGATGCGCCTGATGCGGGGCCGGCGCCATGGTCGCTACCGGGGTGAGCAGCTGCGGCGCGACCTCGGGCTGATCGGCGGCCAGCGCCGCCTGCACGGTCCGCTGGTCAATGTGCAGCCGTTCTATCGGCCGCTGCAGCTGGCCGGCGTCACTGCGACGCTCGAGGTGCTCTCCACCGGTCCAGTCGATGACGTGACGCTCGGCTTCCGCGGGGATGGCACGGCCGTGCTCGATCTGGAGATCGAGGCCAATCCCACGCTGTACACCCCCACACAGGTGCAGGCGCATGCCGCGCGCCTGCTGCATTTCGTGTCGGCCGCGCTGGACGTACAGGCCAACGGCGGCACGATCGCCTCGGTGCCGCTGTGCACGCCCGCCGAAGCGCAGCGCTATCTGCATGACATCAACGCCACGGCGCATCCGGTGCCCGAGCTCAGCCTGGCCGCGCTGATCACCGCACGGATGGCAGCGACGCCGGCGGCCACCGCAGTGGTCTTCGGCGCGCATCAGCTGAGCTTCGCCGAACTGGAGCAGCGCAGCCGTGCGCTGGCCGTGCAGCTGCAGGCCCAGGGCGTGGGCCGCGAGGCGAGGGTGGTGGTGGCGCTGCCGCGCTCACTGGAGCTGATCATCACCCTGGTCGCCGTGCTGCGTGCCGGTGGCGCGTACCTCCCGGTGGACCTGGCCCATCCGGACGAGCGCCTGGCCCGGATCCTGCGCTCGGCGCAGCCGGTCTGTGTGCTGGCGCTGGCACAGGATCGCGCGCGGTTTCCGGGCACACCCGTGCTGGAGCCTGCCCAGTGGCAGCGCCACAACGACGCCGCGCTGGCCACCGTGCCGCAGCCGGACGATGCGGCCTATGTCATCTATACCTCCGGCTCCACCGGCGAGCCCAAGGGCGTACTGATCGAGCACCGCGCCATCGTCAACCGGCTGGAGTGGATGCGCGCGCATTACGCGATCCAGCCGGACGATCGCATCCTGCAGAAGACCCCGGCTACCTTCGATGTCTCGGTGTGGGAGTTCTTCCTGCCGCTGATCAGCGGCGCCACCCTGGTGGTTGCCCCGCCCGAGGCGCATCGCGATCCGCTGGCGCTGGCCGCACTGATCCGCCAGCACGCGATCACCACCCTACATTTCGTGCCATCGATGCTGGCCGCGTTCCTGGCCGCCCCGGCTGCGCGCGGGCTGCAGCTGCGCCGCGTGTTCACCAGTGGCGAGGCACTGGATGCCGCGCTGCGTGACCGCTTCCATGCCACGATCCAGGCCGAGCTGCACAATCTCTATGGCCCCACCGAGGCAGCCGTGGATGTCAGCTTCTGGCCCGCCAGCCAGGACGACACCTCCGCACCGGTGCCGATCGGCCATCCGGTCTGGAACACCCGCCTGTACGTGCTCGATGCCGGCATGCAACCGCTGCCGCCGGGCGTCGCCGGCGATCTGTATCTCGGCGGGGTGCAGCTGGCACGCGGCTATCTGGGGCGCGACGATCTGACCGCCGAGCGCTTCCTGCCCGATCCGTTCGTTGCCGGGGGGCGCCTGTATCGCACCGGCGACGTGGCGCGCTGGCGCGAAGACGGGGCAGTGGAGTATCTCGGCCGCAGCGACCACCAGATCAAGCTGCGCGGCCTGCGTATCGAGCTCGGCGAAATCGACGCTGCACTGCGTTCGGCACCGGGCGTCACCCGGGCGGAAGTGCTGCTGCGCGAAGACCGCCCCGGCGAGCCGCGGCTGGTGGCCTACCTCAACGCGGGTGGCCCGTCGCTGGAGACGCTGCGGGCTCATCTGGCCAACCGGCTGCCGGACTACATGGTGCCCGCTGCCTTCGTGGAACTGGACCACTGGCCGGTCACGGCCAACGGCAAACTGGATCGCGCCGCATTGCCCGCACCGGCGCAGGCGTCCGTCTCGGGCGTTGCGCCGCGCACCGCGACCGAGCAGGCGCTGGCCGCGCTGTTCGCTGAGACGCTGGGGTTGAGCACGCCGGTCAGTGCCGATGCCGATTTCTTCGCCCTGGGCGGCGACTCCCTCAGCGCCGTACACCTGCTGCTGGCGATCCAGCAGCGGTGGCGCTGCGAGCTGGGTCTGGGCGCGGTCTTCGCGGCACCGACGGTCGCCGCACTCGCGGCCCGTATCGACGCACCCCCGGCCGCCACCGACCATGGGCTCGCCCCGATGATCCGGCTGGCCAGCGGAGATGCGGCGCTGGCCCCGCTGTATGTGATTCATCCTGCCGGCGGCATCGCCTGGAACTACCGCGACCTGGCCCGCGCACTCTCACCCGCGCGCGAGGTGCAGGGCCTGCAGTCGCCGGTCCTCGATCCCAACCAGCCGCTGCCGGCGAGCATCGAAGCGCTGGCGGCCGACTACGCGGAGCGCATCCTCGCATTGGGCCGGCCCGGGCCGGTGCATCTGCTTGGCTGGTCGGTCGGCGGCATTCTCGCCCAGGCCATGGCGGTGCACCTGCGTGGCCTCGGCCACGAGGTCGGCGTACTGGCGCTGCTCGATGCCTATCCCAGCGAGTGCTGGCGGGCCGAACCCGAGCCGGACCCGATTGCCGCGCTGCGCGCCCTGCTCGCCATCGCCGGGCATGACCCGGAGGCGCATCCCGAGCTGGACAGCCGCGCCCGCATCCTGGCGTTCCTGCGCCGCAGTGACAGCGCACTGGGCAACCTGCCGGATATCGTCCTCGATGGCGTGGTCCGCGCCGTCACCGGCACCAACCGCCTGATCCGCGCCCATCACCACACGCACTACGACGGGCTGCTGCTGCACGTGCGTGCCGGCCGCGACCATGTTGCCCGCCCACAGCTGCAGTCCGCGTTGTGGCAGACCCATGCGGACCACGTAGAGGCGATCGAGCTTCCCTACCTGCACGCCGAACTCACCGGCCGCGATGCCGTGGCGCAGATCGCGCCCTGGCTGGATGCGCATCTTCGGCGGCACGACCTACACAGGACATCAGCATGAAACTCACCGGATTCGACGGCACCATCGCACTGGTCACCGGCGCGGGCGGCGGCATCGGGGCGGCGCTGGTCGAGCAGCTGCGCGACAGCGGCTGCATCGTGGTCGCGACCGACGTAGTGGCGCCCGAGCGTGTGGCCGTGGCAGGGCAGTCGACCGTGCACGCCAGCGCACTGGACGTGACCGACTCCGCTGCGGTGGATGCACTGGTGGACTGGGTGGAAACCCAGCTCGGGCCGATCGGGTTCGGCATCAACGTCGCCGGCGTGCTGCAGACCGGCACCGTCGTCGACACCGGCGACGCGCAATGGCGCCGGGTGTTCGCGGTCAACACGGATGGCGTCTTCCACGTCTCCCGTGCGCTGGCGCGTGTGATGTCGCCGCGGCGCAGGGGCGCGATCGTCACGGTCAGCTCCAACGCCGCGGGCGTCCCGCGCCACGGCATGGCCGCCTACGCCGCCTCCAAGGCCGCCTCGACCATGTTCACCCGCTGCCTGGGCCTGGAGCTGGCGCCGCTGGGCATCCGCTGCAACATCGTCGCCCCGGGCTCGACGCTGACCCCGATGCAGACCGGCATGTGGGTGGACGAACTGGGCGCCGAGCGGGTGATCCAGGGCAGTCCGGAGACGTACAAGGCCGGCATACCGCTGCAGAAGCTCGCCAGCCCGGAGGACATCGCCAACGGGGTGATGTTCCTGCTCTCTGACCAGGCTGGCCATATCGCGATGAGCGATCTCTATGTGGACGGGGGCGCCACGCTGCGCGGCTGAGCATCGGCTTGATCCGAAGCGAGCCGTCGATGCAGCGCACATGCAAGCCAAGTTGAAGGGCGCATGGCGCATTCCTGTGACATGTGTCCCAACACGGAATATCGCGCAGACCGGGTGGCGCTTTTCGAGAACGCGGACGCTTCCGCGCGTGCAGCGTGCTGATAGGTTCGGGACGCCAACACCACGTTCCCTATCGCCTGCGCCGCCGCCATCGACACGGTGGCCCGAGACCGAGTCGACGCCTGAATCAAACCGCGCAGCCATCCCTATCTGCTGGTCTTCGAAATCCGGACCCGCATCAGCCCGCCCCGGATGGCGTATGCCCACCTCTGTGTCATCTGCCAGAGCCTGACGGAGGCGAAGGCCAAGGCCATCGCGCGATGTGGGCGAGACCAGTTCGAGGTCATCCGGTTGGTTTCCGTCGCGGTGACCATCAGCGGTCTGGAGGCAGGTCTGTTGCCAATGGAGGGCAAGCTGCTGATGGAGGCGCGGCTGCACCGGCAACGGACAGCGGTCTATTACCGTGAGTCGCTCCAGGATGATCAAGAGCCATAGCCCCGGGGTGGGAGCTGCCGCCAGCGCTCAAGCGTCACCAAACAGCTCGATCTCCTCCCACATCTCCACCCCCAGCTGCACGCGCACGCCGGTGGGGCGCTGGGATACGCTGAACAACCCCATCGCCATCCGCCGCGCCTCCAGCAATGCCTGGTCCCGCGAGTCGTAGAGGTTCCTTCCGGCAAAGGCGCCGCCTCGCAGGGCCCATCCATTGTGGACAGCCACCACGTAGAAATACGTCCTGGGCATGCTGGCTCTCCCTTTGAGGGAACCATGATGTGGGCAGGTGCACATGAAGGACGCGTCGTCTTTCGCCGCAGATTGAATCGCGTTGGCGGACGCGACGGCGAGCCCTGAAATCACGCGGCCTTCACATGGCTCGGCGCATCCGTGAGCGCACTTGCGGAGAAAACTGAATGCAAGGCCAGCAGGCCACGTGTACGAACGCGCTTTCGTATTAGTTGCATAGCCCGGCCGATAGGCGGCCTCTATGTTGACCGCCTTCCCGGACCCTTGCCTGCAAGCTGGTTTCAGCATTCAGCGGCGGTCCCCAATAAAAGGTACTCACGTGCGCACTCACTTCGAAATCACCAGGACTCTCCTCAGCTCGGCAGTGCTGATAGCGCTGCTGTCTCCTTCTGTTCGAGCCGGTGTCGTTGCGCCCGACGAGACCCGGGGCGTCGCGCCCGGTGCCACTCCCGAGCGATGGCTGCTCCAGCGCAACTCCACGCTCGTTGTCTCCCCCGACGGACGGACGCTGAACATCGAGGCCCGGGCGGGCTCCACCGTGAGCCTGCAGGGGGCGATAGTGGAGGGGGAGGCAGGCTATGCCGCTGAGGCAATCCAGCTGATCGACTCCCGTGCAGACATCTCAGGTAGCACGATCACTCATGCGACGCGCACGGCCATCAGTCTCGGCTCGCTCGCCGGCGCCGCGGATCCCGGTTCGCATGCAGACATCCAGAGCAGCACCATCACTGGCGCAGGCTTGGGCGCGATCCAGATGGGCGGCGAGAGCACGTTGTCGGTGGTTGGATCGACCGTGCGCGGCATCGGAGCAGGTCCATTCGGCGGCAATGCCATCTGGAACGCCGGCGGCAAGGTGGAGGTTTCCGGCGCAAGCACGCTGATTGGCGAGCATGCAGGAATCTTCATCTCCTCCAGCGCTACCGTGGTGCCGGACGGCCGCGCCGTGGTGATAGACGGCTCAACGGTACAAGGCCTGTCTGGTGCTGCAATTGTTGTGCAGACGCTCACGAGCGGGGCCCGTCAGGACGCCAACATCCTGGTGCGCAATGGGTCAGTACTTGCCGGCGGGGACGGCAACCTTCTGGAGGTCAGGAATGCACTCACCGCTGGCGACGCATCCGTTGCCAACTTCCAGGTTGAATCGTCCGTGGTCAACGGCAATGTCGTGGCGGAAGATATGGCGGAGGCGAATGTGACCCTGCTCAATGGTGGCCGTATCAACGGCCGCTTCGACAATGTCACCTCCGCGACCATCGGCGATGGCGGCCATTGGCAACTGACCGGCGACAGTGATGTCGGTGCACTCTCCCTCGGCACCGGCGGCGTCGTCGCGCTGGGCGACGGCACTGCGTTCAACACCCTGACCGTGACCGGTGATTACACCGGCAGCGGTGGCGCGCTGCTGTTCAACACCGTCCTCGGTGACGACACCGCAGCCAGCGACAAGCTGATCGTCAATGGCAGTACCAGCGGCCAGACCCGTGTGGCCGTCAACAACGTCGGCGGTATTGGCGCGCAGACCATCAACGGCATCCAGCTGATCCAGGTCGATGGCGCGTCCAACGGTCAGTTCGATCTGGCCGGCCGTGCGGTGGGCGGTCAGTACGAGTACTTCCTGTTCAAGGGCGGCAAGGCCGATCCCAACGATGGCGATTGGTACCTGCGCTCGGAACTCCCGGTCGCACCACCGGAGCCGGACCCCTGCCTGGCCGACCCGAATGCTCCGGGCTGCGTGATCACCCTGCCGGAGCAGTGCCTGATCGATCCGAGCCTGCCGCAGTGCCTGCCGCCAGTGCCGGTGCTGCGCCCGGAGCCGGGTGCCTACCTGGCCAACCAGAGCGCGGCGGTGCAGATGTTCGGCACGCGCTTCCATGACCGCAACGGCGGCATCGCCCGCGGCCTGTCCGAGCGCGGCGCGTGGGCACGGGTGTCCCGTAACCAGGCCGACTACGGCGTGATCGGCGACCAGCTCAGCGTCAACGGCGATACCGATGTGCTGCAGGTCGGCACTGATGTGTTCACCTGGGGTGCGGAGCGCGGCCAGCTCGGCGTCATGCTGGGCAGTGGCCGTGCCAACAATACGATCACCTCCCGACTGACCGGCTACTCGGCCAAGGGCAAGGTCGAAGGGCAGGCGATCGGCATCTATGGCAGCTGGCTGCAGGATCCGGCGCAGACGACCGGGCTGTATGTCGATGCCTGGGCCCAGCATGCGCGGTTCAAGAACAGTGTTCAGGGCGATGGTCTGAGCAAGGAGCGCTATGACAGCACCGCCAACAGCGCTTCCGTCGAGGCCGGTTACGGCGTCCAGGTCGCCGATGGCGAGCGCGTCGCGATGTTCGTCGAGCCGCAGCTGCAGCTGAGCTATACCCGCCTGAACACCGATACGCATGTTGAACGCAACGGCACGGTGATCGATGGTAATAACGCTGATGGCCTCACCAGCCGCGTGGGCGTGCGCTTCTTCGGTCATGCCCACACCGATTCCGGCAACCGCGTACAGCCGTTCGTGTCGGTCAACTGGATCCGCGAGTCGAACGAAAACAGCCTGCGCTTCGATGGCGAACAGCTCAGCGGCGGGCTGCCGCAGAACCGCTACGAAGCCAAGGCCGGTGCCTCGCTGCAGCTGGGCGGGCGCTGGACGGCATGGGGCGACCTGGGTCTGCAGCGCGGTGATGGCGGCTACAAGGATGTGGCCGGGCAGGTTGGCTTGCGTACCACCTGGTGATGGCAACCATGTGCACTCAGCGCCATCGTCGTACCCGACGAGGCCCGCCGCTCGGGGTGCACGCTATGTCCAGCACGCCTTGGCGGCGGCCATTGGGCTGTTGCTCTGGATGCCGGCAACGGACGGCCATCTATTACCGTGACTCGCTCTGCACCCGCACGTCGCTGGGGCACTGGGACACGCTGAACAGCCCCATCGCCATCCGCCGCGCCTCCAGCAATGCCTGGTCCCGCGGGTCGTAGAGATTCCTTCCGGCAAAGGGTCCGCCTCGCATTACTGAAATCACGCGGCCATCACATGGCTGGGCGCATCCGTGAGCGCACTTGCGGAGAAAACTGAATACAAGGCCAGCAGGCCACGTGTACGAAGGCGCTTTCGTATTAGTTGCATAGCCCGGCCGATAGGCCGCCTCTATCTTGCCTGCCTTAGCCGGACTACGCCCAGATTGCATAGGGAAGCCCACGCGCCCGGTTTGTACTCACCTCAACCTCCGGAATCCATCATGAAAACCGCTCCCGCGTTCCGCTCCACCGCGTGCCTGCGAAATCGCACGGCCATGACCGCCGCCATCGGCCTCGCCCTGCTCTCGCTGCAGCCCCAAGTGGCTCTCGCGCGCTTTGTGAGCAACGGCTCCACCCACACGGTCGTGCCGGGCGATGTAGTTGAGGACTGGGACGTCACCGGCAGGTCCACCTTGATTGTGGAGTCAGGAGCGGAGACTGCGAGGATCCGCGCGGAGTCGCAGTCGCAGATCGTGCTCAATGGAGCAACGGTGACCACGGATTCGGGTACCAGCTCAAATACTGCGCTCCAGCTGTTCAACTCCTCGGCGACCATTGTCGGCAGTCGTATCACGTCGACCGTCAGCGATGGCTTCAGCGCGAGCATCAATGTGGCTGATCCGGTCAGGTCTTCGGCGACGATCACCGGCAGCCATATCGAAGGGCTGAGCCGAGGAGCGGTAATCGTCGGGAGTGACGTCACCTTCATCGGCACGACCATCATTGGCCATGACACCGTTCCCCGAAACGGCGGTGGTGGCCTGCAGCTCAACGCGGGCAGCGCCGAAGTACTGGGTGACAGCCTGATCCAGGGCGATGTGACCGGTGTCCGCATGCGGGTCGTCACTCTGGGAGGCCAGGCGTCCGCTTCGGCCAGCCTGGTCGTGGACAGCTCCCGTATTGAGAGTGGAGCAGGTAGCGCTATCGTGGTGGAATCCGAAGTGGGGGATGCGGGACAGGCAGACATCATCCTGCGTAACGGAACTACCGTCGCCGCCGGCAACGGAATTCTGCTGGATGTAGTGAACAACCGTGGCCCTGGTGCCATTGCCAACCTGCTGGTTGAATCCAGCACAGTGGCTGGCGATATCCGCGTTGCCAGTGACGCGTTCGCCCACGTCACGCTGCAGGACGGCGGCCGCATCAACGGCCGCTTCGACAATGTCACCTCCGCGACCATCGGCGATGGCGGCCATTGGCAACTGACCGGCGACAGTGATGTCGGTGCACTCTCCCTCGGCACCGGCGGCGTCGTCGCGCTGGGCGACGGCACTGCGTTCAACACCCTGACCGTGACCGGTGATTACACCGGCAGCGGTGGCGCGCTGCTGTTCAACACCGTCCTCGGCGATGACACCGCAGCCAGCGACAAGCTGATCGTCAACGGCAGCACCAGCGGGCAGACCCGTGTAGCCGTCAACAACGTCGGCGGTATTGGCGCGCAGACCGTCAACGGCATCCAGCTGATCCAGGTCGATGGTGCGTCCAACGGTCAGTTCGATCTGGCCGGCCGTGCGGTGGGCGGGCAATACGAGTACTTCCTGTTCAAAGGCGGCAAGGCCGATCCCAACGATGGCGATTGGTACCTGCGCTCGGAACTGCCGGTCGCACCGCCGGAGCCCGACCCCTGCCTGGCCGACCCGAATGCCCCGGGCTGCGTGATCACCCTGCCGGAGCAGTGCCTGATTGATCCGAGCCTGCCGCAGTGCCTGCCGCCGGTGCCGGTGCTGCGCCCGGAGCCGGGTGCCTACCTGGCCAACCAGAGCGCGGCGGTGCAGATGTTCGGCACGCGCTTCCATGACCGCAACGGCGGCATCGCCCGCGGCCTGTCCGAGCGCGGCGCGTGGGCACGGGTGTCCCGTAACCAGGCCGACTACGGCGTGATCGGCGACCAGCTCAGCGTCAACGGCGATACCGATGTGCTGCAGGTCGGCACTGATGTGTTCACCTGGGGTGCGGAGCGCGGCCAGCTCGGCGTCATGCTGGGCAGTGGCCGTGCCAACAATACGATCACCTCCCGACTGACCGGCTACTCGGCCAAGGGCAAGGTCGAAGGGCAGGCGATCGGCATCTATGGCAGCTGGCTGCAGGATCCGGCGCAGACGACCGGGCTGTATGTCGATGCCTGGGCCCAGCATGCGCGGTTCAAGAACAGTGTTCAAGGCGATGGCCTGAGCAAGGAGCGCTATGACAGCACCGCTAACAGCGCCTCCGTCGAGGCCGGTTACGGCATTCAAGTCGCAGCATCCAGCGGTCCTCGCCCGCACGCAGTACGACGGAGGCGGTGATGGCGCGGGGTTCAACGTGTCCGGTCGGCTCGGTATATCGCGCGATGAGGGCGGCCATGCGTGTCTCCGGATCGAGGCCCCGTAGTCGGGCGCTGTCCTGGTCCGTGAGCGCGGCAGGCATAGGCACCAGGCATGTCGCAGTAGCCTTGATCACCGGATATGCGGACGATCCCAACGCGGTGGGCTCCTCACCAGTAACGGTACAGCGGGCCTCCCGCACGCGTTGAGGAAGGGCTTCCAGGACTGGCAAGGGCCCATAAGCGGACTGGGAAAAGCCTTCGGACAGCAGCATGAGCTGCTTCTCTCCAGAGTCCATCAGATGCTCAAATGCGGCCTCGAACGGCTCGTCTCGCCTGCTTCCGTGATAGGTGCTCAGGGCAAGATAGCTGTCCTTGTTCTGCCGGATGGCACTGTCCAGAATCAGCTGGCCCACGGCCTGCACCGACATGCCACCCATGTCCTCTAGGTGCACGCTGTCGCGGGTGCGGTAGAACGCGGCCTCCTCGATCTCCTCAAATGCTTCCTCGTGCATCACACGCGCGAGGCGCACAAGCGAACCGCTATCAACCTTCCACTTGGCTGTCTCCGGCACCCTGGGCCGATAGAGCTCAACGGACCACTCGAAGCGGCGAACTGGCTCTGAGGTCACTGCGCGCGCCGCAGCGTCGGCCAACAGCTCGAGGCGCTCGCGCCGGGAGCGCGTAGTCTCTTTAGCTTCGTCGGGAATCGTGATGTCGGCGAAGCTGCAGCTCACCGTGACTTTACGCCGGGCGATGCCGGTCCCGGGCGAGGGAAGGGTGCCGCTACCCGAAACGTCGCATCTGCCATTCGCCATGACCGCATCAATGCTGCGGAAGTATCGGGCGCGGATGTTTTCCAGCTCCGCTGTTTTCATGGCGGAGGAGGTGTTGCGACGCCACTGGCGGCTGTAGGAACGTGTTTCAACCAGTGCGGACACTTCGGCCTGCGACTCGTCCTCTGACTGACCGTAGTAGCTGCTGAGGGCGCGAGCGCTCTCGGCATCGTCGAACAGAAGCTGGCGCACTGCATGCACTGCGAGCTGCTCATATCGCGTCTGTTTGGTCTGCGGTGCTGAGTCTTCCTCGGCAGCGCTGGCAACCGCGCCGGGGAAAAGTGCGGCTGCAATGAGAATGGGGAAGCGGTTCAGGCTGATCATTGAGACCTCGGAATCGTGACTGTTGAGGTTCAAGGTGCCGATGGCAGTGAGGACGCTTCGCAGGGCGCGCCATCCTGGATGAACTCAGCCGGGGAGCTTGCAGCAGTCACGCCGTGGCGGCTATGCAACAAATCGTAAAATGCCTGGTGGCCGATGGGCCGCACGAAGCTGCCCCATCACTGGTGCCTCGCCGTCACGACGCTATCGGCCGCTACTCAGCTGATGGCGCCATCACCTCGAAAGACTCACAGACCAGACAAGCTGCCCGATCCAGGCAGGCGAGAGGGTCAGCGCCATCACCCGGTGACATCGTCGTACAGCGCCTTGGCACAGCAGCACCATGGCGGTGTACATGGGAAGCATCAGCCCCAGCTCGATGACCAGGTTCCTCCACAGATAGTAGTTGCCGATCTTCAGCGCACCCGCACTTGGGAGTACGCCGATCGGCATCTGGATCTCTGCAGGGAGCGGCCATAGCAGCGGCACGGCGTGCGCACCCACCAACAGATCGAGTATTCCGTGCGAGGCGGCCGCGGCAATGAGCCAGATCGCCGGGAACCTGGCCGTCCTGCTGCTACGCGTGGCAGCGTGCACTGTCACTGCGGCAACCAGGGCGAAAAGCAGGCTATGCGTGAATCGCGGATGGGGGACGTAGCCGAACCACCAGACGGCCACGTAGTCGAGGTCCGGGCAGATCGCCAGGAACACGAAGGGCGTCAGTGCCCACCGGGACCGTTTATCCGCCCATGTGTTGCTGCACAGGTAGGCGGTGATGCCGGCGGCCGCGTGAGCCAGGACGGAGGACATGGGAGTGGCCCGGAACGTGTCGAACGCAGAGCATGGGGCCGGCCCATGGGGCGAACGTGGTGCGACTGTGTCGCGAAGGTGAAGCGCCCCGCGTGCTGCGTGAGTGCCATCATCCGCCCGCTGCCCTCACGTTGCCGATCCCGTCCCGATTCAGCGCTTCCACCAGTGCCCAGATTCTCGCATCGGCGGGATTGCCGTTGATGGCGTGCGCTTTCAGGCACAACTGCAGCTCACACAGCACCGCCACCGCCTCTGCATCGGCAACCATGGAGGCCGCCCCCTGCATGCGATGCGCCATCGCCAGGGCGCCGCGCCAGTTCTGGACGCGTAGTGACACTTCCAGTCCGGCCTGGTCGAGACGCATCTGCTGGCGATAGGTCTCCATCATGGTCAATCCTTCCTCCATCGCCGTGGCAGGGGGCGGCGCGTCGCGCCTGGTCCCCCCACTCGCCGCGTCGAAGGCAGCCCAGTCGATGGGCTTCCCCAGGTAGATGTCCACGCCGGCGCGCGCATAGGCGTTGCGGTCGATGCTGTCCGGGGAGGCTGAGATGGACAGAATGCGTGCCGGTGGCCAGTCCCGACGGCGCTCGATGGCCCGGATTTCCAGGGCGACGTCGCTCCCGTCGGCATCCAGGAGGTCACCATCCACGGTGATGATGCCAAACGGGCCGTGCTGTTTCATCGTCCGCACGGCCGCAGCGCCTGAGCTGGCGATCAGGGCATCCAGGCCGAGGCCACAGAGACGACGGACCATGACCCGCGCGATGGTCGGCTGATCCTCGATCACCAGCGCATGCGCGACGGATGGAGCAGCGGCTTGTTCGGCCTGTGAACCGGTGCCGGTGTCGGCTCCGGCGAGCTCGGCACGCAGGACAGCCACGAACGTTGCGCCCATCCGCGGCGTGCTGGTGACCGTGACATCTCCGCCATGGGCACGGGCGATCCGCCGGCACAGCGACAGCCCGATCCCCGCGCCGTGCTTGAGGCGACCGATGCGGGTCGCGCTGAACGGCTCGAAGATGTGGGGGAGGTCCTCCTGTGGAATGCCCGGCCCGACGTCGGTGACCCTGAGCACAAGGGAGCCGGCCAGGCCCACGCCGGTGATGAAGCGCAGGGTGATGGTCACGTCGCCATGGTCGCTGAACTTGATCGCGTTCGAGATCAGATTGCTCGCGATGTGATGCAGGGCACGCGCGTCGCACAACGCCTGCGTGGTCCGCGGGCCCTCTATGTGCAGCAGCAGGCGCAATCCCTTGCAGCGCGCCAAGGGGCGCATGGCGGACAGGCATTCCTCCACGACCTCACTGGCGTTCTTGAGGAACGCGGCGTCGGCCTGGTCCGGTTTGTTGCGGAACATGAACTCCAGCGCATTGGTAAGCGTGTGCTTGAGTGCATCGGCGGCCGAGCGCGCCGAGCGCAGCAGCCGCTCGCGCTCGGCCGCGTCCGCTTCGGCCTCGAGCAGGTCGATGGCGGAAATGACCGACGCCGCGCCATTGCGGACTTCATGGTTGACCAGGGTGAGAATGCGCGCCGCGCTGGCCTGGCGCGAGGCCAGTGCCCGTGCCCTGCGCTGGGCGCGGGCGACGGCAAGAAGGAACCCCAGCACGGCAAGACAGAGAACGGTGATGTGGAGGCGGTAATGGCTCAGCACCGCACGCAGGGTAGGGGGAGAGCGGTACAGGGCATTCAACCAGCGCTCGAGAATGTCCTGCCGGGTATCCAGTGGCAGCGACAGGAACGTCTGGTGGGCGAGGTCGATGTCGGCCGCGCGGTGCGGCAACGACGCGACGCGCATCTCCACCGGGGGCGCGTCGGGTGCGGCCTGCACCGCCAATCGCGCGTCGAAGCGCTTGCGCGCCAGGGGTGCCAGCACGGCGTCCACCCCCAGCGCGGCATCGATCGCGCCCCGGTCCACGGCGTCCAGCATCTCGTCCACATTGGCCATCTGGTAGATGTCGATGTCCGGGAAGTTCCGGGCCAGGAAGGCCCGGTACTCGCCATTGCCGATCACTCCGACCCGCATGCCGCCCATCGACGAGAGCGCCCGTGGTGCCGCTGTCCGGCGCGTGACCATCACGGTGCTTCCACTGTAGAACGAGGGCGACAGGGTTGCCGTGGCAGGCAGCATCGTTGCCGTGGAGGGCAGGGAGAAGGCAAGGCCATCCACCTCTTCATTCTTGAGCAGCAGCGCGGCGCGCTCGATCGAGGGCGCGCGTACCAGCTTCAGCTTGAGCCCTGACAGGGCCTGCACCGCCTCCAGATAGGCGCTGGCGCCGCCCTTGGCGGGATCCCCGGACAGCCCATGCTGGGTCGCCAGCTGGGGGCCGATCGCCAGCGTGAACGGCACGCGCTGCGCCGTGGTCGGCGCCAGTACAAGCCAAAGCAGGGTGCCGCCGCTGACGAGCATGGCGGCAAGCCACGCCATGCGTCGCGCACGCTGTCGTCCATCGATAGCAGAGGTCACAAGGTCATCCATGAGGGTGGGGCGGCGCCGGCGGCGGTCATTCGGTCGGGGATCGGTAGGGGCTTGCACGACAGAAATACACGCGGCATCGCGAGGGCGGTATGCAACAAGTACGAAATATGGTGCGGCAATTGCGAAGTGAGGCACCGGACAACTTCGTTCCCATGTCAGTGCGAGACAACGACGCGCTCTGACAGGACGCGGATCTGCCCGGAGTGGATCCGGGACCGCGGCGCACTCTCGCTGTCGTCACGGTGATTGCACGCCTTGCTGCGTGCACGGACCCTAAGCTGGAACTCCCATCGCGACGTTGTTCTCCCCATGACCACAGCACTGCATGATCTCGACGCACTTGAGCCCATCGATATCGACGGACTGAAAGCGCAGGGCGTCCCTCCGGTCGCCCAGTATCTCGTCGACCAGGAAAAGTTCGTCCTGCTCGGCGGCAAGCGCGGCATCTATCGCCTGGCAGGGACGGATAGCGTGTGCTACTTCACCAGCCTGGACCAGATCCGGCTGCATCTGCTGGGGCAATCTTTGACCCGGCTGACGGTCGAGTTGGCGTAAGACACGCGCTGCTGATCGTTGCTGATGAAATCCGCACGCGATTTTCGTACTTGTTGTATGGCCCTGACGGGACGACCTGCATAGCGTGGAGGGTCGGCACACGCGGTGATCACGATGATCCCGTACCTGCCGCTCCTTCTCTGGCAGGACATCGCGATGCATCTGGCAAGACGTTATTCCCGTGGGGTGATCGGCGTGGGTGCGCTCGTCTGCACGGCTTCCGCCCAGGCGGCTTCGGCGGCTGCCACCACGCCGATGGTGCCCGATGGGCTTGCGTGGGTGCTGGCCATGGCATTGCTGGGCGGGGTCGTGCTGAACCTGATGCCCTGTGTTCTTCCGGTCTTGTCGTTGAAGGTGCTGGCCGTGCTGGGCACGGGCGCGGACCCGGTGCAGGTGCGGCGGCACGCGCTGTCGTACACCGCCGGCGTCCTGCTCTCGTTCCTTGCCATCGGCGCGTTGATTCTGATCCTGCGCTCCACCGGCAGCGTGCTGGGGTGGGGCTTCCAGCTGCAGCAGCCCGCGTTCGTCGCCGTGCTGGCCTGGGTGATGGTGCTGGTCGGCCTGAGCCTGGCAGGCATGTTCACGCTGGGCGGCGCGGTAGGCAGCACGGGCCAGAAGCTGCTGGGCAGGCAGGGCTACGCGGGTGACTTCTGGGCCGGTGTGCTGGCCTGCGTGGTGGCGAGCCCTTGCGTAGCCCCTTTCATGGGGCCTGCATTGGCGTATGCATTCAGCGCCTCATGGCTGGCTGCGTTGCTGGTCTTCGTGATGCTGGGCCTTGGCCTGGCATTGCCCTTCCTGTTGATCGGATTCTTTCCGGTACTGGGACGCTGGCTGCCCCGGCCCGGCGCGTGGATGGAGACGCTGAAGATCCTGTTGGCGTTCCCGATGCTGCTGACCGCTGTCTGGCTCGTGTGGTTGCTGGGCAACCAGAAGGGCATGAACGCCGTCGCCATCATCCTGTCCGCCTGCGTCGTGCTGGCGCTGGGCCTGTGGTTGTTCGAGCAGGGCCGCTGGCGCAGCCAGACCTGGCGCAAGGTGCTGGGTGGGGTGGTGATCGTCGCCAGTCTGGCGTCCGTGGGCGCGATCCACCGTTTGCCCAGTACCGATGGCAATGCGACGCGTCCCTCGAAGATGATCGGCGCGACGGCCTATTCTGCGCGTGACCTGGCCCATGCCCGTAGCGAAGGCCGCCAGGTCCTGCTGACGGTGACCGCCGACTGGTGCATCACCTGCATCGCCAACGAACAGACCGTGCTGGCCACGGACCGCTTCCAGTCGCTGTTGCTGAGCACGGAAACGCTGTACATGAAAGCGGACTGGACCCACAGCGACCCGTTGGTCGGCGCGTTGCTGAAGGAGCAGGGCGCCCCCGGTGTGCCGCTGTATGTGCTCTATCGACCGAATCAGGAGGGTGACGTGCTGCCGCAGGTCGTCACCCAGGAGACGATGCGCGAGGCGCTGAGTCCAGCACGGCCTGAGTAGTCAGATGCCGCCGTGGCGCGGCAATGGCGCGGGCACGTTCAACTGCCCGCCCGCCGCCACATAGGCGGCCAAGGCCTCGCCCTGGCTGAGCAGATGCCGGTTCATCATCTGCTCGGCGGCTTCGGCATCGCGGTTGCGGATGCACTCCATCAGGGCGCGATGCTCGGCCAGTGACTGCGCCATGCGGCCCGGGGTCAGCAGCTGACGGCCGCGATGCATTTTCAGGATGCGGTGCAGATCGTGGGTGACGCGGATCAGCCACGGGTTGCCGGCATGCGTCTGCAGGCTCTCGTGGATCAGGTAGTTGTTGCGGTAGTACTCGGCCAGGTCGCCCGCGGCGGCGGCCACTTCCATCGCATCGTGCAGGGCCTGCAGCTGCACCACGCCCTCATCGTCGATGCGCTTGACCGCTTCATGCACGCAGCGGCCTTCCAGCATCGCCATCACCGGGAACAGCTGATTGAGGTCTTCCAGGGTGAGGCGGGTGACGCGGCTGCCCCGGCCGGCATCCAGCTGGACCAGCCCTTCGGCCGCCAGCAGCTTCAGGCTCTCGCGCAGCGGGGTACGGCTGATCCCCAGCTCTTCGGCCAGCATCGGCTCGTCGATCCATTCGCCCGGTGGCAGCTCGTAGTCGTAGATCTTCTGGCGCAGCCGCTCAGCCACTTCTTCGTAGAGCGGCACGCGTTTCTTCGACAGGCGGGGACCAGGGGCCAGGGGCATGGCAGGGCTTCATGGGCAGGTGTACCGCATTCTACCGGGTCATGGCGGGCCTGCCGGCGCAGGCCCGCCATCGGTTTACATCCAGCCCGGCACCACGAACAGCAGCCACGCCAGCAGCGGGCCGAAGGCCACCACCAGGCCGCTGTAGACCAGGAAGCGGCGGAACAGCGCCTCGCGCTCTTCCTTCGCGGCCGAGGCCACCACCAGTGCGCCGTTGGTCGAGAACGGGCTCACGTCCACCACGGTGGAGGAGATCGCCAGCGCGCAGATCACGCCGGCCGCGCTCAGATGCCCCTGCATCAGGAACGGCACGGCCAGCGGAATCGTGGCGCCCAGCACCGCGGCGGAGGAAGCGAACGCCGAGACGATGCCACCGACGTAGCAGACCAGCAGCGCGCCCAGCAGCGGAATGCCGATCGCACCCACGCCATGCCCGATGTAATCCACCGCGCCGGCCTGTTGCAGCACGGCCACGTAGGTCACCACGCCGCTGATCAGCAGCACGGTCGACCAGCTGATGCCATCCACCGCGCCCTTCTGCGAGTTCGGCGAGAGCAGGGCCAGCACCACCGCGACGGTGATCGAGACCAGGCCGACGTTGAGGTTGTAGACCAGTGCGGCGATGCCCAGGCCCAGCAGGCCGATCAGGGTGAACACGCGCTCGCGGTTGATGCGCACGTCATCGAGCGCGTCCGGATCATTGGAAAGCGTGCCGCCACCGGCCGAGACCAGGGCACCGTGGCCTTCGATCGCGAACTGGCGCGAGGACGCCTGGCTGCCGGCCACCAGTGGCTCGGTCGCGGTCGGCGCGCGGCGCATCAGGGCCAGCCCACCAAAGGCGAAGAAGCAGATGATGCCCATCAGCAGGTTGAAGCCCAGGCTGGTCAGGAACACCGCCATTTCCGTGACTTCCAGTCCGGCTTTCTGCACGACCTGGTTGGTGATGCCGCCATAGACGCTGATCGGCGAGAAGCCGCCGGCCTGCGCACCATGGATCACCAGCAGGCCCATCATCAACGGATTGATCTTGTACTGCTTGGCAAAGCGCAGCGCGACCGGGCCGATGATCGCCACGGCGGCCGGGCCAAGCGCGCCGAACGCGGTCAGCACCGCGGTGACCACGAACATCACCCAGGGAATGGCCACGATGTGTCCGCGCACGGCCTTGACCGCCCAATGCACGAGCAGATCGATGGTGCCGTTCTTCTGCGCGATGGCGAACAGGTAGGTGATGCCGACCAGGGTCAGGAACAGGTCGCCCGGGAAACCGGCCAACACCTCCTTGCCCTCCATACCGACGAACAGGCCGCCGATGATGAAGGCCAGCGCGAAGGCCACTGCACCCATGTTGATGGGCAGCGCAGTGGCCACGATGAACATGATCACCAAGCCGATGATCGTTGCGATTTGCGGACTCATGCGCCCTCCCGAGACACTTGATACGCGTGCAGCATGATGGCGACCCGCCATCGAGGGTTACGGGGTGCAGCGGTTACCAGCGGACCCTCATGCGCGTGCGCATGCGCGGTCCACCCACTCCAGGACGCCCTCCAGCGTCTGGAAATCCTCGACGGAACGCGCCTCCTGCTGCGGGTGCAGTTCGCGGACCCGGCGGCTGAGCGCCGCGCCCGGGCCCAGCTCCAGGAAAACGCGCCCACCGCGCTCGACCGCCTGCTGCAGTACGGCCTGCCATTGCACCGGCTGCGCGATCTGCGCGGACAACGTCGCCACGACACGGGTGACGTCACTGACCGGGCGGCCATCGATGCCGGCCAGCAGGCGCAGCCGGGGTGCGTGCAATGGCAGTGCGCGCAACGGCTTCTCAAAGCCCTGCGCCGCTGCGGCCAGCAACGGGGTATGCGCGGGCACGTCCACCGGCAGCGGGACCGTCCGGGCACCGTGGGCCGCCACGTCGGCGGCGACGGCCTCCAGCGCAGGTCGCAGACCGCCAAGGACCACGTGGTCGGGCCCATTGACGATGGCCAGGAACACCCCGCGCGTCGCGCAGATTCTTGCGATGCGAGGTTCGTCCAGCCCGATCACCGCCAGCAGGCCGGCATCGGCCGGCGCTGCAGCGTCCATCATCCGGGCACGCTCGCCGGCCAGCGTCAGGCAGGTGGCCGTGTCGAAGCTGCCCGCCACCGCGTGTGCGGCCAACTCGCCGGCGCTGTAGCCGGCGACAGCGGTGATGGGCGGCAGCTGCGTCTGCAGCGCCGCCCAATGTGCCAGCGCAGCGGCGCAGACCAGCGGCTGGGCCATTGCGTTGCGGAATCGCGACGCATCGGCCGCCATCTGTTCGACCGGAGCGCCGAGCAGCGTGCTGGCCAGATCGAGCACCGGCTGCGCCTGCACATTCCCGCGCACCCGCTTGAACATATCCGGATGCTGGCCGCCTTGGCCGGGGCAGAGCAGGACCAGACTCATGCGCGCTCCTGCAGGTGCAGGAACCACGCGCAGGCCAGCAGATCGGCGCTGCCACCCGGGCTGAGCCGACGTGCTTCGAATGCGTCGCACACCGGCCCGAGCCGTGCCCGCCAGCCCGATTCCAGCGCGCCGCCCTCGGTGAGGAAGCGACGTGCCTGCTGCTGTGCAAAGGCCAGCCCGCGTTCGCCGCCGCGATGGAGGAGGTTGAGGTCGGTGGTCACCGCTACAAGTGACATCAGCGTCTGCACCATCGCGGCCTGCCGGTCAGCGGTGGCGCGCAGGGCGGCCTGCAGGGTGGGCAGAGCGACCTCACGCAGCAGCGGGAATCCCTGCGCCGCCTGTTCGCGCACGCCGGGCACGCCATGCCGCTGCCGGGCGCGCTGGCCGGGGCTGGCGCTGTTCAACGGTGCGGCGAGCAGCGCGGACGCCCAGTACCCGCGCACCGCGTGGCAGACCGCTGTGGCAGTGGGCGCAGCGTGCTTGACATGACGCAGACGCGCGGACGCGGCGACCAGCAGGCCGAGACTGAAGATCGCGCCGCGATGGGTGTTGATGCCATCCGTCGCCCGCAGCATTGCGGTTTCCGCCTCGATGCCGAGCATGCGCAGATGATCGAACGGCACGTTGTGCGCACCGGCGGCGGCGACCGCCACGAAATAGCCACGCAGCGCGAACAGGCTGCGCAGGAAGGTGGCCGCGTCCATGTCATTGTGGCTGCCGCGGCTCCACGGTGTGACCAACCCGGGTTTGGGGGCGCAGGCGAGCTCGGCATGCAGGCTGGTGATCGCCATGCGGGCCAGCCGATGCGCAGCCGCCGTGGGGGAGGGCGGTGGCAACGGGGCGGGGCGCGGCACGGCGTTCATGCGGCCACCGGCTGCGCAAGCAGGGCGTCGCGTGTGGACAACCAGCAGGCGTCATCCGATTTGACGAGCAGGCGGGTGGCATCGCCGGCGTACTCGCGCCAGCTCACGGAACGCCCGCCGGGGAAGCGCAGCTCGCCATCGATGCGCAGGCCGTGCTCGCGTTCCCAGCGCCGCATGCGTTCGGTGAGCGCCGCGGCGTGCGCGTGATCGGCGATCTCCCACAGCAGGTCCAGATCGGAGCCGGCGTGCAGATACGGCAGGCCGGTCAGGCTCTGCCAGGCGAAGCTGCCGAACACGCGGGGCGGTGGGGTGGGCTGGGGCAGGTCGGCCAGCAACGGACGCGGCGCATCCCGCCAGGGGGTGGCCAGTGCTTCGGCTACCTCGGCCAGCAACGGCGGCGGTGCGGTGCGCTGCACGTGGATGCGTTCGACCCGCAGGGACAGCCGCTGGCGCTGCTCGGCCAAGGGCAAGGGCACGCCCAGCCGCAGCTGATCGCCGTCAGTGACCGGATCGCGTCGCGCCACCACAAAGGGCAGGCGCGCCTGGGCCCACGCCCGCAGGCGCGCATCCGCGCCCGGGCTCAGCACCTGCCACGGTGCCTGCGGAGCGAGCCAGACCAGGTCGTGACGGCGCATGGTTCAGGCCTCGCCTGCGGCCACGGCAGCGGCGACATCGCGCGCCAACAGGCGGCCACCACGCTCGGCGCCACGCGCGCGACGTGGGTCGCCGGTGACCGGAGCGTGGAGCGCATCGACCAGCGCCTGCGCGAGGTCGCCCTCCCAGACGGCCTCCACGGCGCCCATGCGGACGTAGTTCTCCACGCCCGGCGCGAACACCGGCGAGCTCTGGCTCAGGGCCTGCAGTTTCTCCAGCGGTTGTTTGGTGACGCGGGCCATGGCGCGCAGATCCATCACCCGCACCTGCGCTTCGTGCAGGGCGAAGATGCGATCGGCCATCAGCCCGAACGACAGGAAGCCGCCGCTCACGGATTCACCGTAGACCAGGCTGACCAGTGGCGCACCGCGGCGGCGGGCCAGATCCAGTGTGCAGGCGAGGTGCGCGAAGTAGCTGTTGATGCCGAGCATCTCATCGCGCCGCGCCAGACGCTGGCCGGCCGTGTCCACCAGCATCACGATCGGCCGCTGCGGGTGCGCGCGGGTGCTGGCGAGCACGGTGGCTGCCAGCGCGAGCGCGTGGTCGACGCCGACCTCCAGCTTGTTGGCGGTGCCGATGACGGTCACTTCGCCGGCAGCGGTGGTGGCCGTACCGCCCAGCACATCGTCTTCGCGGGTGACCGCATGGCCGAGCGGGAACAGCGCATCCAGCAGGGGCGTCAGTTCCATGGCAGGCTCCGATCCTTGACGGCATCAAGGAAGTCAGCGGTGTCCAGCAGGGGCAGCTGCCCGGCATCGGCGATGCCCTGCAGCGTCCAGACCTCCAGGCCGTCGCGGCAGCCGCCATAGGCCTGCAGCCGCGCGCCCAGCTGGGCGTGTGCCTGATCGAGGGCCTGCAACGGGTCTTCGGTCTCTGTGTGGGCGTCGATGAGTGACAGTGCCGCCTTGGCAAACGCGTCGATGCGGTCCGGCACCAACTGCACGGCATCGCCGATCAGATAGCGGTGCTTGCCGCCGGTGACGCGCCAGACAAGGGCGCGATCGCGCGAGTCGAACTCTTCCACGCCGCGTACGGTCTCGATCACTTCCGGGCCGGACAGCGAGAGCCGCCCCTCTTCGGACATCACCACCGCCGTACAACAGCGGGCCACGATGCCCATGCCGCCGAACGCGCCATTGCCGCTGCCGATCAGTGCGAAAACGGGCACGCCTGCCGCGCGCGTGGCCAACACCGCACGCATGATCTCGGAGATCGCGATCAGGCCTGCGTTGGCTTCATGCAGGCGCACGCCGCCACTGTCGAGCAGCAGCAGCACCGCCTCCGGACGCACCTCGATCGCACGTTCCAGCAGGCCGGTAAGCTTGGCACCGTGCACTTCGCCGACGCCGCCGCCCATGAACTGGCCCTGCTGCGCGGCGATCAGAACGGTGCGGCCCTCCAGGGTGCCGCCGCCGACCACAATGCCGTCGTCGAACGCGCCGGGCTGATCGAGCTGGGCCAGGTGCGGGCTGATGATGCGTCGGGCGGGGCCGACGAATTCGCGGAAGCTGCCGACATCGAGCAGAAAGCGGATGCGTTCGCGGGCATCGGCTTCGTAAAAGCTGTGACTGCTCACGGCGCGTCTCCTTCCTGCAGCGTTTCCAGTGCCTGCTGCAGGCGGAGGCTGACCACCGCCGGCGTGGCACCGGCATCGTTGATCGACAGCCGTACATTGCGTAGCGGGTGACGCGCGGCGAAGTCGGCCAGCACGGCCTGCCAGATCGTGTCGAAGCCGGTGGCCGAGGTGATCACCTCGATCTCCATCGCGCCATCCAGTGGGGTGGGTTCGATCAGGACTTCCAGATTGCCCGAGGCGACTACCCCGACCAGCGCATGGTGATCGCGCTCGGTGAGATCGTGCTGCCCGGGGAAGCGATAACGCAGGGTTTCCATGGCGTGCCCCTTACCAGTTGCGGAAGCGTTTGGGCGGGTTGTACAACCCACCGGACCAACGCACGAGATCCTTGACCGAGCGCGCGGCGAGCAGGTCGCGGCTGGCATCGCGGGTGCGGATGCCGAGGTCGTCGGGGCGGCGGATGATGCCGCGGTCGCGCAGGTTCTCCACCATCGCGCGGTCGCGGCCCAGGCCGACGGCGGTGTAGCCGGCCACGCCGCGGATCGCCTGTTCGCGTTCCTCCGGGCTGCGGCACAGCAGCAGATTCGCGATACCTTCTTCGGTCAGCACGTGGGTGACGTCATCGCCGTAGATCATCACTGGCGGCAGCGGCATCTTCGCGCGCTCGGCCAGGTCCCAGGCATCGAGGCGATCCACGAAGGCCGGCGCCATGTGCTCGCGGAAGGTCTCCACCATCTGCACGACCAGCTTGCGTCCGCGCGGCATCTGTCCGGGCAGGGCCGCCTCCTGGCCCGCCTTGAGCCAGGCCGGGCTGGCGTGGCGGCGGCCGCGTGCATCCGAGCCCATGTTGGGCGCGCCGCCGAAGCCGGCGATGCGGTCGCGGGTGGCGGTGGAACTGTTGCCCTGCAGATCGATCTGCAGCGTGGAGCCGATGAACATGTCGCACGCATACAGACCGGCGGTCTGCGAGAACGCACGGTTGGAGCGCATGCTGCCGTCGCTGCCGGTGAAGAAGACATCGGAGCGCGCCTCGATGTAGCGCTCCATGCCCAGCTCGGAGCCGAACGAATGCACGGACTGCACGAAGCCGGACTCGATCGCCGGGATCAGCGCCGGATGCGGATTGAGCGCCCAATGCGTCCCGATCTTGCCCTTGAGACCCAGCGATTCGGCATAGGTGGGCAGCAGCAGTTCGATCGCCGCGGTATCGAAGCCGATGCCGTGGTTGAGGCGCTGCACGCCGTACTCGGCGTAGATGCCCTTGATGGCCATCATCGCCATCAACACCTGGATCTCGGAGATCTGCGCCGGGTCGCGGGTGAACAACGGCTCGATGTAGTTCGGGCGCGGCGCTTCGGTGACGAAGTTGACCCAATCGGCCGGAATATCGACGCGGGGGAGGGTGTCGACGATCTCGTTGACCTGGGCGATCACGATGCCGCCACGGAACGCGGTGGCTTCGACGATCACGGGGGTGTCTTCGGTGTTGGGGCCGGTATAGAGATTGCCGTGGCGGTCGGCGGCCTGGGCGGCGATCAGTGCGACCTGCGGGGTGAGATCGATGAAGTAGCGGCCGAACAGTTCGAGATAGGTGTGGATCGCCCCGATCTCAATCCGGCCCTCGGCGACGAGATTGGCCAGCCGGCCGCTCTGCGGACCCGAGAAGGAGAAGTCCAGGCGCTGGGCGATGCCGCGCTCGAAGACGTCCAGGTGCGAGGGCAGGGAGAGCACGGATTGGACCATGTGCAGGCCGTGGACCTGCGCGGGATCGAGCTGGGCCAGGCACTCGGCGAGGAAATCGGCCTGCTTCTGGTTGTTGCCTTCCAGGCAGACCCGGTCGCCGGGTTCGAGCACGGTATGCAGGAGCCGCGGCACCTCGGCATGCGGCACCAGGCGCCCAAGCCCGCCATCCGTGGCCCGCTGCAGCCTTGCCTGGCGGCGGTTCGCCAGCGTGTTCCAGTCTCGAGCCATCTGCCGTCTCTTCATAATTACGCCGTAATTACACGCTACCACCGTGGATTCTGGGCGGCAAGAGGGGGCGTGGAGCGCAAGGCTGGGCAGACGTATTCAGGTAGAGTGGCGCGAGAACGGGATGAACGGGGGTTTCAATCCATGTGGCGACAACTTGGGGCTTTGCTTCTGGTGCTGGCATTGGTATTCGGGGCCACGTATTTCCTGGGGATCTCAGTAGTGGCTCGAAGTAATTTTGCATTCGACACGAGCGACGTACTGTCCTCGGCTGCCGGCATGTGGTTCGCGCTGTTTGGCGGGCTAATCGCAAGGCGGTACCGGTTCGCGATCATCGTCGGCGTGCTGTACGTCTGTCTCTGGGGAATGGCGACTTACTTCGTCAACGCGGGAACCCAGGCAGGCTTCCTGCCCATCTTCCGCATCAATGCGCCGAACATAGTGGTGTCCGTCCTGAGTGGCATGGCGGGCGCATGCGTTGGCGTGTTTGTTCGACGTGGTCAACGCCGCTCTGAAGAAAGCGCCGCTTAGCGTTGATCGTTCGACGGACAAGAACCCCACATATGCCAATGTACGCAGAATTGATCATTGCGCGATCTCTGAAGCTTGCAGCGATTGCGGCAGCGTTTGTTGCCTGCTTCGTACTTGCGCGGAACCTGGTTAGCATGAGTTGCCCGCTCGACGCCTACCCGCCGAGCGTACTGGCGGCGATGTATGTGGCTGTATTGATGCTGATGGTGTACTCGAGGTTCAAGTTTGCGTCGAGGGCCTGGTGAAGCTGCCTGCATCATGGGTTGGACGCGTGCTCGGTGCGGTGGTCGCGGTTGAACTGGTCGGTGTCGGCGTGCTGCTTGCGTGGAACCGTGACTGTGGGAGCATCGTTCGCGCACTCCCGGTTCCGGCAGCGCTTCTGATCTTCTATACGACGGTAGGATTCTCGTTGCTCTTTGGTGATGCCCATCTGGGCATACTGAGGAACGTGATTCGCCTGGGCGTCAAACCGAAGGACTTCCTCCGGGACGGTGATTTGAGATGATTGCACTCAGGTACGTCGTGCTCGGATGGTCAGTGCTTTGTGGCTGGATAGGGCTGCCATGGCTGCTCTGGTTCGCGGCCCATGGGTTGGACAACGTGGTCTGGTTCACCCTGCATCAGATGTATTACCTGCCGCTTGGCAGCTGGATGGGCGAGCCGTTCTTCAGGCCAGATTCCGAGGTGATGTTCTTCGTGCTTCCGGCCGGGCGTTTGCTCACCGTGCTGGTCTATCTTGCCGTCGCAGTAGCGCTCACCCTTTCCCGTCGCGCATGGAGGCGTAGACGTACATAGGCGTTCTCGACGCTTCGATCAGCCCGGCGCCTTGCCCGCACGCGGCCGCCGCGGCTTCGCCCCCCGCGGCACGACCTTCGGCGTCGCCACCAGCACGCCCCACTGATGCAGGTGCTCCATGCCCGACAGCGCATCCAGGTACGCCATGAAATGCGTCAGGTAACCGGGTGAGGTCTCTTTCATCAGGGTCAGCGCGCGATGGACCAGTACACCGGAGTTCAACGGCCCACCATTGGTGGGCATCTGGGCCAGCGATTGCTTGAGCTGGCTGGCATTGCGAAGCCTGGCCCACGTCGCCCGGACCTCGCCCAGCACCGGCAATTCCGGATACGCAGCACTGTGCTGCCCCGTTAATTCCGTGACCAGCGCCTGCAGGCCGATGCGACCCGATGACAGGCCCGGCTCGGATGTCAGCGATGCCGACGCATCGGCAACCCGCTCAGCGTAACCCGCGACCAACGCGTCCAGCTTCCGTTGCAACAGCGCCCGCACCTCACCGTCATGCGCCTGCATGCGGGCATGCAGCGCCTCGATCACCGCAAAACGCGTGCGGTCCAGCCCGTCGAGCTTGTCCGCTCGCCAGTTCTCGAGAATCTCAGCGGTTGCAACAGGGTTACGGGGCATCCGCGGCCTTGCTCGCCTTGGGTTTCGGGATCGGGGCGATCTCGACGCGGCGGTTCTTGGCGCGGCCATCCTCGTCGGCGTTGGAACTCACCGGCTGCTCCGAGCCAAACGCCGCGGCAAATACCGCATCCGACGGCACGCCCTCGGCAATCAAGGTGCGGGTCACGGTCAACGCACGCTCGGCAGAGAGTTCCCAGTTGTCGGCGAAGCGCCAGTTGCCATCGCGCACCTGCTGGTCGTCGGTGAAGCCGCTGACCATGAGGATTTCCTCGCGCGAGGCCAGGTAGCCCTTCAGCGGCCCGGCCAGGCTCTTGAGGACGTCGACGCCCTCGGGCTGCAGCGTGTCGGAGTTCAAGGCGAACAGCACATTGCCGCGGATGCCGATGCGGCCATCCACCAGCGTCACGCGCCCGGCCGCGAGCGGGCCGGCCAGTGCCTGCTCCAGCGTCTGGCGACGCTGCACTTCGGCCTGGCGCTGCTTGACCTCCTCATCCAGCCGGTTGGTCAGCTCCAACTGCAGCGCGACGACGCCGACCAGGATCAGTACGAACGCACCGAGCAGCACCGACATCAGGTCGCCGAAGGCGGCCCAGATCGGCGCCCCTCCGTCGGCCTCGACTTCGATTTCGTCGCTCATGCCGAGGCGGCTCCGGCCTTGCTGCTGCGGCGGCCGGCCAGCTGCTGCAGCTCATCGATGATCTGCTTCTGCGAGAGCACGCTGAGGTCGATGACCTCGCGCGCCTGGGCCACGTAATAGGCAAGCTGCTCGTCACTGCGTGCCAGCGAGCCGTCCAGCGAGGCGGCGATCTGGGCCAACCGCTCGTTGAGGCCGTCGCTGGCGGTCCCGAAGGACTGCACGGCGCTGCCCAGCGCATCGGCCAGGCTCGCTACTTCCACCGCGCTGCCCGTTACCTGCGCGGCCACGCTGCCCAGCTTGCCGGTCTCGGCTTCGATGTGATCGGTGAAGCGGGTGCCGACCCGGTCCAGCAGCTCGGCCGAGGTCGATACCAGTGCATCGACGGCGACGCGCTGTTCGTTGGCGGCGTGGTTGACCGCATCCAGCAGAGTCTCCACGGTCGCCAGCAGGCGGCTGCGTTCTTCCAGCGTGGCGGTGTCGCGGACCAGGCTGTCGGACAGTTTGCTGCGCAGCTCGGCAACGACATCGGCCGCGGCCTTGGGCGCTTCCGAAGCCGCCTGGACCAGGCGCGAGATCTCGCTGATCGTCTCGCTGGCGTGGGCCTGTGCCTGCTGGGTGATGTCGTTGGCGGTGCGGGCGAGGGTGTCGCAGATGTCCTGCTGGCGGCGGGCCACGCTGTCGCCGGTCTGCTCCCAGCGCTCGCCGAGGCTGGCACTCATGCCGGTGAAGGCCTCAGTCCACGCGCTCAGACGTTGCTGATCGCGTGCTTCCAGCGCGTCCTGCAGCTGGGCATGGGACTGCTGCATCGCATCGCCGAGTGACACCGCCTGTGCCTGCAGCGTCGCGGCGGCGGCGTCCAGCGCCTGCTGGTGACGCTCGCTCAGTGCCGTTGCGGCCGCATCCTGGCGGGCCAGGGCCTGCTGCCATGCCTCGGCGATCTGCGCCGTGGTGGCGTCCATGCGGCTGCCGACCGAGTCGATCAGACCGGTGGCCCGGGCCTCGTGCGTTTCGGTGAAGCTGGACAGTGCGCTGCGCAGATCGGCAGTCAGCGCGGCGTGGGTCTGCTGCTGCGCGGCCTGGGCATCCTGCCAGCGCGTCGCGGTCGTGTTGAGCTCGGCCGAGACCGCCTCAAGCAAGGCGCTGGAGCGCTCGCCATGCTGCGCGGCGAACTTGGCCAGCGCACTGCGCAGCTCGGTCGCCATGGCTTCATTCGTCTGCTGCTGTGCGGACTGGGCCGCCTGCCAACCGTCAGCGGTGCTGACCAGCTTCGTGGAGACCGCGTCGAGCAGGCCAAGCGCGCGTTGATCGTGCTGTGCGGCGAAGCCGTCCAGCGCGGCGCGCAGGTCGGCGGTCAACGCGGTGTTGGTCTGCTGCTGGCTGTCCAGTGCGGCCTGCCAGGACGCGGCGGTGGCGACGCGGCTCGCGTCGAAACCTTCGGTCAGACCGGCGAGTTGGCGCTGTACTGCCTCGGTCACCGTCTCGTGCATGGCGGCGTTGGCGCGGGCGATGCCGGCCAGGGTGGTGTCCATCACCGGCTGCAATGCCGCACCTACCGCGCGTGCGCTTTCGGCGACGCTGTCCTTGAGTGACTGCTCGATCGCGGCGGTCAGGCGCGCGTATTCTTCGTCGGCCTTGGCATGGAAGTTCTGCTGGTTGGCCAGCAGCCGTTCGCCCGAGGCGCTGCTCTGCTGTTCGATCGCGGCCGTCATGGCCTGCAGCCGATCCACCAGCGCGGGCATGAGCTCGGCCTGCTGCTGCAGCAGCCGGAAGGCTTCATTGCGCTGCCAGGACTGCGAGTGCGTGTGCAGGGTGGTCGCGATCTCCACGTCCAGCCGCTGCACCGCCTCCAGGCGCTCACGCCGGCACAGGGCCGAGAGCAGGCCGAGCATGGCGGAGCTGGCGACACCGGCGATCGAGGTGCCGAACGCCACCGCGAGACCTTCCACCGGCGCGCCCAGCGAACCACGGATGGCCTGCAGGTCGGTCGCGCTCTCCAGTGCCAGGCCGGTGCCACGCAGGGTGGCCATCATGCCGAGCAGGGTGCCGAGCATGCCCAGCAGCACCAGCAGGCCGACCAGGTACGGCGTCAGCACCGGACCGGGCAGGGCGACCCGTTCGCCTTCCACGCGCAGGCGCACCGCGTTGCGCAGGCTTGGATGCAGCTGGCCGAGCCAGGCGGCGAGCCCTGCGCCTGCCGTACCCGCACTGGCGCTGGCCGAGGCAAGCGAGGCGGTCGCCTGCCGGTAGCGATACAGCTCGAGGCCACCAGCGAGGTAGCAGACGGCGATCAGCAGGGCGACCGCGAAGCCGACCGGATTGGTGCTGGCATAACCCGCCCCGATCCAGCACACCGCCACAAGGCCAAGCAGGAAAACAACGTAGTGAAGACTGGTTCTGAACATGACGTCCCGGTTAGTGGGTGCGAAGCGCTGCAAGCAGGCCTTCGATCGGTTGAAAACGGATATCCAGCTCGGCCAGCAGCAGGCTCTGCATGTCGCGGCGGAACACTTCGCGCCAGGCATCGTCGCTGCCTGCCTCGCGCAGGCGTTCGAAATGCACCCCGAGCAGCACCGGCACCTTGGCCAGCAGGCCGTGCTCGCGCGCGCTCAAGGTCTGCTCCATCAGCGCATCGACTTCGGCGAGCCTGGCCATCTCGGGCGAGGTGCGGGTCAGCATGTCGCGCAGGCGGCCACGCAGACGGCTGGTGGCACCGAGCATCGAGCGTTGCAGGGTGATATAGCGCTCGCGGAACACGGTGTAGTCGCTGGACGCTTCGGCACCGCTGACGTCAACGACCCGGCGAGGGGGCCTGGCAGGCTCAGGTTCCTGAACAATGCTGGCCTCCAGCGCCGCGCGGATGCGCTGGCACTCGGCGTCCTCATCGGCGTCGAAATCCGGGCCTTCCACCGCAGGCGGAAGCCGGCCATCGAGCGCCTTGGACAAGGTGACCGCCCGCGTCCAGTCCACCCACTCGCTCAGTCGGTCGGACAGGGCAGGGCCCGCCGAGGACAGGTTGCTTGCGGCGAGGCGGGCCAGCAGCCGGATGAAGGCCGGGCCCGGGACAGGCGTCCGTTGCGCGATTTTGGCCATTGTTCCGGTTAAAACGACGAATTTTACACCGTAATGACCGCCTACCGCCCGGGCGCCGGGTTCAGCCTCCGTCGATCGGCAACGGGGCGCGCGGAGAGACCAGGCCCTGTTCGCGCAACGCACTCCAGAACGCCGGCGGAATCGCGACCTCGGCCAGGGCCAGGTTCTCCGCGATGCGGCTGGGCTGGCTGGCGCCCGGGATCACGGCCGCCACGGCTGGGTGTGCCAGCGAGAACTGCAACGCCGCGGCACGGATGTCGACGCCGAACTGCGCGGCGACCTGCTTCAGGCGGGCTACCTGATCGAGCACGTCGGCACCGGCCTTCTGGTACTCGTAATGCGCACCGCCCGCCAGGATGCCGGAGTTGTAAGGGCCGCCGACCACGATGCCCGCGCCCCGCGCTTCGCTGGCCGGCATCAGGGTGGCCAGGGCGTCGTCGTGATCCAGCAACGTGTACCGCCCGGCGATCAGGAAGCCATCCGGGTCGGCCTGCTGCAGCGCCATCACGCAGGGCTCGACGCGGTTGACGCCCAGGCCCCAGCCCTTGATGACACCTTCCTCGCGCAGCCGGGTCAGCGCGGTCGCGGCACCGGACATGGCCTGGTGGAACACGGCGCGCCAGTCATCGCCATGGAAATCCTTGGCCGGGTCATGGATCCAGACGATGTCGAGGCGGTCGGTCTTCAGACGCTTCAGGCTCTCTTCGATCGCGCGCAGCGTGCCGTCGGCGCTGTAGTCGTAGACGATTCTGTTGGGCAGTCCGTGCTCGAACAGGCCGCCTTTCTCACCCAGATCACGCTGGGCGGTGTCTTCGGTTTCATCCAGCAGGCGACGGCCGACCTTGGTGCTGAGCACATAGGCATCGCGCGGATAGTGCTGCAGCGCTTCGCCGAGGCGCAGTTCGGCGAGGCCGGCGCCGTACATCGGTGCGGCGTCGAAGTAGCGGATGCCGTGGTCCCAGGCAGCGTGGACGGTGTCCAGTGCCTCCTGTTCGGGGATGGCGCGGTACATGTTGCCCAGAGGGGCGGTGCCGAAGCCGACGCGGCCGGGGAGATCAATGCGCATGGGGTGGGGTCCGAGGTTGCAGGCCAGGCAGTCTGCGCGCGGCGTTGGTCCGCAAACACCCGTCCAGCGGCGAAAGACAGTTGCCTTGGGCGCAAGGATCCCGGCCCGGCTGCGTAGCGTCTGCGGTGAGGCAACGATTATTCTGTGACCCGATCTCACAGGGGAGTGCAGAAGATGGGTTGGACCGGGAAGATCGCGCCGATGGCGCTGTGGTTGGCCGCCAGCGGGACCGCCATGGCGGCCACGCCCGCACCTTCAGCCACGGAGGGCGTGCGGAACGTCCCCGGGTTTGCCTTACCGCTCTCGCCCTATCTGAGCCCTGAAGCACAGGCGGCGATGCGCAGCGCGGTGGTCAACGGTGATCCCGTCGCAAAGATGGACAACGCCACCGTGCTCAAGGAATTGGCAGCGATCCGCAAGGGCGCGGACGCGTGGGCCTACGGAGAAATCCAGGCGCTGCGCGAGCGCTATCCGGTGGAGCTGCACCACGAGCGCTGGAACGGCGTACCGGTGGTGCGGGTCGAGCCGCGCAGTGCACCCGCCGACCCGGCGCAGCGCCGCCTGCTGATCGAACTGCATGGCGGCGCCTTCGTGTTCGGGCGTGCCGACAGCCTCGGCCTGCTCGAGGCGATCCCGGTGGCGGCAATGACCGGTGCCACGGTGGTGGCGGTGGAATATCGACAGGGGCCCGAGCACCACTTTCCGGCCGCCAGCGAGGATGTCGCGGCGGTGTATCGCGCCGCGTTGGAGAAAATGCCCGCGCAGCACATCGGCCTGTTCGGCTGCTCGGCCGGCGGCGTGCTGACTGGTGAATCGCTGGCGTGGTTCGACAAGGAGAAGCTGCCCATGCCGGCAGCCGCCGGGTTGTTCTGCGCCGGCGGCGATGCCCGTTACGGCGGCGACTCGCGCTATGTGGCCGCGGCGGTGACCGATGCCCTGCTGCCGCATGCCGATGGCTCGCTGCCGATCATGGAAGACCTGTACTACGGCAAGGTCGATTTCCGGGATCCGCTGGTGTCGCCGGTGTTTTCCGATGCGGTACTGGCCCGGTTTCCGCCCACGCTGTTCATCACCGCCACCCGCGCGGCCGAAATGAGCAACGTCGCCTACACCCATTCCCGACTGGTGGACCTCGGCCGCGAGTCGGACCTGCATGTCTGGGATGGCCTGGGCCACGCCTTCCACCTGGACGCGCGCTTGCCGGAAAGTCAGCAGGCCTACCGGGTGATGGCGCGTTTCTTCGCCAGGCACCTGCAGATGCCGCTGCCGGCATCCCCGGGAGAGTAGGGCGCACAGGGCCTGCATACGCTGTGCATACATCCGTATGCACGGTGCTTACATGCGGTTGCCTACGGTGGAACCCGAGTGCACCCGCGCTCGGTTTTCCCCATAAGGAGTAGATGATGAGTCAGCAGATTCCCGAAGGTACCCTGGTCGTTGTAGCCGATGGCGGCTCGGCCCGCGTGTTCACCAACGTCGGCACCGCGCACAAGCTGCAACTCAAGCAGGAGGGGGAACTGCAGCTGCAGGCCGTCAGCGATACCGGCGCGTCCGGGCAGGGGCCGTCCGGCTCGGTGCCCCAGGAGATGAGCATCTCCCAGCTCAACGAAGCGACGTTCGCCAAACAGGTGGCCGCCCAGTTGAACGAAGATGCGCTGAAGAACCGCTACGCACACCTGATCCTGATCGCCGATCCGCAGACCCTGGGCCGCATCCGTCCGCTGCTGCACAAGGAAACCCAGGAGCGCCTGATCAAGGATCTGGCCAAGGACTTCACCAACGCGCCGCTGGAGGACATCCAGCGCGCCCTGTCCTGAGAACACTGTCCATGGCCTTCGTCCGTGAGTACAGCCCTGCCGACATCACCCGCGCCGAGCTCGATGCGGGAAGCGGGTGGGTGCTGCTGGAATTCGGCACGGGCTGGTGTGGCCACTGCAGCGCCGCGCAACCGCTGCTGCAGAAGTTCCTCGGTGGCTACGAGACCACGCATCTGAAGGTGGAAGACGGGAAGGGGCGGCCACTCGGCCGCTCCTTCGCGGTGAAGCTGTGGCCGACCGTGATTCTGCTGCGGGACGGTCAGGAAATTGCCCGGGCCGTACGGCCGCAGGAGCGGGAAGATCTTGCCCCCTTGATCGATGCGCTGGAGCGCACCTGAAGGCCTGAAAACAGCTTGAAACACGCTGTTCCATGCAGTCCGCGGGCAGGGTGGGAGGACCGACAGCGCCGTTTGTAGTAACATGGCCCGCTTGATCACCCCCGGGCCATTGCCCGCTTCCTGGTCATCCATCCCGCAGCGTCGCTGAGTCCACGCGGCCGTCCGGGATCGTCTGTTGCAACCCCTCGTCGCGCATCGCGCTGTGTCATCAGAGGCGGTATTTCCTGTGCCGTGCGCGGGACCTCGGGCGCCGCGATGGCCTGCTTCCAGGAGAAAGCAGATGCAGGACCTGCATGCCGCACATGCCCATTTCGGCTGGTTCAAACGCCGCCGCCAGATGCACGTCGACGAAGTCACCGTCGTTGACCGCCCGATGTTGAAGAAGGCCGTCGGCGCCGCCGCGCTCGGCAACGCGATGGAGTGGTTCGATTTCGGTGTCTACGGTTACCTCGCCGTGACCCTCGGCCAGGTGTTCTTCCCCGACAGCAGTCCGACCGCGCAGCTGATCGCGACCTTCGCGACCTTCACCGTCGCCTTCCTGGTGCGCCCGCTGGGCGGCTTGGTATTCGGGCCGCTGGGCGACAAGTACGGCCGCCAGAAAGTGCTGGCCTTCACCATGATCCTGATGGCCGCCGGCACCTTCAGCATCGGACTGATCCCCTCCTATGACCGGATTGGAATATGGGCGCCGGCACTGCTGCTGCTCGCCCGCATCGTGCAGGGCTTCTCCACCGGCGGTGAATACGGCGGCGCGGCAACTTTCATCGCCGAGTACTCGACCGACCGCAACCGCGGCCTGATGGGCAGCTGGCTGGAGTTCGGCACGCTGGGCGGCTACATCGCCGGTGCCGGCACCGTCACCGCGCTGCACATGGCCCTGAGCGGCACCCAGATGCTGGATTGGGGCTGGCGTATCCCGTTCCTCGTGGCGGGCCCGCTGGGTCTGCTCGGCCTGTACATGCGCATGAAGCTGGAAGAAACCCCGGCCTTCCGCGCCTATGCCGAAGAAGCCGAAAAGCGCGACCACGAACGTCCCGGCCTGGGCGCATTGTTCCGCGTGCATTGGGCGCAGCTGCTGATCTGTGTCGGCCTGGTGCTCGTGTTCAACGTCACCGATTACATGCTGCTCACCTACATGCCCAGCTATCTCAGCGTCACGATGGGCTACGCCGAGAGCAAGGGTCTGCTGCTGATCATCATCGTGATGCTGGTGATGATGCCGCTCAATGTGCTGGGCGGGTTGTTCAGCGATCGCCTGGGCCGCCGCCCGATGATCATCGGTGCCTGCATCGCGCTGTTCCTGCTGGCGATCCCGTGCCTGAAGCTGGTTGGCAGTGGCAATGACTGGCTGATCTTCCTCGGGCTGATGCTGCTCGGCGTGGCGCTGGTGTGCTTCACCAGCTCGATGCCGTCCACGCTGCCGGCGCTGTTCTACACGCCGGTGCGCTACAGCGCGCTGTCGATTGCGTTCAATGTCTCGGTTTCGCTGTTCGGTGGCACCACGCCGTTGGTGACCGCCTGGCTGGTGGAGCGCACCGGCGATCCGCTGGTGCCGGCGTACTACCTGATGGGCGCGGCGGTGATCGGCGTGATCACCATGCTGTTCGTGCGAGAGACAGCCGGGATGCCGCTGCGTGGTTCGCCGCCGGCGGTGGCCAGCGAAGCCGAAGCCCGTGCGCTGATGCGCAGCGACGACCCGGTCACGGTGGATGCGACCCAGCCGACGCTGCCGGTGGCCGCCGTGCCGGAGGACGCGCGTCCGGCGTGACGCCGGTCTGCGTCCGTCATCAACGGCGCGCCAATGGCGCCGGGCGATCGGGCCGGCGCCGGCAACACCCGCACCGCAACATGCCACCCCACCGCACCGGTGCTAGGATCAACCTCACCTGAATCGATCTAAATTCAACGCCATGACAAAAACGGGGACGGTGCGGTGGTTGGGGCTCGCGGTAGGCGCGATGTTGGTGGCCGGCACGGCCACGGCGGCACCGGCGAAGCTCGGCGAACGCGCCTATGCGGCGGTCGATCCGTTCATCGGCACGGCCGGGGAGGGGCACACCTATCCCGGCGCGACCGTTCCGTTCGGGATGGTGCAGCTCAGTCCGGACACCCGCATCCAGCCGCGCGAGAAGGCGTATGGCTGGGCGGCGGGCTACCGGCATGACGACACCAGCGTCGTCGGCTTCTCGCACACGCACTTCTCCGGCAGCGGCCATTCCGATCTGGGCGATGTGCTGCTGATGCCGGTGCGCACCGATGCCAGCCTCGAGCGTGGCGATCCGGACAAACCCGGCAGTGGCTACACCTCGCGCTTCCGCCACGACGACGAGCGCGCCGAGCCGGGCTACTACGCCGTCACCCTGGATGATCCGAAGGTGCGCGCCGAGCTGACCACCAGCACCCGCGTCGGCGTGCATCGCTATACCTATCCGGCCAACCAGCCCGCACGCGTGCTGCTGGACCTGCGCACCAGCCTCTACGACTACCCGGGCAAGATCATGTGGTCGCGCCTGCGCGCCCGTGAGGACGGCACCATCACCGGCTTCCGCGAGACCCGCGGCTGGGCACCGGGCCGGCAACTGTATTTCGCGATGCGCTTCTCGCGGCCGCTGACCGGTCACGCATTCCACAACACCGAGACCGACATCGCCTACAAGGGCTTCCCGCCGCCGGGTCACCAGAGCCCGGCCCAGCGTGCGCAGATTGAAGGGCGCCAGCTGGTCGGCACCTTCGATTTCGGCACGCTGGACACGCCGCTGGTGGTGACGGTGGCGATTTCGTCGGTCAGCGAGGCCGGTGCGATCGCCAACCTGGAGAGTGAAGTGCCGGGCTTCGATTTCGACCGTGTCCGTGCCGAGGCAAAGACGCAGTGGACGCAGGCACTGTCGGTGCTGGATATCGACGGCCCCGAGCACGACCGTCGCAGCGCCTACACCGCGCTGTACCACAGCCTGCTCGGGCCGACCGTGTTCATGGACAGCGATGGCCAGTACCGCGGCGCGGACAATGCCGTGCACCGCGCCGAGGGCTATACCAACTACTCGACGTTCTCGCTGTGGGACACCTACCGCGCCCTGCATCCGCTGCTGACCCTGGTGCAGCCGGAGAAGCGCAACAGCGATTTCATCAATTCGCTGCTCGCGCACCAGCACAACAGCGCCTACGGGATGCTGCCGGTATGGGCGTTCCACGGCCAGGAAACCTGGTGCATGATCGGCTACCACGCCGTGCCGGTGATCGCCGATGCCTACCTCAAGGGCATCCGCGGGTTCGATGAGAACAAGGCGCTGGCGGCGATGGTGGCCACCGCGAATTACGGCCCGTACGACGGCATCGCGCAGTACCGCGAGCTGGGCTGGGTGCCGATCGATGAAGAAGGCGAGGCCGCCAGCAAGACGCTGGAATATGCGTTCGACGACTGGACCATCGCGCGCATGGCCAAGGCGATGGGCAACACCCAGGTCGCCGGTGAGTTCGAGAAGCGCGCCACGAACTGGCGCAATGCCTATGACAAGGACACCGGTTTCATGCGGGCGCGCAAGCGCGATGGCAGCTTCCGCACGCCGTTCGATCCGAGCGCCAGCGGCTACGGCACGGATTACACCGAAGGCAACGCCTGGCAGTACTCCTGGTATGTGCCGCACGACGTGGCCGGCCTGGCCACCGCGCACGGGGGCAGCGACGCGCTGCTGGCCCGTCTGGACCAGGTGTTCGAGGCCAAGGTCGACCCCTCGATCTTCGAGCACATGGAAGACATCACCGGGCTGATCGGCTGGTACGCGCACGGCAACGAGCCCAGCCACCACGTGGCCTACCTGTATGCCCACGCCGGCCAGCCGTGGCGCACCCAGGCCCGCCTGAAACAGATCATGGACACCCAGTACGCCGACCGTCCCGATGGCCTGGCCGGCAATGACGACCTGGGCCAGATGTCGGCGTGGTACGTGTTCACCGCGCTGGGCTTCTACCCGGTGGCACCGGGCAGTGGCGAGTACATCATCGGCCGCCCGTTCCTGCCCAAGGCGGCGCTGCACCTGCCCAACGGCAAGACCTTCACCATCGTCACCGACGGGCTGGGCAAGGGCCACGACTACGTCGGCTCGGTGATGCTCAATGGCCAGCCGCTGCAGCGCACCTTCCTGCGCCACGAGGAAATCCTGGCCGGTGGCGAGCTGCGCTTCACCCTCCAGGCCGAGCCGAACAAGGCCTGGCCGGGGCAGGGCGCGGAACAGCCGTACTCGATGTCCCGCTGACCGGCTGCCGGGGCGCCCTTCTGGCCAAAATGGGATTTATGTCCAATTTGGCCAGAAGGGGTATAGTAGGGCCATCCCGTCCTGGAGCGTGCCATGACCCTGCCACTGGATCTGCCCGGCCTTGAAAAGGCCACGGCGTCGTCGGTGAAAACCCGCGGCTGGCCCAGCCTGATGCGGACCGTCCGCGAGAAACAGGCCCTGGTGATCACCAACCACAATCACCCCGAGGCGGTGATCGTGGACATCAAGACCTACCAGGAGCTGCTGGCCAAGGCCGCCGGTGGCGACGCCGATGAGCGGCTGGGCGAGCTGGAACGCCTGCGCGCCGCGTTCGATACCACGCTGGCCAGCCTGGGCCGCGATGGCGGGCTGGGCAAGGTGCTGGGTCAGCCGATCCGCCGTGGCCGCAAGGTCGCCCTCGGCAGCCCCCTCTGACCGATGGGGCGCATTCTGGTACTGGCTGGCGTCAATGGCGCCGGCAAGAGTTCGCTGCTGGGCATGTGGCTGGAAGAAGAAGGCCTGACCTGGTTCAATCCGGATACGTTCACCCGCCGCCTGGTGGAGACGGGGTGGTCGTTGGGCGAGGCCAACGCTGCGGCCTGGAATGAAGGCGCGCGCCGGCTGCGGCAGGCGATCGACGAGGGCACCGACTTCGCGTTCGAAACCACGCTGGGCGGCAACACCATCCCGCGTCTGCTGCGTGAGGCGTGCGAACATCACGACGTGGCGATCTGGTTCTGCGGCCTGCAGAGCGTGGAGCTGCACATGCAACGCGTCGCCGCGCGGGTCAGTCGCGGTGGGCACGATATCCCCGCCGACAAGATCCGCGCCCGCTACGACTCCTCCCGCGAGAACCTGCTGGCCCTGTTGCCGCACCTGGCGGAACTGCACGTCTACGACAACAGCGCCCCGGCCGACGCCGACGGCGCCGAACCGCTGCCGGTGCTGCAGCTGGATCGCAACGGGCTGCACTATCCGGCCTCGGCGATCGAGTTGCTGCAGACCCCGGACTGGGCCAAACCCATCGTGATGCGGGCCATGGAGCTGCATACCCCGGTGTAAGCGTTACTGCAGGGGCCTGAGCAGCAACAGCACGCTCAGCGTCAGCATGAACACCGCGATGCCCGCGTCCAGCCAGCGCCATGCCCTGGCATGCGCGAACCACGGTTGCAGCCAGCGCGCCCCGACGCCCAGCAGGGTGAACCACGACACGCTGGCCAGGCACGCACCTGCCGCGAACAGCCACCGGGCATCGCCCGGGTAGCGGGTCGAGAGGCTGCCGAGCAGCACCATCGTGTCCAGGTAGACGTGCGGATTGAGGAAGGTGAATGCCAGGCACACCAGCAGCGTGCGCTGCCATCCCGCCTGCATGTCAGCAGCTGCATCGAGCCCGCCACCGCCGGACCAGGCCCGGCGCGCTGCCATAAGGCCGTATACCGCGAGAAAGGCCGCCCCACCGAAGCGCAGGACCTCGAGCAGCAATGGGAAACGCGCCACGGCTGCGCCGATGCCGGCCACCCCCAGCAGTATCAGGGCGATGTCGCCGGCTGCGCAGACCGCGACCACCAGCGCGACGTGCTGCTGTTTCAGACCCTGGCGGAGCACGAAAGCATTCTGGGCGCCGATGGCGATGATGAGACCGGCGCCGGTGAGGAATCCGGCGAGGGCGGCAGCTGGCTGCATGGGGAAATCCACGGAAGGGGCGTGCAGGGTGGCCGTAGGAGGCGAATAAGCCCAGCTACATTTCCTGTGGCACGATAAGCACTCCTGATGCGGAGATCGCCATGAGCCTGCTCCATCCCCAACTCGCCGCGTTCTCGGCCGTCCTGGAGGAGGGCAGCTTCGAAGCCGCCGCGCGGCGGCTCAACCTCACCCAGTCCGCGATCTCCCAGCGGATCAAGGCGCTGGAGGACCGTCTCGGCCAGGTCCTGATCGTGCGCCAGGCACCCTGCTGCCCCACACCTGCCGGTGAGCAGCTGCTGCGCCGGGTACGTCCGATGCAGACCCTGGAAGAAGAGGTGCTCGCCGACTTCCTGCCGGATGCGGAGGTGCAGCATCGCAACGTCTGCCTGGCGGTCAACGACGACTCGCTGGAAACCTGGTTTCTTCCCGCGCTGGCCGCGTTGCATGCTGCGCATGGCTATACCTTCGACCTGCGCGTGGACGACCAGGACCACACGCTGGATCTGCTGCGGGACGGCTCGGCACTGGGCGCGGTGACGGCGGATGCCAAGGCCCTGCAGGGCTGCAATGTCCACCCGCTGGGCACGATGCGCTATGTGGCGATCGCGGCGCCGGCATTCAAAGCGACGCATTTTGGCGCAGGCGTGAGCGCGGCCTCCCTGGCCACTGCCCCGATGATCGTCTTCAACCGCAAGGACCGCCTGCAGGCGCGGTATCTACGCACTGTCACGCGCGCCACGCTGGCCCCGCCGGTGCACTACCTGCCTACATCGACAGGTTTTGTCGAGGCCGCCGCACTTGGGTTGGGCTGGTGCCTGGTGCCCGAGTCACTCGCCATCACTGCGCTGAAGACAAACGCGGTGGACGAGCTGGATTCAGCACGCTGGATCGACGTGCCGCTGTACTGGCAGCACGCCGCGATCCGCTCGACTACGCTTCAGCGCATCACGGCTGCCATGCGGGACGCGGCAGGCAAGGTGCTCCGTGATCCGTAACGGGGCCGACGCGTTTCAGCCGACGGGCTCGTGGATCGGGCATCCATTGAATCGCGAGCGGAACTGACGCGAGGCGGCCATCACCACGCGGCGTGCACGATTCAGGCCGCCGAGCGGACGATGCTCGGCCAGCGCGTGCCACGGCGCGAACGCGAGCGCATCTTCGACGCCCGGCGAGGTGTCAGGCTGCCACGCCTCCTGCTGTGCCACGCTCAGGCGTGCGACCGGCAGGAACGGGCTGTCCGCCTCGGGCCAGGCAACCGACGCATCTTCGATCGGCATGCGCTCCACATCGCGGCACAGCTGCACGCGCAGCTCCCATTCGACCGGATTGGGCAGGTCGGTGAAGAAGGCCACCACCGCGTCACGCTGCGCATCTTCGTCCGAACCGATTTTGTCGCCGCTCAGTGCGAGCAGGGCAGGTGAGACCGGCGCCAACGAAAACTTGGCCATGTACGGACCGTAGAGAAACGGCACCTGGCTGAAGAAGGTCTCTCCCAGCGGATGGTGCTGCGGCTCGCCGCCCATGCCTTTGAGCAGGGCACTCTGGCCACCGACCGCCTCCAGTGCCGCCTCCGCACCCCGCAGCGTGGCCGAGATCATCCGCTTGGTGCGCGGCATCCGCTCGGTGGTCGCGGCAAGCAGCTTGGCCGAGCGCAGGAAGCCGGCCACGCCGGGCGTGTTGTTGACCATCAGGAAGTCCTGCGTGTGCTGCTCCTCGGCGCCTTCCGCACGTGGGCCCTGCACGCCGATCACCTTGAGCGCCATCGCGCGCGGGGTGGAGACCGAATCGGGGAGCTGCTCGGCCGGCGGCGAGGACAATCGCACCCGCGCGTCGTAGCTGCCGGGCCGCGCAAACAGGCCGTGGCGCAGCTCCGCCGGCAGTTCATCCAGCACGCGCAGCCGGCCTTTCAACAAGCCCTGGCCCTTGGCGTGGACCGCGCGATGTGCGTGGCCTTCCTGTTCGGCCACCGTCAGTGCCATGCGCGCGAACACCTCGGTCAGCTCACGGATGTGGATAGCCTCGTCCGCATCGGCGTGCTCGAGCGAGGCGTGGTAGAGAACGGGTGGGCGCAACGTCATGGAGGCTCCTGTGTGATCAAGGTGGACATCGAAGACTGGAACGCGCTGCGCAGGGAGACACGCTCCCCGCGCAACGGGTCACTTGCTGGATTCAGGCCGCAGCGGCCTTGGCATTGCCGCCACCGGCCAAGGCCAGCAGGGTGAGCTTTTCGTCCGTGTCTTTCTCTTCCTTGAGCGTTTCCAGCAGTAGCGGTACCGCGGCCTTGTAGCCCAGCTGTTTGGCCAGCGCGGCGATCGTGCCGTAGGAGGCGATTTCGTAGTGCTCCACCTTCTGCGCGCCACCGATCAGCGCGGCGTCGCGCACCGGGCCTTCCTCGATGCTGTCGATCGCGTCTTTGCCTTCTTCGACCACCCCTTCCATCGCGGCGCATTTGATGCGCTTGAGCCGGATGCCCAGCAGTTCCACCACCTGGTCGATGCGCTCGATCTGGCCTTGGGTTTCCTCCAGATGCGTGGTGAAGGCGGCGGCCAGGTCGGGATTGGAGGCGGCGCGTGCCAGCCTGGGCAACGCCTTGGTCAGCTGCTTTTCTGCGCTGTAGATATCCGAGAGCTCGTGGATGAACAGGTCTTCTGCGGTCTTGATCGCCATGGGAGGTACTGCCGGTGGGTGTCGAGTGACCGACGCTAGGCGCGTGGGTGTTAGGCCGGTGCGCTTTGTTGTGAAGGGGCCCTGCACGCACGCTCAGGGCGCGTCGGGCCACGCCTTCAGCAGGGGCAGCGGATCGTAAGCGCCGTCGGCGCCGTAGATGCCCCAGTGCAGATGCGGTGGCGTGCCCTTCGCGTTGCCGGTATCGCCGACGTAGCCCAGCACGGCGCCCTGTTCGATGACATCGCCGCGCGCCAGGCCTTCGCGCCAGTCGTCCAGATGCGCGTAGTAGTAGCGCTCACGCGCCGGGCCCATCACCCACACCTGGCGGCCACCCAGGCCACTCTCACGAATATCCGCGACGATGCCGGGTGTCGCGCTGCGCACCTCGGTGCCACGTTTGGCGAAGATGTCCACGCCGGCATGCGTACGATCGCGTCCCCGGGGTGCGCCGAAGGTATCGGCCACCTGGCGTGCCGAAACGCCGGCCACAGGAACGGGCAGAGCGGTCGGGGCTGGCATCTGCGACAGGCGCCAGAGCGCCCGTGGCGATTCCGCGATGGGGCTGTTCCACAGCACGCCGGCTACCACGATGCACACGACGAGGACGAGCAACCGGAGCAGCCAGCGGCGCAGCCGGCGTGCAGGCGAGGAGCGCACGGGCGGCGTCGCGGGACTCACGAGACGGGCTCCCGTGACTTTTTCGCAGCCGTGCGTCCCGACACATGCAGATGCTCCGGCACATGCCAACGCCACGGAAACTCGATCGCCTTGCTGATGCCGATCCGAGGCCCGACCACCGGCGCTTCTGGCGGCGCCATTCCATCGGACACAATGCGGATGCCACGGTCATTACGCACCAGATCCGCGCCATCCAGCGCCTTGGTGATGCCCATCGCCTGTGACAACCGCCCCGGGCCACTGGCCAGATCGCGATCACGCTGGATGGCCGGACGCGCTTCGCGGATCAGCTCCAGCCCCGCCACCGGCTCGAGCGCCCGCAGCAGCACGCCCCAGCCCTGGCCGACCTCACCGCACACGGCATTCGAGCCCCAGTGCATGCCGTAGCTGAAATACACGTAGAGGTGCCCGGCCTCACCGAACATCGTGGCGGTGCGCGCGGTCATGCCGCGGTACGAATGCGCCGCAGGATCCTGGTCACCGGCGTACGCCTCCACCTCGACGACGCGGCCGGCCCGACCGTCATCGCGCACCAGCAGCTTGTTCAGCAGCTCGGGCGCCACGTCGGTCGGGTGCCGCTGGTAGAAGCGTCGCGGCAGAACGGTCCACTTCTTCATGCCAACCCGTGCAAGGAAAATACCTTTGCCAGTCCGAAACGAGCCCTTACTGTGACGCGCCGCCGGTCAATGCGCGATCAACGCCTTGCGATCATCACACCATGCTCGCCCGGCATTCGCGGCAGGTTGATCGATACAGGGCAATCCTCGGCATCGGATCCCGCCGCCACGAAGCACGCGCCATGCCCGCCAGAAAACGCCTGAAGATCGCGACCTTCAACGTCAACGGCGTGCTGACCCGGCTGCCGCATCTGCTCGCGTGGCTGGAGCGCGAACAACCGGACATCGTCGCCCTGCAGGAACTCAAGGCCACCCAGGAGGTATTCCCGGAGACCGCCATCCGCGATGCAGGCTACGGGTGCATCTGGCAGGGACAGCGCGCATGGAACGGTGTCGCGCTGCTGGCACGCGGCCAGGACCCGATCGAAAGCCGGCGCGGTTTGCCCGGCGATCCGAAAGACGACCAGAGCCGTTATCTGGAAGCCGCCGCGCATGGCGTGATCGTGGGCGGCCTGTACCTGCCCAATGGCAACCCGCAGCCCGGCCCGAAGTTCGATTACAAGCTGAAGTGGATGCAGCGCCTGCACAAGCACACCAAGAGCCTGGTCGCGCTGCCGCATCCCGTCGCACTGATCGGCGATTTCAACGTCGTGCCCACCGATGCGGACATCTACGATCCCAAGTCGTGGCGCAAGGACGCGCTGCTGCAGCCCGAGGTGCGCGAGGCATACCAGGCGCTGCTCGGGCAGGGCTGGACCGACAGCCTGCGCGCGGTCCACGGTGACGCGCAAATCTTCACTTTCTGGGACTATTTCCGCGAGCACTTCGCCCGAGACCGCGGACTGCGGATCGACCATCTGCTGCTCAATCCCGTGCTGGCGCCCAAGCTGAAAGACGCGGGCGTGGACAGGTGGGTGCGCGCCCTGGAAAAGCCCAGCGACCACGCGCCCACCTGGATAGAGGTGCTGGCGCCCACCAAACCCCGATAGCTGGCCGGCGCCGATACCGAAAATGCGCCTGAGGCGGTACAGTCGCCTGGCAGGTTGTTTTGAAGGGTATTGCCATGCCATATCGAAGAAGGGACATCGCCCCGGGCGTCGGCGAGGGCAAGCGACTGCCGGCCGGCCCGGAGACCCCGGTGTTCTGCCGGGCGCGCGAGTATCCGGCGGGCACGATCATCGCGCTGCATCACCACCCGGACCGCCATCAACTGGTCTACGCCGAATCCGGCGTGCTGGTGGTGCAGGCCGGGGCAGGGCGCTGGGTGGTACCCAGCACGCGCGCGATCTGGATTCCGGCCGGCATGGGGCACAAGGTCAGCTGCATCGGCGCGGTCGGCATGCGCAGCCTGTACATCCTGCCGCAGGCGATCGCCCAACCGCCGGCCAGCGCATCGACGGTCTCGGTGACGCCGCTGCTGGCCGCATTGATCCACGCCGCCATGGATGTACCGACGCCGTACCCGACGGCGTCACGCGATGGGCGGCTGATGCAGTTGATCCTGGATGAGCTGCAGATGCTGCCGGTGCTGCCGCTGCACCTGCCGCAGCCGACCGATCCGCGCCTGCGGGTGATCGGCCGGCAGCTGGAGTCCACCCCGGAAGATCCGTCCACGCTGCAGGACTGGGCCACCCGGTTGGGCGTGGACGTCAAAACCATCCAGCGCCTGTGCGCGCGCGAACTGGGCATGACCTTCGGGCAATGGCGCCAACAGGCGCGCCTGCTGCGTGCGCTGGAGCAGCTGGCGCACGGTGACAAGGTGATCGACGTGGCGCTCTCGCTGGGCTATGCCAGTCCGAGCGCGTTTACTGCGATGTTCAAGAAGCGCTTCGGGCAGCTGCCGAGTCAGTTCTTCCATTGACGCATCAACCCATCCTGATAGGCCCGAAGCTCCAGGGCGAACGTGGATGACCGGGTACTGGTGATCGATGGTGAAGTAGTTCTAGAAGTCGTGGTCCGCGTAGCGATCCATTCCATCCAGTCGCTCTTGGGCCTCTGCGTGCCCGCCCTCGGCAGCAACATGAAACCAGTGCCGGGCCAGCATACGACTGATCGGCGCGTGATGGAGGCCCGCTTCATACATGGTCCCGAGCGCAAACGCCGCGTCAACGTCGCCCTGATCGCCAGCGGCTTCCAGCCCCTGAATGCACTGAGCTGCCTCCAGGCGAGTACGGGATTCAGCGCAGCCGTACTCACTCCCTGCGCATCCAGCGATAGACGTGCCAGCAGGAAGCAATGAAGTCGCACCATAGGCCTGCGTCTGCTTTCCTGGGCCTGGCAGCAGAAGGATCAGCAGGGCCAGTGATCGGGCAGCGTGCATGTTTGAGCTCCAGGTCGGCACTTTCGGCGTATTGCGTCGTGGCCCAGCTAGTAGGCCAGATTTGCGAGGACGCGTTTGCAACAGGATGGCGCACGGGCCGCAGACGCCTCGGCGGCACTATTTATGGTTGGGTGTCCGCTTTCCTGGAGCAGTTCCCTCGTCGGCATCCGTGTCCATGTCCTCGTCACGGAGCGTCTCCTCCAATGCGCGCTGCAAGGCACCGCCGATGACCATCAGCCCCCAATTGCGTGTCTCCAGCAGGTCGCACGCGACATGGCGGCCACTGGAGTCAGCCTGGCATACCTCTTGAAGCATGCTGTGCGCATCGACCGTGCTGCTGTTCTCCTGCACGCTGGCCAGGTTCTCGCAGCCCTCGCGAATGCCTGCACGGCAAACCTTGAGATACTGTTCGGCTGCCTGCTGCCACTGACCGTTCAACCCCAGCCGCGTACCAAGCACGTTGCAGCCCTGCAACTTGCCGCTTGCGCAGCACGTCTCGGCACCTCCATCGACCAGGGCCTTCGGGCAATCCTGCACCAGGGGTACCTCGTTGAAATCAACCGGTGGCATGCAACGAGCCTGGCCGCCCTGATCAGGCTGGCGCTTGAATCGCTGGAAACGGGTCCACTCGTCCATGCCCAGCAGATCGCCGTTGGGCAACTGTTTCAGAACGAAATCTCCGCCCCGCTCATGCCGGATGCGGATAGCGCCATCCTCAACCCGGGCACGCAGCTGGCCAAAGCCCGCCTTGACCAGGCCCCGGTCGCCGAATGACAGGGTATCCATGAGTGCACGTTGCGAGACATACTCGCCGCACGGGATGGTCTCCGCTGCCTGCGGAACCAGTTCCGCCCCCAGTTGCTGAAGTGCAGGCGCCATGGTGCAGGCACTGCTGCTACCCCCTGTGCACGCCAGCGCCAGTGCGGACGTGGCGTCTACCAGCTTGTTCGCATCCCAGTGCTGCTGGGCCACTTCAGTGCAGAAATCACCATCCTTGGTCTGTTCGCAGAATGCGAGAAGATTGGCCAAGTGTTTAGGCGACAAGGGCGGCTGTGAGGTGCGGGACAGCACCCCCACCATCCCCGCCGCTGCAGATGCACCGAGAAGAGCATCGTTGACCTTCTGCACGAGCTCCGGAGAAGCCTCCATGACTTTCAAGCATGCGGCCTCGTCCGCGTGCTCAGACTCTTCGCGGCAACTTGCCGGGATATCGATTTCCGCCATGGCCTTCTCCATATAGGCACGTGCGGCGGCAATCTGCATTTCCGAAAGTCCCCCATCCTCGTCGGATTGTTCCAGTTGCCTGTACTTCTCCACCAACCGGGAACACAGCGCAGGCACGCCTTCATTGCAGCCCGCTTCAAGCTCCGTGATGTCCTTCTCGTGGAGATCAGCAAGACAGCCGGCGGGATCGGCCAGGCAGCTTCCCTCGGGATGCGGGATGACCGCCTGACATTGCGCAGGCTTGCTCAAACGGTAGTGCCTGTCATCCACACTCAGCTCACGACCGTTCCTGCTGATCATCACGGTACTGATCAGACCGTACCTGAGATTGACCAGGCTCAGCTGGCCGTCGATCGACTGGAGTGCAAACGACTTGTCAGAGTCGTACTCGGAAAGTTGCCGTCCACGATCGGGAGCGTCCAGCTGCAGCTTGGCACTCCCGGTTTCACTGACGAAGAGTCCACATTTCACGGTCTGTGCAAAGCTGGTGGGAGCGAGCGCCAGCAGTGCAAGAGCAGCCAGGGCGTGGAGCCCTCGGCGTCGGAGGTGGTGATACCGCATGTCGTCTCCTTGACGATGGACAGCACGGAGGACGACGAGCTGATCAAATACGTCTTGGCTTTGGTCTCGCCCCCGGCTTTCAGAGGTCGCGAGGATAGGGGAGACAAGCCGTTCCGCCAGCAGCGAGGCCCCGCTGCGATGAACTGGGAAGTGCACTCCGCAGTTCCGGACGTGGTGAAAGCGTCACTCTGTGACAGAACTGCCATGCTCTCGAGCGTGCAGGTGCAATTTTTTGTGGGGTTTATGTCAAGAGTGGCGAGGCAAGGCAGCTGTGTACACCGACGCCCAAAGGTTGTCGGCATTGCCTGCTTGTGCGCGGCAACCGTGCGCCCAGGCCTTACCAAGCAAGCCCGGTGCTGCCGCTGCACCTGCCTCAGGCGACCGACCCGCGCCTGCGTGCGCTGGCGCACGGTGACAAGGTGATCGACGTGGCGCTCTCGCTGGGCTATGCCAGTCCGAGCGCGTTTACCGCGATGTTCAAGAAACGCTTCGGGCAGCTGCCGAGTCAGTTTTTTCACTGAAGGCGGCCGCAGGAATCCTCTCCAGGAACAGCTGGAGACCTTGCTGGAAGGCGGCGGGCTCCATCGCCTCGGACCGCTTTGGAATCCAGTAGGCCTTGCCGCGGCGATGCAGCGCTGCGCAGGCGATGCGATGGAAGTGCTCGGTTTCGGCCGCGCGCACGATCTCGGTCCAGGCCAACGTCACCGGGGGCTGAGGGTCGCGGCCCAGGCGGAAGCCGTGGTCATCGAAGCGGAGCACGTAGTTGCCTTCCTGCGACGCCAGACGTGTGCGCAAGGTGATCTCGGCCAAGCGCAGGCTGAGCGCACCCAGACGGCCGGCGTGCCTGCCTGCCCGCATCTCGATGCGCCGGTGCAGTGGCGCGAGGAGGCGATCGGCAAGACGCCACAGCGGCAGCGTGAGCAGTGCAAGCACGACCGCGGTGACCATCGTGGTGGATGTCGCATCGCGTTGCAGCAGCAGATACGCGCTGGCCACAGGAAACGGCAGCAACAGCAGAAGCTTGAGTGCACCTGGCTGCCCGCGCGCCACCGCATCCAGCAACGCCGCATCCTTTCGGGCCTCATGCGCCAAGGCCTCGGCCACGCGCAGCCGGGTCATCGCCGGGGTGAGGGTGTAGTGCAGTTCGATGGGGGTCACGGCATTCTGGTCTTCGGCAGGAACGCGGTCGCCAGCCCAAGCAGCGGCAGGTAAGAGGTGAAGTGGTAGACCCAGACCAGGCCGTGCACATCCGCCAGGTTGCCCAGCCCCGCGGCACCGATACCGCCGATGCCGAACATCAGGCCGAACATCAGCCCCGAAACCATGCCCACGCGCCCCGGCACGGCTTCCTGCGCATACACCACGAGCGCCGCGAACGCCGAGGACATCACCAGCCCGATCACCACCGCCAGCACGGCCGTGCCCATCAGGTTGGCATAGGGCAGGGCGATCGCGAACGGGGCCACGCCCAGGAAGGAAATCCAGATCACCGCTTTGCGCCCGATCCGGTCCCCGACCGGACCCCCGATGAAGGTGCCGAGCGCGACCGAGGCCAGGAAGATGAAGAGGTAAATCTGGCTCTGCTGCACGCTCAGGCCGAAACGTTCCATCAGGTAAAAGGTGAAGTAGTTGGTGAACGAGGCGATGTAGACGAACTTGGCGAACATCAGCACCGCGATGACCGCGATCGCTTGGATCACCTTGCCCCGGCTCAACCCGATGCCGTGGCTTTTGGCCAGGCCCTTCATCTTGGCCTGGCCGTGCTGGATGGTCCAACCCGTGAGGCGGAACAGCACGGTGATGGCCAGCGCGGCGGCGAGCATGAACCACGCGATCGCACGCTGCCCGTGCGGGATGACGATGGCCGCCGCCAGCAGCGGGCCGATCGCCGAGCCGGTATTGCCACCGACCTGGAAGGTGGACTGCGCCGTACCGAAGCGACCGCCCGAGGCCATCCGCGCCACGCGCGAGGCCTCCGGATGGAAGGTGGCCGAACCGATGCCGATCACGGCCGCGGCGACGAGCAGCATTTCGTAACGGGTCGCCGTCGCCATCAGGGCGATGCCGACGAAGGTCGCGATCATGCCGGACGGCAGCAGATAGGGCAGCGGCCGCTTGTCGGTGTACATGCCCACCCAGGGCTGCAGCAGCGAGGCGGTGAGCTGGTAGACAAACGCGATGATGCCGATCTGCCCGAAGGTCAGCGAGAACTGGGCCTTGAACATCGGATAGACCGCCGGCAACACCGCCTGGATCATGTCGTTGAGCAGGTGCGCGAAGGCGGCGGCGCCGACGATGCGGATGGCGAAGCCCTGGTTGGGCGCGGGGGCTATCCGCTCGGTGGGGACGAGGGGTGGGGCAGTGGTTTCAGTTGTCATGGGGGCACGATCGGGAACGGGGGTTACCCACGGAGTTGGGCCGGGCAGTTGGCACCGTGGCGCGAAAACAGGACGCCAAGCGTAGGACGGGCGTAGTGTCCCGTCTCTCGCGATATGGGCGGATGTCGTCGCGTTTAGGACATGCCCACGTCGTCAGCAACGGCCTGCCGCTTTAGCCTTATCGCTTCAACCCCAACCTCAGCCTCAGCGCCAGCCCAGCAGTGCCGGCAGCGACGACGCCAGCAACGCAATCCCCGAGACCGTCAGCAGGCTCAGCACGATCTGTCGGAACCGCACGTCGCTGATGCCGATGTACAGGCGTGTACCCAGAAGTGTAGGAATCAGCATGGCCGGCGCGACGATGGCGAACATCGGCAGCATCTCGCGGGTGACGATGCCGGTGCCCACGTAGGTGCCCATGGTCACCAGCAGCATCGACAGGTTGAAGTTCTGCACGATGGAGCGCTGCACATCACGCTCGTAGCCGCGCAGCGTGCACCACAGCGTCGGCAAGGTACCGGTGAAACCGCCCAGTCCCCCCATGATGCCGCCGGCAAACCCGACCACGCCATCCGCTGCGCGCCCGCCCGCGGTGACACGTGGCAGCTGGCGGGACAGCAGCATGGCCGGGCACCACAGCACCAGCAGGGTGCCCAGGATGGCCTTGAGCCAGTTCATGTCGAGCATCGGCAGCAGGTAGACGCCCAGCGGAATCCCGGCCAGTCCGCCCAGAACGAAGGGCAGCAGGGTCCTCAGATTGAAGCCGCGGCGCACGGTGAACGCCGCCAGCAGCTGGCCGGTCAGTGCACCGAACACCGAGAGGGTAGCCGCAAGCTTGGGGTCGAGCACCCAGGCCCAGAAGGAGAGCGCCACCAGCCCGAACGCGAAGCCCGAGAGCCCCTGCACAAAGCCCGCCACGATGGCGCCCAGCGCCACCACCAGGTAGATCGAATCCACTACGACTCCTTACTGGCGCTCTGCGAACGCATCCGTCGCGCGCACCAGGGCATCGGCGGTCGCCGGTTCCATCGCGCTGTGGCCGGACAGCACCATCTGCAGCGAGGCCTCCGGCCAGGCACAGGCCAGGTCCCACGCGCTGCGTGCCGGGCAGATGATGTCATAGCGGCCCTGCACGATCACGCCCGGCAGATGCCGGATACGGTCGACATCACGCAGCAGCTGCCCATGATCGAGGAAGGCGTGGTTGCGGAAGTAGTGTGCCTCGATGCGCGCCTTGGCCAGCGTGTGCAGCGGGTCATCCCCGGACACCGCATCGACGTCGTGCGCCAGGGTCGCGGCATGATCTTCCCAGCCGAGCCAGGCCTGCGCCGCGGCGATGCGCGTCGCCTGGTCGGGGCTGTCCAGCCGGCGCCAGTACGCCTCGATCATGTCGCCGCGTTCCGCTTCGGGGATATGCGCCTCGTAGCGCGCCCAGCGCTCCGGGAACACCCAGCGTGCACCGCCATCGGCCTCGGCGAACCAGCGGTTTTCCTCGGCACGGCCGAGATATACGCCCCGCACGATCACGCCCGTCGCGCGGTCCGGATGGGCCTGCGCATAGGCCAGCGCCAGGGTGGACCCCCACGAGCCACCAAACACCAGCCAGCGCTCGATGCCGAGCAGGGTGCGGATGATCTCGACGTCGGCCACCAGGTGCTGGGTAGTGTTGTCACGCAGCTCACCGAACGGCGTGGAGCGGCCGCTGCCGCGCTGGTCGATCAGCACGATGCGGTAGCGCACCGGATCGAAGAAGCGCCGATGGACCGGCGATACGCCTGCGCCCGGGCCGCCGTGCAGGAACACCACCGGGATGCCGTCCGGGTTGCCGCACTCCTCGACGAACAGGGTATGCAGGGCATCGACCGGCACCTGATGCGTGCGGAAGGGCGTGATCGCGGGGTAGAGCGTGCGCATGGGGGCGTCCTACGGAAAACTGACGCCACATGATACCGCCCGGGTTCGTCGAGACGCGCCCGTGACGCGTCACAAGGGTGGCGGGCTGTCCCTGTCGCGCTGCACCCGTGTCCGATAGGCACCCACGTTGTCACCCCGGATGCGTCGCTCCTGCGTCCCCGTCACGGTATCGACCTTGCGGTCCGCGCCTGTCACCGGCTTGGCTTCAATGGTCGTTTCATGCTCGAACGCATGCGACTTGTCGGTGTTGCGGTAGTACCGGTACAACGCCCAGTACAACGCCGTCGCACCGGCCGGGCCGGCGGCAAGCAACCAGAGTCCACTGTCATCGCTCATGAGGCAGCTACCAGGAAGAAGAGAACGAGGGCTTCAATGATCGTGCCGGTGGTGAGCGCTGCCAGCAGCAGCTTCCACTGCTGCACGGGCACGCTGCCCATGGTTTCACCGGTGCGGCCATTCACCGCGATGTAGTGCAGCATCCCGCCGTTGCGGCCAGGCTGGTGATACGAGTAAAGCCACACGGGCAGGTACATCGACACCCAGCGGGTACCGTGCACATCCACGCGCTCGCGCTCCCAGCGCACACCGCGATCGTAGCGGCGCACCGAGCCCTCGACCTGCGCGCGGGCGATCGACAGCAGCTGATCTTCCAGCCGCGGTCGCAGCTTCTCCACGTCGAGGTTGCGCTTTTCCGAGGTGAAGCCCGCCAGATAGGAGGCGTTCCACTTCAGCGCGTTCTTGGTATCGAACGGCAGAATCGCGTTGATGATGTTGTTGGTATTGGCCTGCGTATCCAGGTTGCCGCGTTCGGCCGAGGATTCCATGGTGAGATCGTCCACGGTGAAATCCACCTGGCGATCCACCTGGTAGACATCGGCGTCGTAGTAGGTCTGCTTGTTCTTCTCGGTGCCGCGCGTGTACTGCCGGGTCTGGATTTCGCCCTTGCCGGACACGCTGGCGCTGACGTTGCTGTCCACGATCATGTAGGGCAGGTAGACGCCGGTGACGTTCTCCGGCGTGAACTGGTCCTTGAACGCCTTGAGCGCGAACAGACGGCGCTTGTCCACGAACTGGCGGATGCGGGCGACCGCATCGTCCTTGCTGATATGGAACGGCAGCACCGCATCGGGCACCGCGCCATTGGAAATCTGCTCGTTGACCCCGAACACATGGCGGCACCAGTGGCAGCGCGCCGTCATCGTGCTCTCGGTGTTGATCGTCACTTCGGCACCGCAGCCGGTGCACTTGAAGCTCATCAGGCTGGCGGTATCGGCCTCGATGTCGCGCGCACCCGAGGCGACCACCGTGCCGCGCAGCTCGCCGATGCCTTCGCCGAACCCGAAGGCCTCCTCCACGCGGTCGCCATGCCATTCGTGACGGCAGAACTGGCAGACCAGCAGGTCGCTGCCCAGCTTGAGACGGATATCGCTGGAGCCGCATTTCGGGCAGCGGTTGAGGCCGTCCTTGAGCTCGGCCGCCGAGGTGTCCAGCGCGACCGGATCGGGCGCCTGCACCTCATCGCGGATGGGCTGGGGCAGGGTCTCCCGGTCCAGTGGAAAACTACCGGGCAGGGGTGGCACGTCCCGGGGCGAGCCCGGGCCGGTGACCGGTGCTGCCGGGGAAGGCGGCAACGGCGGCGGAACCGCCGGGATCGGCGGTGGGATCTTGGGGTCGGACATGGTGTCGGTGCGCTCGGTGTCTTACAGCCCCAGCGCCTTGGCCTTGAGCGTGTCGTAGTCGTCCTGGGTGATCAGGCCGAGGTCCAGCATCTCCTTGGCCTTCTTCAGCTTGGCGACCGGATCGTCCGCTGCCGGAGCGACCGGCTGCTGCATGCCACCGACCCCGAGCATGCCCGAGGCCATGCCCACGCCGACCAGGCCCGCCGCGCCGCCGTTCTCACCGGCCGACTGGATGCCCTGGGCCACGCTGGCCTGCAGGTTGGAATTGCCGCGCGAGCCGGCCAGGGCATCGGCGCGCTGCACGGTCTTGAGCAGTTCGCGGGTGTTGGCGTCGTACTCGATCGAGACGATGGCGGTCTTGACGATGGCCAGGCCACGATCGGACTTCCACTGGTAGCCCTGCTCGACGGCAGCGGACAGGCTCTGCGCGAAGCCCAGCGAATCCTGCTGCAGCTTGGTGATGCGGTTGCCCTTGCCGGGATCGTTCGTATACAGGCTGAAGGCCGGGGCCAGCGAGCCGACCACTTCATTGAACAGCTGGCTGGCGGCGGCGTTGTCCAGATCGGTGAAATCGAACACCTGGCCCGGCTGCAGGTAGCTGGCCGGCACGAAGTTCTTCACGAACAGGATCGGATCGATGATCTTCAGCGTGTACGAGCCGCGCGTGACCGCGCCGACCTGGGTGCCGAGGAAGCCGTCGTCCCAGTAGATTTCGGACTGCGTACCGAAGCGGTTGTCCGGCAGTTCCTTCAGCGAGACGAAGAAGGCCGCCTGCTGCGACCCCGGCTGGCCGCCGAACTTGAAGCGCTCCCAGCTCTGCTTGATCAGGGGGCTGACGAAGCCGTCGCCGGCGAAGATCGACTGTGAATTGGCATCGTCCGAGCGCCACTCGTAGCCGCCGGGTTCTGCGACGAAGCCGGTGATCGCGCCGTCCTGGAACAGCAGCAGGCCGTAACCCTCAGGCACCACGATCTTCGAGCCGTTGGTGATGATGTTCGAGGAGGCGCTGGTGTTCGACCCGCGGCCGGCATTGGTGCCGCGCGGCACGGCCGCGAACAGCGCTGCCGTGGAGGGCAGGCCCGTCGGCACGGTGTAGAAGTCCTTCCACTGGTCGGCCAGAACGCCACCGACTGCCCCTGCCACTGCCTGACGAAGACCCATGACCCACTCCCTGCGATTCGTGGCCGGACACCGTGCCCGCCATGCTCGGCTGACTATATCAGCAGCCAGGGCACCGGCAGAGGCGCCTGCATCCAATCCGCCCCGTTGCCCGTACAACCGGCCATGAACCCCAAGTCGCCGATCGCCCGGAACTGGCCTACGATGGACGCCGACCCCTCTGCTGCAAGGTTGACGCCTTTCGAGGCGGCCCGGATGAGTGCCATTCCCGCGCAACACACTGCGGAGCTGAAGACCTGGGCTGCGGATGTGGCCGCGGTGGCCGGCGCGCGTGACCGTGAGTGTTTCATGCGCATCTACGACCACTTCATGCCGCGCCTGTGCCGGTACCTCAGTGGACTGGGAGCGCCTCAGGCGGTGGCGGAGGACCTCGCCCAGGAGGTTCTGCTGAAACTGTGGAACCGCGCCGATCTCTACGACCCGTCCCGGAGCGGCCTGGGCACCTGGCTGTACCGGATCGCCCGCAACCTGCATATCGACCGCGTGCGGCGGGAACACATCTGGGTGCATGCCCACGAGGTGGTCGAGCAGGCTGCCGAGCAGGATGACGGGCGGGGCTCCCTGGCCGAGCTGCACACCGAGCACGTCCGGCTCAAGCAACGGCTGGACGAACTTTCCGCCACACAGGCACGGCTGATCCGGATGTCGTACTTCGAAGCAAAGACCCATTCCGAGATCGCCGACGAATTGAACATGCCCCTGGGAACGGTCAAATCACACATCCGGCGGGCATTTCTGCAACTGCAGTCGCTGATGGGAGAGAAGCGGTGAATCCTCGCCACCACCTGGATCCGGCCACCGTGCTCGCGTTTGCGACCGGCACGCTGGCAGCGGAGATGTCCGTGGTTGCCGCCGCGCACCTGGAGTCCTGCCCCCAGTGCCGGGAGCAGCTGCGCTCGGCGGAGCGCCTGGGTGGGGTGCTGCTTGAGCAGCAAGGGTCGCCACCAGCGGAAGAAGATCGGCAGGCGGCGCTGCGGGAGGCAATGCTGGGCAGGCTGGATGCGCCGACGCCGCCCGCGGTGGCGCCGGTTGAGGTCGAGCGCAGCCGGGTGGGCACGCACGATCCGGATCGGCTGCCTTCCGCGCTTGCACCGCATTTCGGGACGTCTTACCGCGCGCTCAAATGGCGGTGGATGGCGCCGGGTGTGCACTGCATCCGCGCCCCGGACCTGCCGTCGCTGATCATGCTGAAGATCGCGCCCGGTAAATGCCTGCCCATGCACAGCCATGGCAACAGCGAGCTGACCCAGATCCTCCGCGGTGCCTATGACGATTCACTGGGGCACTTCGCACCGGGCGATGTGGCCGATCTGGACAGTGAGGTCGAACATCAGCCGGTGACCACCCCCGGGGTGGCGTGCATCTGCGTTTCAGCGCTGGATGCGCCGCTGGTCTTCAGTGGCTGGTTCGCCCGCAAGCTGCAGCAGGTGTTCAAGCTCTGACGCCCGCGCCCTGTTCGAACACCTGCCTCACCGCGGCCGGGGACATGGGCCGCGCAAGCAGATAGCCTTGGACTTCATCGATCCCCATGTCGGCCAGAACGTCCATCTGCGTTTCCTGCTCGACCCCTTCGGCCACCGTCAGATAGCCCAGCTCATGGGCCAGATGATGGATGGCGGACACCTTGGCGCGTGCGCGCCGATTGTCGGCGATGCCATCGATCAGCGACTTGTCCAGCTTTACGGTGTGGATCGGGAGGTCTGACAGGTAGCTGAAGTTGCTGTAGCCACTGCCAAAGTCGTCAATCGCCACCTTGATGCCGGCCTCCGCCATCGCCGCGATGTGGTCGATCGCCGGTGACCCCGGACGCAGCCATTCGCCCTCGGTGATCTCCAGTTCGATCATCGAGAACGGCAGCGCCCTGTGCTCGAGCTTGCTGCGGATGTCATGCCATGCCGATGCGTTGGACAGATAACTGCTGGACAGATTGATCGAGACCGGAATGTCCTGTCCCTGGGCGCGCCACGCTTGGACTTGATCCAGCGCCGTGTCCAGCACCCAGGTGGTCACCTCGTCCATCAGTGCGGTCCGCTCGAAGACCGGAATGAACTCGCCCGGGTTGATCGGCCCCAGGGTGGGATGGCTCCAGCGGATCAAGGCTTCTGCCGAGACCGGGCGCCGACCGTCGAGGGTGAAACGGGGCTGGTAGTCGAGATGGAAGTCACCGTTCTGCAGCCCGCGCTCGGCATCCGAGGCCAGCCGGTAGGCGCGGTGCATCCGTTCGTCGCGTTGTTCGGAGTACCAGCAAAGCGCCTGGCGAGCGTCGAACGCGCCCTGCATGCTGACCAGCAGTCGTCGCAGCACGTCGTGACTGTCCTGCTCATCCGCATCGACGGCACAGATGCCGGCATGGAAGCGGGGGGACATCGGTACCGCGGCAGCCATCAACGGGCGCAGCATTCGCGTCCTCAGCTCCAGGACCAGGCTCTCGACATGGCCTGCCGTCGGCATGTCGACCACGAACGCGAAGCGGGTCACCCCGACGTGGTACACCTTTGCGACGTCCTCCAGCGCGGTGCGCAGACGGACGCCGGCACGCCGGATCAGTGCTTCCAACGGGCGCAGCCCCAGCACTTGGCCCACCTGGTTGGCGCGCGGAATATCCAGCACGTCCACCGCGACGGCGTAAGCCCTTCCATCCGCACAGCGCGAGAGAATGCCCGGCAGATCCGCATGAAACTGGTGCCGGCTGGGCAGGCCACTGACCGGATCGAGGTTGCCGGAGAGGTTGCGCAGCTCCAGTTGTGCGATCACCAGCTCCGCCAAGGTGGCCAACTGTTCCTGATCGCGCAGGTCAAAGGTGCGCGGACGAGTGTCCATGACGCACAGCGCACCGATGGCGACGCCATTCTTGGCTACCAGCGGCGCGCCCGCATAGAAACGCAGGTGGGGACTGTGGGTCACCAGCGGGTTGTCCCGGAAACGAGCGTCCTGCTCGAGATCCGGGACGACCAGGACACCGTCGGCGGTGACGGCGTGGGTGCAGATCGACGAACGGATATCGGTCTGCGCCATGGGCAGACCGATTCGGGAAAGGAAGCGCTGCTTCACATCCCCCAGGACCGAGACGAACGCCACCGGCGCGTTGAAGGTGTAGCCAACAAGCGCGGTGAGCCGGTCCAGCGCAGGCAGCGACGCCACGCTGTCGACCTGCATGGCGCTCAGCACCGCGCGTCTTTCATCCAGAGGGGAGGGTGGGGGACTCATGTCGTATCGGATGGGGGCGGGGGCCAGCGGCCTTCTGTCCATTCCATACGCGCCAAACGCCGTTCCGGATGCAGTTACCAGTCCGTGGGCGCGTAATCCTTCAGGAACTGCCCCCAGACGTGCTCGCCGGTGTTGATGCCGTGGATGATCGGATCGACGATGCGCGCGGCGCCATCGACGATATCCAGCGGCGGGTGGAAGCGCTCTTCCTTGACCTTCTTGGCCGCGATATCCGCCGGATCCTCGTCGGTCACCCAGCCGGTGTCGACGCTGTTCATGTGGATGCCGTCGTTCTGGTAATCGGCCGCCGAGGTGCGCGTCATCATGTTCAGCGCGGCCTTGGCCATGTTGGTATGCGGGTGGCGGGTGGTCTTGAAGTTGCGGTAGAACTGCCCCTCCATCGCCGAGACGTTGACGATGTGCTTGTCGCGTCCCGGCGTGCGCAGCATCAGCGGCTTCAGGCGCGCATTGATGATGAACGGCGCGATGGCGTTGACCAGCTGGGTTTCCAGCAGTTCCACCGACGGCACTTCGGCCATCAGCATGCGCCAGGAGTTTCGGCCGCGCAGATCGACCTGCTGCAGATCCTGATCCAGGCGCCCGTCCGGGAACAGGTGCTGCTGGGCCACCAGCTCATCGTCCAGCAGCGGCACCTGGGACAGCTCGGCCGCACGGGTCAGGCCATTGGCGGCGTTGAAGTCGCGACCCTGAACCACCGGCAGCGCGGCCGACCCGGTAGTACCGAGCAGCTCGGCGCTGCGCAACCCCTCGTAATCGCCGATCAGCCTGCGCAGCGTATCGGGCACCTCCTGCAGCGGAGCGGTTTCACCGGCCATCATGTGCGCGTAGAACTGCGGCGGCCGACGCACGGTCTGGCAGGCGTTGTTGATGATGAAATCCAGGTGCGACCGCGTGGCCAGCAGCTCGTTGCAGAAGGCTTCCACGCTCGGCGTGTGGCGCAGGTCCAGGCCGTAGACCTGCAGGCGGTGACCCCATTCGGCGAAATCCGGCTCTTCGGCGTACCGCGCGGCCGAGTCACGCGGAAAGCGCGTGGTCACGATCAGTTCCGCACCGGCACGCAACAGCTTCAGGCCGGCCTGGTAGCCGATCTTGACCCGCCCACCGGTCAGCAGCGCGACGCGACCGGTCAGGTCGGCGGTCTCGGTGCGCTTGAAGAAGTTCAGCTCGGCGCAGGCCGGGCACATCTGGTCGTAGAAGTGATGCAGCTGGGTGAACTTCTGCTTGCAGACATAGCAGTGGCGCAGCTCGGGCGAATGCACCGGCTCCGGCGTGGCCGCGGCGTTCTCGCCGTTGGAGGCGTCGTGCAGGCCCGCGGCGTGCGGCGGGAAATAGTTCGGGGTGCTGAACACCGGCTTGCGGCGCAGGGCGCGGATGCCGGTCTGCTCCAGCAGTGCCTCCGCCTTGGCCACCTTCTCCTGATGACGCACCTTGGCCTGCTGCTTCAGCTTCGCCCGGCGGGCTTTGGGCTCGGGGTGGTAGACCTTGGCGACGACCTGGTGAAGGCGGACGCGGTCGGCTTCCGGCAGCGTATCGAGCACGCTGCGGTCGGCTTCGATGGCCTCCAGCAGGTCCAGCGCGGTGCGCAGGCGGTCGGTCAGGGGCAGGTCGTCATCGGCAAGGGGCAGGGCGGTGGTATTCAATTCGGATCCGGAAAAGCGGCAGGAAGGCAGGCATGGACGGCCGCGCAATGGCCGCCTGGGCGGGCATTCGCCGGCAGGCCGGGGCAGACGGTGGGCGGGTATTGTCCCTGATCCTGGGATTTGATGCCGGATCGGATGTTCAGCGGCCGAAAACGCAGGCGCGCCCTGACCGGCCCATGGCCGGCGCACTCAACCGGCCGACAGCGAGGCCTGCAGCGCGGTGGCAAGGGCCGCGTCACCGTTCACCAGGTCCGTCCATTTCAGGGTCAGACCGTTCCGCTTGCCCTTGGGCACCAGCTTCAGGCCCTCCGGGTCGATCGTGAGCGTGTAGCTCTCTTCGCCAATAAGGACTTCCCGGCGCAACGGTTTATCGAGCGGCGTCATGACGGGTCAGGGCTTCGGCGGCGACGCGTGTTTCGGCTCCGCGGAGGTCTCGGTGCCATGGCCGGAGTCCTGCTCTTCGGAAGCCGCCGTGCCACTGCCGCCCCCGGGCACGTTGCGGGCGGACGCGTCGTCCGCAGGCGCGGTGGCCGCTGCAGGTTGCTCGATCGCGTCGGCATGCTTGCCTTGCTCGGTACGCTCGCCCTGGCTGCAGGCCGACAGCGCGAGCGCCGCGACGGCACTCAACAACACGATTCGCATAGCGATTCTCCGGCGGTGATGAGGAACCCGGTTTGTAGCGCCGACGCCGTTGGCGATGCGTGATCACCCCGATGATCACTCTGTGATGACAAGCGCATGGAGTACCCTTGCCGCCGTCGATGCTTAGCCGTTCCGTGGTCTACGGGCGGGGAGCCGGCGTGTTACGGAGCAGAGTTCACATCATGAGTATTCCCGAGGGATTGGACGAGAATCGGCGGGGGCACGGCCTCACACGAAGAGGCTTCCTGCTTGCGGTCGGTTCGGCTTCCCTGCTCGCGGCCTGCGGTGACAAAGCGCCCCCAGTGGCCACCGCTGCTGCGACGCCCCCTGCGGCCAAGGCCGATACCGCCTTCCTCGACCTCTCCCATGCCCTGACCGGCAAGACCGATCTGGACCCGGCCACGGCCGACCGGATCGAAAAGGCGTTCGCCCAACTTCAGCCTGAGCTGCATGCGCAGTTCCCCGCGCTGGTTACGCTGGCCGGGCAGGTGAGTGGTGCCACTGCGCTGGTCGCCGCCGCGGGCGAGGCCAGGCCCGCAGCGCTGGCGATCATTACCGCGTGGTACACCGGCACCGTGGGCAAGGGCGTGCATGCCGTGACCGTGTCCTATCGCGATGCGCTCATGCAGCGCTGCGTGGACGACGGCCTCTCCCCCCCGACCTACGTCCAGGGCGGACCCGCCTGGTGGACCGCCGCGCCGCCGGCCCCGATTCGAGCCCACGCATAAGCCTGCGCGGTCCTCTTACACTTTTCACAGCTCTGGAATCCCTCTCATGAAAGCTCCGGTTTTCCGTGATGGCGACGCCGATGCCGACGTCGTGATCGTCGGTTCGGGCGTCGTCGGTGCGTTGATCGCCCACCAGCTGGTGCGTGCCGGCAAATCCGTCCTGGTCCTGGAGGCCGGCCCGCGCTTGAACCGTTCCGATGTGGTCGAGAACTGGCGCAACGCCAGCTTCGAACGGCGCATCGGCAGCGACTTCCAGGGGCCGTATCCGCAATCGAAGTTCGCGACGGCACCCCTGTATTTTCCCGCCAACGATTACGTCGGCCTGACCGGCCCCGATGCCAGCAGCTTCCACCAGGGCTTCATCAAAGCGGTCGGTGGCACCACCTGGCACTGGGCGGCCTCCTGCTGGCGCCATCTGCCCGTCGACTTCAAGATGCAGTCCGCGTACGGCGTCGGCCGCGATTGGCCGATCAGCTACGAGGACATCGAGCCGTATTACTGCCGCGCCGAAGAAGCCATGGGCGTCTCCGGGCCGAACGATCCGGCGCAGCAGAGCCCATCGGAACGCTCCAAGCCCTACCTGGCCGACATGATTCCCTGGGGCAACGGTGACAAGGTATTCGCCGAGGTGGTCAATCCGCACGGCTACAACCTGGTGCCGATCCCGCAGGGGCGCATGATCAAGCCCTGGAACGATCGCCCCGCCTGCTGTGGCAACAACAACTGCCAGCCGATCTGCCCGATCGGGGCGATGTACAACGGCGTGCATACCGTCGAGGCCGCCGAGGCACTGGGCGCCAAGGTGCTGGCCGAAGCCGTGGCGTACAGAATCGACACCGACGCACAGAACCGGGTCACCGCCATCCACTGGTATGACAGCGACAAGGTCAGCCACAAGGCCACCGGCCGCAGTTTCGTGATCGCCTGCAATGCGCTGGAGACGCCGCGCCTGCTGCTGCTCGCGGCCAACGAACAGAACCCGAACGGCATCGCCAATTCGTCCGATCAGGTCGGGCGCAACATGCTGGACCACTCCGGCTTCCACTGCTCGTTCATTGCCGATCGGCCGATCTGGCTGGGGCGCGGGCCGGCGCAGTCCAGCTGCATGGTCGGGCCGCGCGACGGCGCGTTCCGCTCGGAGTACTCGGCCACCAAGATCATCCTCAACAACATCAGCCGCGTGGCGATCGCCACCGACCAGGCGCTGAAGATGGGGCTGGCCGGTGAGGCTCTGGACGCGGAAATCCGCCGCCGCGCGATCTACGGGGTGGACCTGTCGATCAGCCTCGAGCCGCTGCCCGACCCGACCAACCGGCTGACGCTGTCCAAGACCCGGGTCGACGGCCACGGCCTGGCCTGCCCGGACATCCATTACTCGCTGGGCGATTACGCGCGCAAGGGGTACGACAAATCGTGCGAGCAGCTGCGGCACATCGGCACGCTGTTCAATGCGGAAGAGTTCGTGATCACCACGGCGCTCAACGCAAACAACCACATCATGGGCTCGACCATCATGGGCGCCGATCCGCGTGACTCGGTGGTCGACGGCGATTGCCGCGCGCATGATCACCCGAACCTGTGGCTGCCGGGCGGCAGCGCGATGGTCTCGGCCAGCGTGGTCAACAGTACCCTGACCATGGCCGCGCTGGCCCTGCGCGCGGCCGATGCCATCGAGCGTGCGGCATGAAGACCCTCCTGCTCATCACGATGACTTTGCTGGGTGGCCTCAGCCAGACCGTGCGCGCCGACGATACGGTGGAGCGCGGGCGCTACCTGTCCGTGGCGGCGGATTGCGTGGCCTGCCATACCAGCCCGAAGCAGGGCAAACCGTATGCGGGCGGCTACGCGATCGCCTCGCCGCTGGGCGAGATCTGGGCCAGCAACATCACCCCGTCCAAGAGCCACGGCATCGGCAACTACAGCGAGGCCGATTTTGCCAAGGCGGTCCGCGAGGGCGTGCGCAAGGACGGTGCCCATCTGTATCCGGCGATGCCGTACACCTCGTATGCCAAGCTGACCGACGAGGACATCCACGCGCTGTACGTGTATTTCATGCAGGCGGTGGCGCCGGTCGATGAGGAGGCCCACGCGACCGAACTGCCGTTCCCCTTCAGCGTCCGCTCGTCCATGGCAGTGTGGAATCTGCTGTTCCTGGACAAGAAACCGTTCCAGCCCGATCCAGCAAAAGACGCGCAGTGGAATCGCGGCGCGTATCTGGTGGAAGGGCTGGCACACTGCTCGAGCTGCCACAGTCCGCGCGGATTGATGATGCAGGAAGTGGGCGGCAAGGCGTTCGCTGGTGGCTCGCTGGGCGACTGGTACGCGCCGAACATCACCTCGCACCCGATCAGTGGCATCGGCGGCTGGACCGATGAAGAGCTCGCCCAGTACCTGAAAACCGGCCGTGTGGCCGGCAAGGGACAGGCGGGCGGTGGCATGGCCGAGGCGGTGACCAACAGCCTTTCCAAACTGCGCGATGAGGACATCCGTGCCATCGTGACCTACCTGCGCACCGTGCCGGCGGTGGCGGACAAGGACGCCACCCGTGCTGCGTTTGCCTGGGGCGATGCCGCTAACACACCGGGCGAGCAGCCGGTTCGTGGCACGGACGCCCCCCTCGCGTCCGGTGCGGTGCTGTACTCCGGCCTCTGCGCAAGCTGCCACGGTTCGCGAGGCGAGGGCAGCCAGGACAGCTACTACCCGTCGCTGGTGCACAACAGCACCGTGGGCATGGCCCGTCCACAGAATCTCGTGGCCACCATCATCGGCGGCATCGACCGCGAAGTGGATGGCGAGCACGTGCTGATGCCGCATTTCTCGGAAGGCTCGTTCGTCCAGGCCTTGAGCGATGCCGACGTCGCGGCCGTCGCGAGCTACGTGCGGACGAGCTTTGGCCCCGGCGACCAGGTCACGGAAGCCGAGGTCGCGCTGATCCGCGACGGCGGCGAGAAGCCGCTGCTGGCCAAGATCGCACGCCTGTGGCTGCCGCTGCTCATCCTGGGGCTTGCGGCCTTCATAGGCGTGATCCTGCTGCTGCGACGCGCCTGGAAGAAACGCACGCAGCGGAGGGCCTCGGCATGAAGCGCACGTCTCTCCTGGCCAGCCTCGCGCTGGTGGCATTCGCGGCCAGCGTGCCGGCGTGGGCGGCCGACCCGGACGCCCCGAAACCCAAACCCGTCGACACCATTGCCCAGACGCCGCTCAGTGCCGACTGGGCGGCCCGGATCTGGCTGCAGGACCGTGGCGTGACGCCGAGCGCCCGCATCGTGATCGCCACGGGTGTCAACAGCGATGGCTATAAAGGGACCGGCTGGTCCACCGCCGAACACGTCGATGTTGGCGCCCTGATCGATACCGGCAAGGCCTTCGGCTTCGACGGCACGATGCGCGTAGTGCTCTCCGACCGTTTCGGCAATGCGGTCAATGACCGTTCGACCGGCTCCTATGTGCAGAACCAGGCCTTCTATGGCCAGGGGCAGAACCTGCGCTTCAACGAGCTCTCCTACGAGCGGTGGCTGCTGGACAAGCGGCTGAGCCTGAAGGGTGGGTTCTACTCGATGGGCAACGACTTCGGCGGCTTGCCGTACACCTGCAATTTCAACAACAACGGCCAATGCGGCCATCCGCTGGGACCGATCTACAGCTCCGGCTGGCTGGACAATCCGACCGGCCAGTGGGGCCTGCGGGTGAAGTGGGCCGATCCCTCGGGCTGGTACGCGCAGACCGGCATCTACGATGTCGTTCCGATGCGCAAACAGGCCAACAGCGGGTTCCGCGTGTCCGATCGTGGCAAGACCGGCCTGTTCCTGCCCGTGGAAGTGGGCTACAGCCACGGCAACACCGGGGAGCATTACGGCGGCACCTACAAGGTCGGCTATTACCTGGACACGTCCAACGCCGACGACATCGGCAATCCGGCCGCACCGCGCGCGTCCCATCGCAGCGGCTCATACATCCAGCTGGCGCAGCGCGTTCTGAAGCCCGAGGGCGACACGGTGCGCGGGCTGTCAGTGTTCGGGGTGGCGACACGTGCGGATGCCAGGACCGGCCTGATGCGGTACTCGTGGGAAGCCGGGCTGAGCTGGCGCGGCGTGGTGGCATCGCGCGAGGATGATGTCCTCAGCCTGGCGTGGACCCGCCTGGACATTTCCGATCGGCTTGCCCAATACCAGCGCATCACCGGCAAGGACGTGCAGAGTAACGAGCAGTTCGTTGAACTGAACTACGGCGTGCAGGTCACGCCGTGGCTGATCCTGCGGCCCGCGGTGCAGTACGTCGCGCGCCCCGGGGCGTATGAGAGCCGGCCGGACAGCTGGGTGTTCACGCTGCAGGCGCAGGCGACGCTTTGAGGGTCGAGGGCAGGGCGTCCGTATTGCGGGCGCTCTGCCTCGCGGTATCGCGGCGTATCACCTTCGCGGTGGGCAAAACCCGTGGTGAGTGAGGGTCGCTACACTAGGCGGCCACAGACAGGATCCTCCCCGTTGAATCCCCGCACTCTGACCTCCGCGCTGCTTCTGGCAGTCATCGGACTCGCTTACGCGCCGATGGCGCTGGCCTCGAACCCCGCCCGCACCTCGGTCCCCACCCGGACGCAGATCAATCAGGCGTTGAAGCTGGTCAACTGCAAGGCTGATCGCAAGGCCTTCAGGACGCTGGCGTTCGCCATGCGCGACGTTCAAGACAGCGGGGAAGCGAAGGCGGGCTGGCAACCGATCGCCACGGAAGGTGAGGCCGATGGCATGCCGCCGGGCAACATGATGGGTGTCATCGCGGAAATGCGGCTGCCGGCCCCTGTGCGTGTCTTCGGGCAGGAGACCACCCGGTTGATCCTGTCGCGCATTTCCATCGTCGCGGCGTTCGATGATCCGGACGTTGCCAGGGAACTCACCGGGACGCTGGAACTGGAGGGCCGGGGAGCAGAGGCATCGCCGGGCGGGATGCGAGTGGTCCAAACCGCGCCCGAGGAGCACGGTGATGGCATCGAGGTCATCGCGCTGGTAGCGGATCGGATCGAGAGCGACCCGTCGCCGATCTCAGTCGCCGGCTGCCTTTACACCACCCGATGACGCCGGTCGCCGGGTCAGTGCCTCCTCGACGCGCTGCTGCAGCACCTTGACGTCGAAGGGCTTGCTCACGAACGGCACCTGCTGATGCGCGCGTGGCACGACCTGGTAATACACCGCCGAGGCGAACAGGAAGGGCGTTCCCAGGGCCGCGAGGCGGTCTGCCACGGGGAACACCGGCCCGTCCCGGAGCTCGACATCCAGAATGGCGGCATCGAAGCGCTGGTGGGCGATGACGCTGAGCGCATCGCTCACGGAATAGGCGGCAATCGCCGTATGACCCGATTCGTTCAGCACTTCGATGAACAGCCGGGAGAGCTCGATCTCGTCTTCGACGACCAGTACGGTACGACCAGCAGAAGCAACAGCAGAACGGTTCATGGGGGTGGGGGCGGAGAAGGAGAGGGGCATGGTCTGCCTTCGGGTGTCAACGACGGGCCAAGGCCGTTTTCCTGTTTGTTGACACGGGTCCGGCCGGCGCCTGATGCGTGCCCCGGGCGCCACGGTTGTAAAATGACCTCCCGTTGATGCCGCCGAGGCCCATCCCGATGCCCTATACCAACCGCGACGCGATACAGCGGTTGCGCGAGCAGATTCCCTCGTTCCGCTGCGTGGTGGGATGCCACGACTGCTGTGGCCCGGTCACCGCCTCCAGCGAGGAAGTGGCGCGCCTGCCGGTCAAGAGCGATGCCGAGCATGCCGCCGCGCTGGCCGAGCTGAGCTGCCCGTATCTGGGCAGGAACGGCTGCGAGGTCTACGAAGAGCGGCCGTTGATCTGCCGCATGTTCGGCACCACGCCGACGCTTCGCTGCCCCAATGGCCAGCGGCCGGTGTACATGCTGGACGAGGCGGTCGAGAAGGAGATTCATCAGTTCCTGCGCAGTACCCGGCAGGTGCTGATCTAGCCGGCAGCGGACCCGGGCGCGGCTCCCATCAGTTTGACCGACGTGCGCCGAGGCGCCACAAATTTGTAGTTGACGAGCCAGATCCGGCACTTGGTTGCCACGCAAAAGACAGGCACTTTTGTCTTGCAGAAAAAGCACTCAAACCGTCGAACTGAGTGTTATTGCTCCGTATCTATAAGTACGGCTCGCATTTTGGACCACGCATCTTTCACCTTTGCATAGAGTTCCAGGTCGGAGGCGCCAAGGGTCATGATGGACTTCATCCTGTCCCTTGCCTGGATCATCCGTTGCCTGTGCAGCTTAGCGAGTAACACAAATGATCGTAGCGTGACGATTTGCCTAAACTGCATATAGTGACTGAAGGAGTTATTGAAAATATCAACCCCAATAACGTATTCATCCCGCAGAATTTTGTAGGGAGAACCGTCACTCTTGGAAAGTAGTTTTGAAAACACCCGATCATCGTACCGGTGTGGATTCGCCAAGCGATCTAGTGTGAAATCCTCCAGGTATCCGCTGCGCTCCAGCAAGTGGGCTAGAATCGAATCTAGCTCAGGGTGGGCGACAGTAGCCTCAAACGCCTCCTTGATGGTCATTACGGCAAATCCGTTTTGCCGCGCGTGCTCCGCAAATGGCCGAAGCCAAGCGTATGTATTTTCTTGATGGATTTTTACGGTATCTATCGTCTCCGCCAGCGCCAGTTCCGCCGGGGTTGCAGGCCGCGTTGCGCCATGAACGATCTTCGCTGCAGAATGGTCGACAAGTCCTCCAGGAAAGCAGTAGTCTGGATTCCTGACCAAGTGAATCCCTGCACTCGCATACGCTTGAGCCACTAAGCGGGAACAATACTGCTGGTCCGAAATCGCTTTTACCTCACTTTTCCTTAGTGCAGCTGACAAGATCGCTTCAGGTATCGAATAGATCGAGCCACTAAGATTGAGTGCAAATTGGCATGCCGAATTGATGGCGAGGTCATCCACCCCTTGCAAGCGATAGACATGCGATGTGTTCGCTGGAAATAGTTTGCGCTGCGGATTTGTCGTGAATACACCGTCCTCGTCTGCGTGCACAACTGTATTTTTTACATACAACATCGCATGTGAATACTGGCTCTTCGTTGCCCTGCGAATAATTCCACTTAGCTTTTCAGCACTAGTGGATAGAATTATATCGCCCCGCTTTAGAGTTGAAATGTCATATGTATGCATTTCGCAAGAATCCCAGCGCCGCTCTCGTCTTTCCATATTTTTTTATCCTAGAATCGTGCCGATGCCAAATGCTTATTTGCCGCTTCCTCATTCTCGCCATGATGCGACAATGCCGACCATAGATCTAGAGTGAGTTCGATTGAGCCCTGCGAACTTCGGGCCACGTCGACGGAAAGGCGCCTGTCGCACCACCTGCTGTCAAGGGTCATGTGCGACAAAGGTCAGTTGGTCATTTTGATCGCATCTGCCGCGACATATTTCAGTGCTATCCGTCAAAACTACCTTGGACAAGGAGCGAGGGGCGGGGCAGTGCGTCGCTGAGCACTGATAGGCTGTCGACGGTCGATGGCTCAGTCGTTACACTTCGCACAAACAGGGATGATGATTAACTCTATGGCGACCCGTGCTTACCAGCGCCGCGAAGCGGCATTTCGACATAGTGAAATTCGCGAGTTAACCTGCTCAATTGTCGAAGCTCTATTCGCCACTGAAGCGCCGCAACTTGAGCTTCGGGATACCGAAGACCACGATCTATTGGCAGTTCAGGATTGGCGCGATAGCTGGCCGGAAGCCATGGTTCACATCAAGCCGAACTGGGAATGGGAGATCGAGAGGCGAAAGATCATTCGCCGAGAAGCTAGGCTGGATCTCGCCATATGTAGCGGCGAAACCTTGCAGGGGATTGCACTCGGGCGCGTCAGCCGTCGAAGAGTTGTCGCGACAATACACTTCATGGAGCGCAATCCGTCCCGCAACCCTTTTGAGGACCTCGTCGGTCCTATTTGCGTCACGTATCTGGAAGAGCTTGCGAAATTGCTGCGATGCAAAGAGATTTGCATCGATAGACCAGTGGAAGCGCTTTTGGACTATTACGCCGCATTGGGGTTCTCGCGCGCGATTAGAAAGGGGCGGCGCATTGTTCGACTTGTGAAAATCATACCTGTTGACGAAAGTCAAGCTGTATCGGACAATCATGTTGCAAACGGAGAAGCCCTATGATCAAGGTTAAGAAGATAAAGGCTTTGAGGCCTGCCAAGTCGTCTGGACTTTTGGTCGAGACTAAGCGCGCCCATGTTCGCTTGGAGGAGGTTCGGTCCGGCAAGGGGTCCGCGGAGCGTTCAATGTGGGTTAGAGCCAGCGCGCTGGTTCTGAGGGATCTGACAAAGAAGGCGGAGGCTAGCGGAGTAAGCTTGGGCGGGGTTTTGGCAGGGCGAGTGCGCAGGATCGTAAAGGCGCCGGCTACGACGATATCCCCCCGTACGTCAGCACATAAGACTGGCAAGCGCACTCCATAGCAGCGCAATCGATTCGCAACGACCGCTGGATTGCGCGGTAGGTACAAGAATTTTTCAAGCGTCCCACCTGAGCATAGAACGCTATAAAAGCAGCTGGGAGCTTTGTCCCAGCGGCGATTGGTTCATGTTTTTATAGCGTCAACGTGATCTGCGTGCCCCAAGGCGCCACACCGCCAGGCCGCCATACAGGACCAGCAGCGCCACCAGCGTCCACAGTTCGTGACTGACTTCGCCCAGGCTCGCATCCATCTGGTTCAGGCGCACCATCAGGTTGATGCCGGGCGTGGTGGGCAGCAGGTGGGCCAGTGCCACCAGCGCAGGCGGCGAGGTGACCGCCGGCCAGGACAGGTTGGCCAGGAAGAACAGCGGGATCGAGCAGGCGATGACCACCTGGAACGCACGCTCGCGGGTGGCGAAGAAGCTGCCGACGAACAGCCCGAACGCCACGGTGGCGGCGATGAACAACGTGCCGCCCAGCAACTGGCCGATGGGATTGCCGCCGCGTGGATAGTCCTGCACCCAGGCAGTGAATCCCGCATAGTAGAGCAGCCCGAGCAGCCCGATCGTGCCGAAGCCCGCCGCCATGCCGGCCAACGTCGGCAGGTCGAAGCGCAGGCGGCGGCCCAGCGCCAGCCGACGCGCGCCGAGCAGCACGCCGATGCCCATGAGCAGGGTCTGGTGCACGATCAGTTCGGCCACGCCGGGCACGATGGCACTGCCGTAGCCCTCCTGGGTGTTGTACAACGGGCGCTGCACCAGGGCGATCGGCGGTGCCTGTGGCGCGCCCATGAACGCCGCCTGGGACACCGCAGCCTCGCGGGCAAAGGCGGTCAGGGCATCGGCCACGCCGCCCAGCACCCAGCTGGCGCGGCCCAGGTATGCCCCGTTGCCCATCAGCACCAGGTAGCCATGGCCCCCGCGCAGGATATCGCGTTCGAGGTTGGCCGGGATCAGCAGGATGCCCTCGGCCCTGCCGGCCTCGATCTCTTCGCGGGCCTGGTCGACGCTGGCCGGCTGCTCGACGATGCGGACCGTGCGCAGGGCATCGACCCGGCGCAGGAGTTCCCGGCTGGTGGCGCTCTGATCGTGGTCGACCACCACGATGGGCAGGTTGCTGGCCACCTGGTGGCGGTAGGCGGCGGGGTAGAAGAACGAGTAGAGCACCACCGCGCCCACCATCAGCACCACCGCATAGCGGTCGGTGAGTGCCGTGCGCAGGGTCAAGCGCAGGCTGGAGGCGAAACGGCTCATGCGCCAGCCTCGTTCTGCGCAGCCGGCGGTAGCGGATCTGGGCTGCGGGCGGCGGCGATCAAGCGCCAGCCACCGATGCCGCCGGCCACGATAACCATCAGCAGCAAGGTGCCCAACGGCCACAGCGAGACGCTCCAGGGCGCGCCGACGAATTGTTGCTGGGTCTGCACCTTGACGTAAGCGGTGAGCGGCAGCAGCACGTTCCAGATCCGGGTGAACAACGGCGCGTCCACCACCGGGAAGGTGGCGCCCGAGAATGCCAAGGCCGTGCCGATGCTCAGGCCGATCGCGGAGAGGGACGTGCCCATGTCGCGGGTGAGCCCGACAAACAGCAGCGCCACCGCCGCACAGGCCAGATAGAACAGCGGCTGGGCCAGCATCAGCAGCAGCGCACTGCCTGCGATGCCGTCGCCGCGGAGCAGGGCCAGGTAGAGCACGCCCAGCGCACCGTAGAGCGAGAACAGCGCGACATACGGCGCGATCTTGCCGGCGATGGCCGCCCACGGCGCGGCGCCCAGCCAGTCGCGCAGGTGACCATCACGGACTTCACGGCCGAGGCTGGCCGCCACGGCAAGAGCGAGCCCCAGCGACAGGACCGCAGGGAACAGCAACGGCAGCAGGAACAGCTCGTAGCTGCGTGCCGGGTTGTGCAGGATGTCCGATTGCACCGCGATCGGCGGCGCGCGCAGCGTGGCCGGGCCCACCTGTTTGGCGATGCGCTCGCCCAGCAGCCGCGCATTCCAGGCGCTGACCGCTTCAACGATATCCCGAACGGCCGACTGGCCGGTGGTGAGGTAGGTGGCGTTGTAGTACGCAAACACCGTGCCCTGGCGGCCGCGCAGCGCACTACGTGTCGCATCGCGCGGCACTAGGACCACCGCGAATACCTCCAGCCGACGTATCTGTGATTGCGCATCGGCCAGGCTGGACGGCTGGCTGGTCACGCGCACGCCGGGGCTGGCATCGAGCATCCGCGTCAGCTGGCGGCTCTCGGCACTGCGATCAAGGTCGACCACCGCGATCGGAATATCACGCATCACCGAGGCGGCGAACAGCCAGGCCATCACGCCCAGCATCAGCGCCGGCAGCAGGGTGACCAGCAGCAGATCGGCGCGGTCCCGACGCAGGTGATGCAGTTCGCGCTGCAGCGAGGCGGTCATGCCCGCCCACACCGGACGATTCATCCCTGCGGCCACGCGAACAGCACGCTCATCCCCGGTCGGAAACCTTCGATACGTGCGACCGGGCGCAGCCGGATCTCGAAGCTGCGCACGTCATAGCCGGAGGATTGGCGGGTGGCGCGCCAGGTGGCGTAGTCGCCGGCCGGATTGATGAAATACACCTCGAACCCGGCATCGCGATCCAGCGCGGGGACGTTGCCGCGCAGCCGGCTGCCCACCTTCAGGCCGCGCATCTGCGACTCACGCAGGTTCACCGAGACCCACATGTGATCGATGTCGACCAGGGTGAACACCGGGTAGCCGGCCGGCACCAGCTCGCCGATGTCGGACATGCGTTTGTTGATCTCGCCCGCCACGGGTGCGCGGCCGTTGACCTCATCACGGGCGGCGTTGACCTCGGCCACCGCGCCTTGTGCCTGGCGCACCTGGCCCTGCGCGGCGCGCTTGTCCTGGTCGCGGGCACCCGCCAGCGCCTGGTCGTACTGCGCACGCGCCGCATTGGACAGCTCGCGCGAACTGCGCGCCTGGGCCAGGGCTTCGTCACGTTTCTGCCGCGTCATCACCCCTTCGTTGAATAGGTTCTGCACCCGCTGATAGGTGGCGTCGGCGAGGGTGGCACCGGCCTCGGCGCGTCTCCAGTTGGCCTGCGCGGCGCGGATGTCCTCGCTGCGGGCGCCTTCGTCGGCCTTGTCGGCCACGGCGCGCGCCGCGTCCAGCGCGCCATGCGCCTGTTCTTCCTTGGCGGCGACTTCCGGGCTGTCCAGCACGAACAGCACCTGGCCGGCCTTGACCCGGTCGCCCTCGCGCACCTTCAGCTCGGCCATCCGCGCGGTGATCTTGGCGGCGACGTTGACAGTGTCGGCGTCGGCCATGCCCTGCAACTGTTCGGCCGGGGTACGCCAGGCCAGCCACAGGCCGACCACCACCACGATCGCCAGCACCAGCACGATGAGGATGCCGAGCTTGCGCTTCTTCGGCGGCGGCGCGTCGGCCGGTGCCTGCAATGTGTCATTCATGCGCGATCACCTCGTCGCCGCGGCGGCGGAATTCTTCATATCGATCCATCTGTCCACTGATCTCCAGCAGCTGTGCCAGTGCCACGTCATACTGATAGGCCGCCTGCGCGCGTTCGACCTGCGCGCCGCCCAGCCCCAGGCGTGCATCGATCACGTCCAGCGAGGTCGCTTGGCCTTCGCGGAACGCCAGCTCCTGCAGGCGCAGGTTCTCACGGTTCTGTTCGATGCTGCTGTCCAGCAGCAGGTACTGCTGGCGTGCGGTGTCCAGTTCGTACCAGGCCTTGCGGACGCCGAGCGTCACCTGGTTCTCGGCCTCGCGCAGGCCGGCTTCGGCCTGCTCCTGCTGCGCGCGGGCGGCGCTGATCTGCGCCGGACGCGAACTGGGTGACAGGAAGGTGTACTTCAGGCCGATGCCGAATGCCCAGTCCGGATCGGTAAGCATTTCATCGCGACGACGGAAATCGTACTGGCCGAACAGGAACACGGTGGGCTTGAGCTTGGCCTGCTGAACCCGCACGCCTTGCTCGGCCTGGGCCACCAGGGCACGCAGCCGCGCGATCTGTGGCTGCCGGGCCTGCGCATCGCGTTCGAACGTGGGCAGCGCACCGATCGGCGCCCGGTGCACGAACAGGGGCGACAGCGGCCGGACCTCACCACCACTGCGGAGCAGGGTGGCCAGCGCCGCCTTCAGGGTCTGGAGATCATTGAGCGATTTCTGGTATTCGCGCTCGGCCTTGTCGCGGGCCACGTTGGCCTGCAGGCGCTGGGCGCGGGTGGCAAAGCCTTCGCGCTCCAGTTTCAGGGCATCGTCGAGGTGACGCTGCAGGCCGTCGCGCACGTCACGGCGCACGTCGACCGCCTGTTCCGCCAGGCGCTGGCCGAAATAGGCCTGGGCCAACTGCACGCTCAAGGATTGCCGTTGCGATTCGCGCTCGGCGCTGGCCTGGTCGGTGGCGCCGGCCGCAGCCTGCTGCGCGGCCGGGATCAGGCCGCCGGTGTACAGCGGCAGCACCGCGGTCACCACCGGACGGGTCCGCCAATCGCGCTCGGTGAACTGCAGGGGCGAGTCGATACCGAAGGCCTCGGCGACGGGGGCCAGCGAGCCGAGGGGCAGGGTCAGGGTCTTCTGGAACTGCAGGCGACGCACTTCCCCGGTGATCTCCGGCAGGCGCAGCAGGCGGGTGGCGTCCTGCAGGTCCTGCTTGTTGCGCACCGAGGCATCCGCAGCGGCGAGGGCATCGGACACCTGTTCCAGGCGCTGCTGGGATTGCTGCCAGTCCAGGGCGGGAATGGCGGCGTCACCGGGTGCGACCTGGGCGACGGCAAGAGCACTGCAGAGCAGCAGGGGGAGACTGGAAAGTCCTTTTAAAGCGCGCGTTGGCGGCCAGTGCCGGCTCACGAGGGGGCAGCTCCGTGGGGTGTGACGGCAAGAGGGTAGTGTGCGTCGCGTGAAGTGCGGGTCTTCACAACGGTGACCGCGGCCAGTGCGCCCGTGGCGCGCTGCAGATTGACAATTCTCCTATTAGGACGTTTATATCCTATCCGGGACGCTTCGCGGCCGTCACGGCCACCCCGTTCCTACGCCTTCCGCCGATCACAACCGCGGTGTGGCACGCGCTTCAGTACGCCATTCAAGAGAGCACGACATGACAGCAGTAAAGGGTTGGCGGCGGTTTTGGCGATGGGTGAAGTGGATCCTGCTGGGTCTGCTCGCGCTCGTGATCCTTCTCACCCTGATCGGGGTGGTGTACGAGGCGCTCGCGCGCCGCAGCGCGGCGACCGACCATCCGCTGCGTGGGCAGATGGTCGATATCGGCGGGCGCCAGATGCATATCGAGTGCCGCGGCAGCGGCTCGCCGACCGTGATCTTCGAATCCGGGCTGGGCACGGGCGGGACGATGGATTGGACGCGGGTACACGACCGGATCGCCGGCTTCACCCGTGCCTGCGCCTACGATCGCGCCGGCATCATGCGCAGCGACGCCAAGGACACCCCGCAGCGTGCGTCGGCCGTGGCCGATGACCTGCATGCCCTGTTGAAAGGCGCCGGCATCACCGATCCGCTGGTGCTGGTCGGTCACTCCATCGGCGGGCCGTACATCCGGACCTATGTCGGGCGTTACGGCGGGCAGGTGGCCGGCCTGGTGATGGTCGACCCCTCGCACCCCGACCAGATCGCCCGGCTCGGCAGCGTGGTGAGCATCGATGTCCATCCGAAGAAGGTGTCGCTGTTGATGCACACCGCGACGGCGCTGTCGCGGACCGGCCTGGTGCGCTTCTTGTTCTCGCGCGCCGATCATGGCCCGCGACCCAAGGATGAGGCCGCAGAGATCACGGCCTTCTCCAGCGCCTCGGTCACCGGCGCGACCGCCGAACTCGACGGCTTCGACAGCACCATGGACGATGCCCGCGCGGTGACGTCGTTTGGCGACCGCCCGGTGATCGTGTTGACCGCGTTGAAACCGTTCAAGCCCGATGAGCTGGAGAAGATGGGTCTGTCGGCAGAGGAGGGCGCCCGGTTCAAGCAGGAATGGCGCACGCTGCATGCCGAGCAGGCCGCCCTGTCCAGCCGCGGGCAGCAACAGATCGTGAGCGACTCGGGCCACTACATCCAGATCGATCAGCCGGATCGCGTGGTTGCTGCGGTCCGCGAGGTGGTGGATGACGTGCGCGCTGACGGGCGTACCGACAAGGAGATGAAATGATGAAGCGCACCCTGCTCTGGGCGGGCCTGTCCATGCTGCTGGCCACCCACGTGGCGGCCGCCGACCATGACCTGGTGATCCGTGGTGGCCGCGTGCTCGACGGCGCCGGCAATCCGTGGGTCCGCGCCGATGTGGCGATCAAGGACGGCCGGGTGGTCCAGGTCGGCCAGGTCCCCGGACACGGCACCCGCGAGATCGACGCCACCGGGCGCTATGTATCACCCGGCTTCATCGACATGATGGACCAGTCCGGTGCAGCGCTGCTCAAGGACGGCGCCGCGGAAAACAAACTGCGCATGGGCGTGACCACGCTGATCGGCGGCGAGGGTGGCCCGCCGGTGCCTGCCTCCGGGATGCCCGGCTACTTCAAGCAGCTGGAAACGCAGGGTATCGCGGTGAACTTCGGCACCTACTACTCCTCGACCCAGGCCCGCGTGCATGTGATGGGTGATGCCGCGGGCGCGCCCACGCGCAAGCAGCTCGATGCCATGGGCGAGCAGGTCAAGATCGCGATGGAGGCCGGCGCGTTCGGCATCTCCAGTGCGCTGATCTATGCGCCCAGCAGCTTCCAGAGCACCTCGGACCTGATCTCGCTGGCCAAGGTCGCCGCCCAATGCGATGGCTTCTATGCAACGCATATGCGTGACGAGAGCGAGGGTGTGGTCAAGGCGATCGAGGAAGCCATCGAGATCGGCGAGAAGGGCGGGGTCAAGGTGGAGATCTTCCACCTCAAGGCGGCCTACGCGCCGGAGTGGGGCAAGCTGATGCCGCAGGCGCTGGCGACGATCAATGCCGCACGCGACCGTGGCGTCGATGTCGCCGCCGATCTGTATCCCTACACCGCCGGTGGCACCGGCCTGGAAATCATCGCGCCCAGCTGGGTCTGGGCCGACGGTCTCGAGAAAGGCATTGAACGCGTGCGTGACCCCAAGGTGCGCGAGCGGATGAAGAAAGAGGTCGCGGCGGGGTCAATGCCCGGCTGGTCGAACCTGGTGCATGCCTCGGGCGGCTTCGAGAATGTGCGCCTGGCCAACAGCTTCAGCGACAAATATCGGCGGTTCCACGGCAAGACGCTGGCCGAGATCGGCAAGGAACTGAATCTCGATCCCGCGGACGCGGCCTGGGACATCGCGCTCGAAGGGTTGCCCAATCGCGCGGTTGCGCTGTACTTCATGATCAGCGAACAGGACGTGCAGCTCGCGCTGCGCCAACCGTGGGTCAGCATCGGTAGTGATGCCGCGGCGGCGGTGAACTACGGCAGCGACGGCGCCATCGGCCTGCCGCACCCGCGCGCCTATGGCACCTTCCCGCGCATCCTCGCCGAGTATGTGAAGCGACAGCACGTGCTGACGTTGGAGGATGCGGTGCGCAAGATGACCAGCTGGCCGGCGCAGCGGATGGGGCTGAGCGATCGCGGGTTGATCCGCGAGGGCATGCGCGCGGACATCGTGCTGTTCGATCTGGACACACTGGATGATGTAGCGAGCTGGGATGCACCTGCTGGCGCGCCGACCGGCATCGAGACCGTGATCGTCAACGGCGTGGTCGGCTTCGAGGGCGGCAAGCACACCGGCGCCAGGGCCGGCTCGGCGCTGCGCCATCAATGCCGCACGCGCTGAAAGACGTGCGCGCACCAACATACACAGGACACACCTCATGATCCGACATTCCACCGGTGGGAGCCTTCTCGCCCTGGCGCTCGCCACGTCTGCGCCAGCATTTGCTGCCGCGCCCCCGATTGCCAGCGCGGATGACCTGGGCACGGCTGTCTCGGCGCAGATCGCCTGCGCGGGCATCTTCGTGGCCAACCGCGCCGAGGCCGACGTACTGCGTGATGACATCCACGCGTTGGCGCCCTTCACCAAGGCGGTGACGCTGTCGGTGGACCGCAGGGCGGGTACCGTCACCGCCTCCGCGCCTGGCACGCCCACCCGCACGGCGCTGCATCGTCCGGCAGTCGGCTGCACGCTGACCACCGGCGACGTGCCGCTCACCGCACTCAAGGCCCAGACGGCCCGGCTCAAGCCGCTGTCGCCGCTCTCTGCACGCCCGTGGCCGCAGGGCGACCAGCCCGTGCCGGCACTTCAGGCCGCCGCTGAAACGCTCCTCGACCGCGCCGCACTCGATGCAGCGGTGCAGGCCGCCTTCGATGAGCAGAACGTGGATGGTTATCCGGACACCCGCGCAATCCTGGTCGTGCAGGGTGGCGCGATCGTCGCCGAACGCTATGCGCCCGGCTTCAACCAGAACACCCGCATGCTCGGCTGGTCGGCGACCAAGAGCTTCATGGGCACGCTGGTCGGCCTGCTGGTCGATGATGGCGTACTCAAGCTGGATGAGCCTGCGCCCGTGCCGGAGTGGAAGGGTGCGGGCGATCCGCGTGGCGCCATCACGCTGCGCCAGCTGCTGACGATGTCGAGCGGGCTGGCGTTCGTCGAAAGTTACAAGCCCGGCAATGACTCGATCAAGATGCTCTTCGAGGCAGGCGACATGGGCGCACTGGCGGCTGCTTCGCCGCTGGAGCACGCCCCGGGGACGTTCTGGAGCTATTCGTCGGGCACGACCAACCTGCTGTCGCGGATCGTCTTCGAGGCGACCGGCGGCACCCTGGAAGGCATGACCCGTTTCGCGCAGCAGCGGCTGTTCGAGCCCGCCGGCATGCGCAGTGCCCTGATCGAACCGGACGAATCCGGTGTGCTGGTCGGCAGTTCCTATGGCTATGCGACGGCGCGCGACTGGGCACGCTACGGGCTGCTGCACCTGAACCACGGTCAGGCCGGCGGCAAGCAGCTGCTGTCGCAGGAATGGCTCGACTTCGCGCTGACGCCGACCCCCGCATCGCCGCGACCGTCCTACGGCGCCCAGCTGTGGTTGAACCGCGCAGAAGCCACGGAAGCGGGGCGCAAGGTGCTGCAGGATGTGCCACCCGATGCGTTCATGGCGATGGGCCACAACCATCAGATCGTGGCGGTGATCCCTTCGCAGGATGCCGTGATCGTGCGTCTGGGCTGGACCCCGGAAGGGCAGAAGTTCGACTGGAACAAGCATCTGTCGCGGATCGCGGCGGCGCTCGCCCCGGCCGTCGCACCGACGAAGTAGCCGGAAGCGAAGAGAAGAAGGAGGGCGCCCACAGCGGCGCCCATTGACAGTTCTCTCAATAGAGAACTACTGTCTCAATGTGAGAATTACTCACCTTCAGGCAGGGAAACGAGATGTGCTCGATCAAGCTGTTGGCGACGCCCCCGATCACGCGTGACCGTGCCGCCGACGGGGTGAACGTCTGATGGCCCGCCTGAAACTCGGCATTGCGGTAGACGCCCTGCGTCTCGCAGCCCCTTTCCGTATCGCCAGTCACGTATTCGACTCCCGGCTGGCCTGCCTGGTCACCCTGGATGACGGCACGCATGTCGGTCGTGGTGAGGCGACCGGGGTCTATTACCTCGGCGAAGACATCGAGACCATGCGCGCCCAGCTGGAAGCGGCGCGCGATGCGATCGAAGCCCATCCGACACGCGAGGAGCTGCGTGCGATCCTGCCCGCTGGCGGCGCACGCAACGCGGTCGATGCCGCGCTGTGGGAACTGGAATCCAAGCAGACCGGCACACCCGTCTGGGCGCTGGCCGGGCTCGCTGCGCCACGGCCGCTGCCGACGACATTCACGGTGGGTGCCGACGACCCCGCAGCCATGGCGGCGGCCGCGGTTGCGTATCGGCAGGCGCGCTCCATCAAGGTCAAATTGACCGGTGACCTGGACCTCGACATCGCGCGCGTCGCCGCCATTCGTGCGGTGCGCCCGGATGTCTGGCTGGGCGTGGACGCCAACCAGGGCTATCTGATCGGCGATCTCGACCGTCTGGTGACGGCCATGCTTGCAGCCGATGTGTCACTGATCGAACAGCCACTGGCACGCGGGCGCGAAGCCGATCTCGATGGCTTCGTGTCGCCCATCCCGCTCGCCGCGGACGAGAGCGCGCTCACCCTCGCGGACGTGGAAGGACTGAAGGGCCGCTTCAAGGTATTCAACATCAAGCTCGATAAATGCGGCGGCCTGACCGAAGCCCTGTTGATCGCGGCCGCGGCGCGCGAAGCGGATCTGGGCGTGATGGTCGGTTGCATGGTGTGCAGCAGCCTGGGGGCCGCGCCGGGCTTCGTGGTCGGGCAGCTCTGTGACCTCGTCGACCTGGACGGTCCGACCTTCCTCAAGCAGGACCGTAGCCCGGGGGTCGTTTATCGCGACGGCACGATCTGGTGCGACGACGCGGTATGGGGCGCCCGGAGCTGAGGCGCGGGGCGCGCCTGGCGCACGAAATGATGTCAATGCTGCGACGCAGGATTGACAGTTCTCTGAACAGGACTATTGTGTCCTACATGGGCTTGTAAGTAGCCATTCATCCCAGGAGCGTCATTGCCAGGCCGGCACCACCCCAGCACTACGGGGTGCCCTGACTGCCGCATTCCGTGCCCATTGCCGTGGGCGTCCAGCTTCGCTACCGAGGTCTCATCACATGAGTCACTGTTCGCTCCGAATGAACGCGTTGTCGCTGGCCTGCACTGCAGGCATCCTGGCCTTGGGCTGCAGCGCCACGGCACTGGCACAGGTCGCCGCCGAGAACCCCAACCGCGACGAGGTACATACCTTGGGCACCGTGACCGCGACCGCGCAGAAACGCGTGGAAGTGGTGACCGATATCCCGATGTCCATCAGTGTCATCAGCGAAGAGCAGCTCGACCGCCTCCAGGTCAACAACATGAACGACCTGGCCGGACTGGTCCCCGGCCTGCAGATCACCAGCCTCGGCGCGCCGGGCCGCTCGACGATCTCGATCCGCGGCATCACCCCGATGGGCAACACCGCCTCGACCTCGATCTATGTCGACGATGTGCCGCTGACCGCCAACGGCTCGCTGTCCGGTGCGACCTCCGGCATGTTCGACCTGCTGCCTTACGACGTGCAGAACGTGGAAGTGCTGCGCGGGCCGCAGGGCACGCTGTACGGTGCCAGTGCCTTGGGCGGCGTGGTCAAGTACGTGACCAAGCGGCCGGACCTCGAGGACTTCTCGGGCCGCGTCGGCGCCACGATGCGCGTTGTCGACGATGGCGGCCGGGTCGGCCATTCCGAGCGTGCCGCCGTCAACGTGCCGTTGGTGGAGGGTCAGCTGGCCCTGCGCGCCAGCTACGCCGAGCAGACCAGCCCGGGCTGGATCGACAACAGCGTCCTGCATCGCCGCGACACCAACGATGTGTACCAGAACGCCGGCCGCCTTTCGTTGTTGTGGAAGGCGTCGGACACGGTGGATGTCCTGCTCACCGCGATGCGCCAGGAAAACAAGGGCGACAATTTCGCGACGGTCGCACTGGACCCGGCCACCTTCAAACCGAAGCTGCCCGGCTACGCCAATGAATACCTGTTCCTGCAGCCCAGCACGATCAAGTACGACGTGTACGGCCTGACGGTGGACTGGGATCTCGGCTGGGCCGATTTCACCTCTGCCAGCAGCTGGATGAAATCCAACTCGTGGCGCCTTCAGGACCAGTCGGTGGAGTACATCCCGCTGCTCGGCCAGAAGCCGGGCGTCGGTCCGGTGATGGCCTATGCTGGCCTGGACACGGATATCGAACTGAAGAAGTGGACCCAGGAACTGCGCCTGACCTCCAAGGGCGACAGCCGCCTGGAGTGGCAGCTCGGCGCGTTCTACACCGATGAGGATGCCACCTACACCGAGCGTGGCAGTGCATTGAGCCCGGCGTTCATCCCGGTGCTCGATCTGTTCACCGCCTCGGTGTTGACCACCTATAAAGAAAAGGCCGTGTTCGGCAACGCCACCTGGAAATTCACCGACCGCTTCGATCTGGCCTTGGGCGTGCGCCATGCGCGCAATGACCAGGAGTTCCGCCAGACGCTCGGCGGTCCGCTGGGCGGCGACGGGGTGCAGCGCATCACCGAATCCTCCGAGAGCGTGACCACCTGGAGCGCCAGTCCGCGGCTGTTCCTGGGCGAAGACACCATGGCCTACGTGCGCGTGGCCACCGGCTATCGCGCCGGCAGCCCGAACCCCATCCTGCCGGCCGCCCCCGATGTGCCGTCGCAGGTGAAGTCGGACACGCTGATCAATTACGAAGCCGGCCTCAAGACCCACTTCTGGGATCGGCGTGCGCTGGTGGAAGTGGCGGCGTTCCGGATCGACTGGGATGACATCCGCCTGAACCTGCTCACGCCCCAGGGCATCTCCTATGGCGTCAATGGTGGCGAAGCACGCAGCCAGGGCGTTGAATTCACCGGCGCGCTGATGCCGGTCGACGGCCTGCGCCTGAGCAGCAGCCTGACCTACACCGATGCCAAGTTGACCGCGCCGATTCCCCCGGCCCGCCCGGGCGGCCCCAACCAGGCCGAATCCGGTGCACAGCTGCCGCAGGTGCCCGAATGGGCAGGCAGCCTGCAGGCCGACTACCAGTTCCCGACGAGTGGCGAGTGGGGCTGGAGCGTCGGCGGAGCGCTGCGCTATTACGGCGAGCGCGCGGCCTCGGTGGCGTCGACGCAGTCCTTTGATCTGCCCAGCTACACCACCGTCGATCTGACCGCGGAAGTGAGCAGCCAGAACACGACCGTGCGCTTCTTCATCACCAACCTCACCAACAAGGACATCTACGTGGCGGCAGGCAGGACGATTCCTGCGGCAGGCGCGCTGGAGTACCGACGCTGGAATGCGGTGATGATGCAGCCGCGCACGGTGGGCGTGTCGCTCGATTACAGCTTCTGATCGATACTTGAAGGGGCGGCGCGGCACGGTTGGTGCCGCGCTTTCCTGCTCAATCGGCCAAGGCCGTGCTTTTGGACGTTGCCTCAGCCAAGCCGCTGTGGCTATACTCCGCCGCGCATGACCATGGGGATGGTCGTGCAGCGTCGACGGATGTCTGTTCTGCCCCGACGGATGGCGCCCAGGCCAGGGAAGTGGACTGGCGCATGCTCCACGACCTGCTTTGATGGATCAATGCAAAGGGACGAACGATGAAACCAGGGATGGTGGCGCATTGCTGCGCCGCGCTCAAGCGTGTACGCGTGATGGCCAGCACGAGCCAGTGGCTGCTGCTGTGCGCGCTGCTGCTCATCAGCGTCACCAGCGTCGCCCAGACCCGTGTGGGCGGCGCCATCGCGGTCGATACCCGCTGGTCTGCAGCCGCCTCACCGTACCTGATTGAAGCTGATCTCATCATCCAGAACGGGGCCACCCTGGAGATCGAGGCAGGCACCGACGTCCATGTCGCTGCGGGCGTCGCCGCTCACGTGCAGTCAGGAACGCTGAAGGCCATCGGACGCCGGGGTGCACCCATCCGCGTGCTTTCCGCGAAATCCCTCTCGGACGCCAGTGGCGCGCCGGGTGATTTCAAACCGTGGGCCTTCAACACCGGGGCACGCAACGTCCATCTGGAACATATGGTCTTCCAGCATGGGAGTGGGTTGGAGGTGCGTGGTGCCAGCCTGCGGCTGGAAAACGTATCCGTTTTGGACAATGCCGGCGCCGCCATCACCGCTGATCTCGCTTCATCGCTGACCGGTACCGGCAACGTCGCGCGTGGAAACGGTATCGATGGCGTACTGTTGCCGTCCGGTGATGTCACCACCTCCATCACCTGGGGACTTCGCGGAATACCTTATGTCCTCCAATCCGGTGCGGTATCGGTGGGCCAGTCACCGACGCTAGATCGCCTTTTGCCTGCGACCCTGCAGGCAGGCGAAAGCGTCACCGTGGAGGTGACTGGGAAACGCTTGGGTGGGCTCACTTCGGCGCGGGCTGCCAAGCCGGGGATCACCGTGCAGGTGGAACCGGGGTCTACCGCAACAACCGCACGCCTGCAGGTCGCCGCCGCCGCTGATGCCGAACCCGGCGTGGCGGCATTGTCGTTGCTGACCGATGCCGGCATTGCCGATGGCCCGGCGACGCTGCGCGTTCTCGCGCCGCAGCCGACCATCCTCGCGCTTGAGCCTGCGCAGCTGTACGTGGGGCAGGGCACTGTCAAGGTGGATGTCGTCGGCCGTGGTTTCAGCAGCGAAACCAAGGTACTGCTCAACACCGTCGTGCAGCCCACCGAATGGCTGGACAGCACTCGCCTGCGCGTCGGCATCCCCACCCAGGGCGCATTGGCCAACCTCGCCGTGCGGCTGCGCAGCCCGGACCCGGCCGCTGCCGGGCAGTTCCTCCTTTCCAATGAAGTGGCGCTGCCGGTGCAGGCCGCGCAGATCCGCATCACCCCGTCGCCGGCAGAAGTCATCCGTGGCGTGGCGACCCGCTTCACCGTCGCGCTGCCCTATGCGCTGTCTGTCGACGCCACGGTCACGCTGGTGTCCAGCGTTCCCGGCGTGGCGAACGTACCCGGGAGTCTACTGGTCACCGCCGGTGAGACGTCGGCCAGCTTCGAGCTGACCGCGGCCGCTACCGGCACCACGGTGATCACGGCCAGCCGCAGTGGCATGGTCTCCGGCCAGTCCACGGTCAGCGTGGTGCTGCCGCCGAGCCTGCGCCTGTCACCGCAGGAACTGCTGCTGGGTGCCGGCCGCACCACGGAACTGGAACTTGTGGCGAGCAAAGCGGCGCCGGCCGGCGGGCTGTCGGTGCAGTTGCGCAGCAGCGACACCTCCGTGGCCAGCGTGCCGCAGACGGCCATCTTGGCCGCAGGCGCCACCACGCTCAAGGTGCCGCTGGCCAGTCATGCACTGGGCGTGGCCACGATCACCGCCAGCGCAGACAATCACGTAGAGGGCCAGTCCACCGTCTCGGTGCGTCCGGTGTCACTGAATCTGCCATCGGCCACCGTGGTCACACCGGGCCTGGCCCGCTCGATCCCGCTCACGCTGTCCGATCCGGCCCCGGCCGGCGGACTCACCGTACAACTGCGCAGCAGCAACACAGCCGTCGCCACCGTCCCGGCGTCAGTGCAGGTCGCTGCGGGTGAGACCGTCGCGAACTTCGTGCTCAGCGGCGTCAGCGCTGGCAGTGTGCGCATCGACGCCACTGCGCCCGGCTATGAGGCTGGGCAGCTGAGCGCCAGCATCGAGAGCATCCAGATCACGTTGGGTGTGCCTGCAGTCACCGCGATCCGCGTGGCGAACAAGGATTCTGTGGTCTACCCGGTTCGCCTGGCACGTCCAGCGCCGTCAGGCGGCGTGCTGATCGATCTGTCGGTGGAGAACTCGGCGCTTGCTGACGTGCAGCCCCGCCAGGTACGTATTGCGGAGGGCGAGATCCAAGCCAACGCGACGGTCACGATTGCGGCGGAGATGGAAGGCACAACGCGTGTATTGGCCAACTCGGAAGGCCTGGCACCGGCCCAGGTCGCCCTCACCGTGCAGGCCCAGTCCCAGCTCAGCTTCTCGCGGACCACGACGGTGCTCGGCAAGGCAGCGCTGAATTACTCAAGCGAGTTCTACGTACAGCGTCGCATCGGCAGTTCGTCCTATTCGGCACAGCAACCGCTGCAGGTCCGCCTGCGCAGCAGCGATTCCTCGAAAGTACGTGTCCCGGAAAGTGTCGTCATTCCCGCTGACACCTACTATGTGTATTTCCAGGCCGAAGGCGTGGAGCTCACCGGTGGCGGAGTGGTCACCATCGACGCCGAGGCCGAAGGCTACCTGGCGCCCGTGACGCGCCTCAGTGCAAGTGTCGTCGAGCCGCAGTTCCGCGTCAGCAGCCTTGACCTTCGACGCACGCCAGCCAGTGCGCGCGACGACGTGCGCGTTCAACTCTACGTTCCAGGCGCCACCCAGCCAGGATCGCACGTGGCGGCGCGCGATATTGTCCTGGACCTGGCGATTGCCAATGCCTCGCCACCCGGCATCGTGCCCGGTTTCCACGCGACACAGCTCGGCGCGGATACGCTCAGCTCCATCACCCTGACGCAGGGCACAACGCAGACGCCGGTGTTCTACATCGCCGCGCCGACCACCAACGGTGCTTACGCCGTCCATGCTTCCAGCACGGGTATCGGCTCTACCACGTCGGCGCTGGTCACCGTCGATGCACCTGCCCTCCGATTCAGCCGAACCGCGATGGTGTCCGGCAAGGGAACGACCAACTACAGCCACGAAGTGCTGATCGAACGCGTGGTGAATGGCACGCCCTACAGCGGCGCAGAACCGCTGCCGGTCACATTCACTTCGTCCGATGGAAAGGCGCTCGCACTGTCAGCGACCATTCCGGCCAATCAGTCGTCGACCAACATCATGGTCAGCGGGAAGGCGCTGACGGAAGGTGCGCCGTCCATCATCGATGCAGCGGCCGCAGGCCATTCCTCTCCTGCAACCAAGCTGGCCGTCACGGTAGTGGAGCCGGAGTTCCGCCTGAATCAAATGGATACCCGTCGCAGTCCGACAAGCCCACGGGACGACGTCCGGATCCAGCTGTACGTGCCGGGTTCAAACCAGCCGACGCTGCATACCGCGTCGACGAGTATTGCGGTGGACATCACCGTCGTGGACGCCGAGCCCGACGGCATCGTCGCCGGCATACATTCTGCGCTGACCGCCGGCACACTGGTGAGCGGGGTGACCGTGGCGGCAGGCGCAAGCTACAGCCCTTATGTGTATGTGGGCACGCCGATCGCCGCTGGCAGCTATCGCCTCCGCGCATCGCACCCGGACATCACTTCCACACTTTCCGCTGCGGTGCAGGTCACGGCCGCCAGCCTTCGCTTCTCGAGGGCGGCAACCGTGGTGGGCAAGGGAATGCAGAACTATGCGAGTGAGTTCTATGTCCAGCGTATCGTCGATGGCGTCGCGGCAGACACGGCCGAGCCGGTCACCATCACGTTCTCCAGCAGCGATCCCAGCCGCGCGGTCATCGACCCTGTCGTCATTCCGGCCAACCAGTCCTTGGTGTATGCGCGGGTGAGGGGCATCGATCTCACGGGTGGTACGCCGGTCGAGTTCACTGCGAGTGCCGCCGGCCACGTCAGTTCGACGGTTCCGCTGGCAGCCACCGTGGTCGCGCCGGAACTGCGCTTCAACTCGCTGTTACTGACGCGCTCCCCCGGGAGCGTGCGCGACGACATGCGCATCCAGCTATACGTTCCTGGGGCAAACAATCCCACGCTGCAGACGGCAGCCTCAGCGCTCACCATGAACCTCAGCGTGGTTGACGCAGTGCCGGCGGGCATCGTCAGCAGCTTCCACTCGGCAGCTACCGCAGGTACGACCGTGCAGAGCATTCCGATTGCTGCCGGGTCAAGCCAGTCCCCCTACGTCTACATCGAGACGCCGCGCGCGGCAGGCACTTACCGGATACGGGCCGTCGCCACAGGCATCGCCGAGGCAACCTCCCAGGTAGTCACCGTTACCCCGCCAGGCCTGCGCTTCACCCGGGCCCAGGTCATCGTGGCAAAGGGCATGCGAACGTACGATTCGGAGCTCAGCATCGAACGTGTCGTCGACGGCGTGGCCGTCAGCGCGGTCGACCCCGTCGTGGTGCAATTGCGCTGCTCAGCCGAGGCGGTCTGCAGCGTGCCAACGACGGTGACCATTCCGGCCAGTGGAAGCAGTGCGGTGGTGCGGGTAACGGGCGTCGGATTGGGCGTCACGACCGTAAGTGCTTCCGCGGTCGGGCACGATGCAGCCCCGGATGTCCCCGTCAGTGTGATCGCGCCAAAGGTGGCGATCGGCAACATGAGCAATGTCAGCATGCAGGCCGGCACCTCTCGCGCAATGACTGTCACGCTCTCAGTGCCAGGCGCGGCGTATCCGTCCAGCCATGTGGCAGTGATTCCAGTGACGATCGACCTCACCAGCAGCGCACCCGGCGTCGGCACGGTGCCGGCGTCCGTCACGGTCGCGGTCGGTGGCTATCGGGTCACCAATGTGCCGTTCAGTGCACTATCGCCCGGGTCCACAGCGGTGACTGCCAGCGGGCAGGACATTGAGGGCGCTACCACGTCCACGATCACGGTGACACCATGAGCAACAGAACAATTTCCGTTGCGCGCCGGATTTTTGCATGGTTATACTTCCCCATGACTTGCCATGGGGATGGCAACTGCCCGCTGGGTACAAGGATGACTGTGAATCAGCTGACTGCTGCAGGGCGACGGATATCGCCTGGCCTGTTTGGAATGTTTGTGTTTGTCACTGGCTGCCTGGCACCTTCTGCCGGGTTCGCTGCCAATGAGATCGCACCCACCGCCCGTGCCACGGTGAGCGCCGAGGCGCTTGCAGAGGAACTTGCACACGGCGAACAGGTCGCGATCATCAACGCCGACGATGCGTCGTCATCAGGTGACTTGGCCGATGTGAAGCGGGTTTATTACAGCACTGCACTATCGACTCGCGCTGCTCAGGATGCAGCCCAACGTGACCGCCGCGAAGGCGCGCAGGCGCGCTGGCTGCTGGGCAACACCGAACAATGGAAGAGCAGCCGCCTGCCGCGCATGCAGGACGTTGACCGGACCGAACCGCTGCGTGTCAAGCCGGTCGAGTTGGCGCTTGCGCTGGCGGACGCGGTGGATATGCAGGTGGTCGATCTCCGCTCCCGCGAGCGGTTCGACGTCGCAACGATCGCGACTGCTGAATCGCTGTTGCCGCATGAGTTTGAAGCCGAACTGGAACGCTTCTCCAAGCGGCGGTGGTTGGTGTTGATCGATCAAGGGGATGGCATTGCCGACGCGCTGGCGCGCACGGCGTTTGCCAAGGGCCACAGGCTGGTAGCCGTCATTGACGGCGGCTTCCCGGCTTGGGCTGCTGCAGAAAACCGCTAAGGGGAAACGCATGGAAGCAGGAACGGTCGCGCATCAGCGCGGCGCGTGGCTGCGCGTCCGGCCCGCCACGAGGATGTGGCAGGGGCTGGTCGCGCTCACGCTGATGGCAATTGCATGTGTCGCGTCAGCCCAGACGCGTGTTGGTGGCGCGATCGCGACCGACACGCGCTGGACCGCGGCTGCCTCGCCGTACCTGCTGCAGACCGATCTTGTAGTACAGAACGGGGCGACACTGGAGATTGAAGCAGGCACCGACATCCTTGTCGCTGCCGGCGTGGCCGCCCATGTGCAGTCCGGCAGTCTGAAGGCCATAGGGCGCCGTGATGCGCGCATCCGTATTCTCTCGGCGAAGTCTCAACAGGGCGGGGTACCCACGGCGGGTGACTTCAAGGCATGGACGTTCAACGCCGGAGCGCGTGATGTCCAGCTCGATCATGTGCAGCTCCAACACGGCAGTGGCTTCGTCGTACGCGGCAATGCCGTGCAGTTCCATCATGTCGAAATCCTGGACAATGCGGGCGCGGCAATCAGCGCTGATCTCGCCGCGTCGCTGAGCGGCAGTGGCAACGTCGCCCGTGGTAACGACATCAACGGTGTTGTTGTCCCCGCCGGCGACATCACCGGCAACGTGAGCTGGGGCCTTCGCGGCATTCCTTACGTGGTGGAGTCCGGCACGTTGTCGGTCGGTCAGTCACCTACGTTGGAGACACTAACGCCTTCTACGTTGCAGGCCGGGCAGACCACGACAGTCGACGTTGCCGGCCGACGCCTTGAAGGTCTTTCCGTGCCGGTCGAGCGCACATCGGGTCTGAGCATCGAGGTGCTTCCCGGTGCCACCGGTACCCTCGCACGCCTGCAGGTCACCGCCGCCGCTGATGCCGAACCCGGTGTGGCGGCATTGTCGTTGCTGACCGACGCCGGCATTGCCGATGGCCCGGCGACGCTGCGCGTTCTCGCGCCGCAGCCGACCATCCTCGCGCTTGAGCCTGCGCAGCTGTACGTGGGGCAGGGCACTGTCAAGGTGGATGTCGTCGGCCGTGGTTTCAGCAGCGAAACCAAGGTACTGCTCAACACCGTCGTGCAGCCCACCGAATGGCTGGACAGCACTCGCCTGCGCGTCGGCATCCCCACCCAGGGCGCATTGGCCAACCTCGCCGTGCGGCTGCGCAGCCCGGACCCGGCCGCTGCCGGGCAGTTCCTCCTTTCCAATGAAGTGGCGCTGCCGGTGCAGGCCGCGCAGATCCGCATCACCCCGTCGCCGGCAGAAGTCATCCGTGGCGTGGCGACCCGCTTCACCGTCGCGCTGCCCTATGCGCTGTCTGTCGACGCCACGGTCACGCTGGTGTCCAGCGTTCCCGGCGTGGCGAACGTACCCGGGAGTCTACTGGTCACCGCCGGTGAGACGTCGGCCAGCTTCGAGCTGACCGCGGCCGCTACCGGCACCACGGTGATCACGGCCAGCCGCAGTGGCATGGTCTCCGGCCAGTCCACGGTCAGCGTGGTGCTGCCGCCGAGCCTGCGCCTGTCACCGCAGGAACTGCTGCTGGGTGCCGGCCGCACCACGGAACTGGAACTTGTGGCGAGCAAAGCGGCGCCGGCCGGCGGGCTGTCGGTGCAGTTGCGCAGCAGCGACACCTCCGTGGCCAGCGTGCCGCAGACGGCCATCTTGGCCGCAGGCGCCACCACGCTCAAGGTGCCGCTGGCCAGTCATGCACTGGGCGTGGCCACGATCACCGCCAGCGCAGACAATCACGTAGAGGGCCAGTCCACCGTCTCGGTGCGTCCGGTGTCACTGAATCTGCCATCGGCCACCGTGGTCACACCGGGCCTGGCCCGCTCGATCCCGCTCACGCTGTCCGATCCGGCCCCGGCCGGCGGACTCACCGTACAACTGCGCAGCAGCAACACAGCCGTCGCCACCGTCCCGGCGTCAGTGCAGGTCGCTGCGGGTGAGACCGTCGCGAACTTCGTGCTCAGCGGCGTCAGCGCTGGCAGTGTGCGCATCGACGCCAGTGCGCCCGGCTATGAGGCTGGACAGCTGAGCGCCAGCATCGAGAGCATTGCAATCGGTCTCGGGGAGGCCGGGACGAGCGTCGCCTTGCCCAAAGGTGAGGTGATGACCTATCCGGTGCGCTTGTCGCGACCAGCCCCCGCTGGCGGTGTGACGGTCACTCTCGCTATCGTGGATCCCTCGCTGGCATCCGTGCAGCCACAGGAAGTGCGCATCGCCGAAGGCGAGACCTCTGCAAGTTCCGTGATCACCGTCACCGGCCTGCAGGTTGGAACCAGTGAGCTGGTGGCAAGCAGCCCAGGCCTTGCCTCCGCGACGGTACAGCTGCAGATCCAGCAGCAGGCCCAGCTGGATTTCCTGCGCACCACCCAGGTTGTCGGCAAGGGCCTGAAGACGTACCAGTACGAGATGTATGTCTATCGCCGCGTGGGCAGCAATCACTATTCGCCGCAGCGTGCGGTAGAGGTGAGTCTGCGCAGCAGCAATCCGGCATTTGTACGCGTGCCGGAGCGGGTGACCATCCCGGCAGGCACCTACTACGCGTACTTCCAGGTGGAGGGCGTAGAAGTCACCGGCAGCGAGGTCGTCACGATCGAGGCGACGCACACGTCCTACCTGGCAGCACCCGCGCCGTTGAAAGTCAGCACGGTCATGCCGCAGTTCCAGCTGGCATCGATCGATACGCGCCGTTCGCCCTCCAGTGCACGTGATGATGTGTACATCCAGCTCGTCGTGCCCGGGGCCAACTACGCCAACAACCAGGTGGCAGCCCGCGACACCCGGGTAGACCTCGCCATCGAGCAGGCCACGCCCGTTGGTATCGTGCGCGGGTTCCATGGCACGCCTTCGTCGGATGAGTCAATCGAGGCCATCACCCTTCGTGCAGACAACTCGACCAGCGGCTGGTTCTACATTGGAACGCCCATGACGACCGGCAGCTACGCCGTCCGTGCATCAAGCACCGGGCTTGGCTCCACCGTTTCCGCGCCGGTTACGGTCAGCGCGCCGGAACTTCGCTTCAGCCGGTCCTCGGTAGTAGTGGGTAAGGGGGCGATGAACTACCAGTACGAATTGCTCGTACAGCGGTACGTCGATGGTGCCATCTTCAACGGTGCTGATCCCTTGACCGTCACGCTGACCAGCAACGACGGCAAGTCACTCGCATCGTCTGTGACCATACCTGCGGGGCAGTCGCAGGCCTATATCCAGGTGACGGGTATTGAGCTGACCAGCACTACGCCGTCGATCCTGGATGCGAGCGCACCGGGATACACCTCGCCACCCACCAAGCTTGCCGTAAGCGTGGTCGCGCCGAGTTTCCGGTTCGAGAGCCTGGATACCAAACGCAGTCCGGCAAGCACGCGCGACGACATGTATGTGCAGCTGCATGTCGAAGGGGCTATGTATCCCACGCTGGCCAGCGCGGCCCGGGAGACGTTCGTCGACCTGGCCATCGTCGATGCGGCACCTTCCGGGATCATCGATGGCATCTACACTGCAGCCAGCGGTGGCGCACCAGTGCCGCGTGCCGTGATAGCGGCCGGCTCGCAGTCTTCCGGCTGGTTGTATGTCGGTCAACCGACGTCCCCGGGAACCTATCGGATCAAGGGGTCCAACCCGGATCTCGGAACCGGAACGTCCCCCGCAGTTGCGGTGACGGCTCCGCAGTTGGCGTTCTCGCGGACAGCGACCGTCGTGGGCAAGGGATTGAGCCCCTACCTTTATGAGGTCGGCGTTCAGCGGATGGTTGACGGCGTCGCCTTCAATGGCACGGACGCGCTCACCGTGACCATCAGCAGCAGCGACCCGTCACGGGCGGTTGCGGGCGAGGTGGTGATTCCCGCCGGTCAGAGCATCGGATATGTGCGCGTGGTCGGCGTCGACCTCACCAGCGGCAGCGCGGTCAAGCTCGTCGCGTCGGCCGCCGGCTACGTCTCCACGTCGGTACCGCTGCAGGTGTCCGTGGTACAGCCGCGGTTCCAGTTCAGTGCATTGGATACGAGCAGGACGCCCGCCAGCGCACGCGATGACTTCTATCTGGAGACCTACGTCGACGGCTCCACCTATCCGACCCTGCAGACCGCGGCCGCCCCGCTGCGCGTTTCCCTGTCGGTCGTCGATGCACAGCCGGCAGGCAATGTCAGCAGCTTCCACAGCGCCCTGACCGGCGGCGCAGCCGTGGACAGTGCCACCATTGCAGCGGGTTCCCAGTACAGCAACACGGTGTTCGTCGAGACGCCGCGTGCCGGAGGGAGTTACAAGGTGCGCGCGACGGCCACGGGTATTGCGGCCACCGATTCACCGACCGTCAACGTCACGACACCCGCCCTGCGCTTCAGCCGCCCGACTGTGGTGGTCGGCAAGGGGCTGGCCAACTACGAGTACGAAATTTCCGTGGAGCGTGTGGCGGGAAGCGCCACCTTCAACGGTGTTGATCCGCTCGTCGTCAGCCTCCGCTGTAGCGCGGTGGCCGTGTGCTCGGTGCCGGCTACGGTGACCATTCCAGCAAACAGTTCCTCCATGCGCTTCCGCGTCACCGGCGTCGGCTTGGGCTCGACAACAGTAGGTGCGTCCGCGGCTGGGTACGATTCGGCGCCCGAGGCTGCCGTAAGCACGGTGCTCGCGCGGCCCAGCATTTCGTTGCCGGCCTCCCTACAGGCCGGACGCACGGCGGACTTCTACGTCGGCTTCCATGTGCCAGGAGCGCTGTACCCCACGCTCAACACGGCGATGGTCCCGTTCACGGTCAATCTAACCAGCAGCGCGCCAGGCGTGGCCACGGTGCCAATGTCGACGACGGTGACGGCGGGCCAGGCGAATTCTCCCTATCTCCAGCTCAAGGCCCAAGCGCCGGGCGCCACCACGGTGACCGCGAGCGGTACGGACCTGGAAAGCACTACCACTACGCCAATCACGGTTACCCCGTAAGGCGATGACGATGCACGGACAGGACGACATGGCAGGAAAGCACATGAGCCTTCGCAGGGAAGCAGCACCGCTGGCGGAAAGGAAAGCCGCCCCGGCGCGTCATCGACATGCGCGCCGGATGTGGGGGTCTCTTGCGGTAGCTGCGGTGCTCTCCACTGCACTGGGCGGCACGGCACAGCCGGCTGACCTGCGCATAGAAGACGGTGTGGTGGTCAAGATGGGGCAGGGCGCAGGACTGGTGGTGCGCGACCGGCTCATCATCGAGCGGGAGGCGACCTTCACCAGCGTGGCCGATGACGGCATCGGCGGACCACTCGGCAAGGCCCCTGCTACCGCAGCGCAGGGCGACTGGGCAGGTGTCCGGATCGAGAAGACGGCACGTAGCTACGGCACGTACACGCTGACCGGCCTGTCCATCCGCAACGCCGGCGCTGACGACGGCGAGGGCCTGCTGGTCCGTAGCAGTGGGTTGATCTTCAACGGCCTGCAGGTGGCCAACAGCGGAATCGGACTGCATCTGGCCGACGGCGGCGGTGCCACGTTGACGGCCTCAAGCCTGGCTGGCAATCGGATCGGGATCCTCGCCGAGGCTGGCAGCACGGCAACCGTATCCGGCTCGCAGCTGGTCGGCAGCGAATCGTTTGCCGTGCAGAACAACGATCCCTCGGCACTACTGCGCGCCATCGGTAACTGGTGGGGCCACGCGACCGGACCGCTGCACCCGCAGACCAATCCACAGGGGCAGGGCGGACGGGTAAGCGACCGGGTCAACCATGGGGACTTTCTGCGTGCCCAGCCCCTGCTCGGTCCTCAAGTGCGGTTGGCGGCACCCAAAACGCTGCTGGAAGAGCGCGTCATCGCGCTGCGCCTCGGCGCCATCAATGCCATCGGCTACCGCTTGATCGAGAATGACGAGCCCGTCGGCAGCGGCTTTACCGCACTGCCTGCGGGGAGTGCTTTGGTCGAACACAGCCTGTCTGCGGGCGACGGATTGAAGCAGCTTTCCGTCGAGTTCCGCAGCGAGACTGGTGCACTGGCAACGGCCACCTTGGCCGGCGGTGTGCGGGTCGACAGTGCCGCACCCGTCCTGCGCCTGGATACGCCAATGCCGGGAGCGCTGCTGTCCAGCGTGATCCAGCTCGAAGCCTCCGCTACCGATGCCTCAGGAATCAGCAAGGTCGAGTTCTTCATCGACGACCGCAGCGTGGGCGCAGTGACGAGTGCCCCGTACCGGGTCTCCTGGGATCCGGCATCTGTGGGCGATGGCCGCCACGCGGTGCGCGTCGTCGCCACCGACGCAGCCGGACGCACGTCCGTGGCTACGGCCGACGTCACCGTTGGATTCGCCTCAGGACCGGATGCGGAGGGCCCGGAACTGGGCGATATCCGTGTCGATGGTGGGCAACTGGAAGCCGGGACGGTCTTCACCGGCAACAGCACCATCACTTTCACCGCCAGCGATCGTAGCGCCGTTGCTTATGTCGAGCTGCTGTTGGACGGGCGCTCCTTGGGCAATGCCGCGCTCGTCAACGGCCGCTATACCGTCCGCCTTGCCCTGGAGGGCGTGACCAACGGTGAGCACGTGCTCGGATTGCGCGGCGTGGATTCGCTGGGCAACACGAAACTCACTGAGTACCCGATTGTCGTCGCGCATGCAGCGCCTGCTGCCCCCCAGTTCACCCAGCCCGCGAACAACACGACCGTTCGCGTTGCAGCACTGCTGCTCCAGGGCAGCGCATTGGCGGGCAGTACCATCAATGCAACGCTCAACGGAGACGCGCTGGCCCCCGTGCAGGTAGATGCCAGTGGGCGCTTTGAGCTCCCGATGACCCTGGTACCCGGGGCCAACCGGGTGCGCGCGACCGCCAGCAATGCCAACGGCAGCAGCGCAGCGTCTGCAGAGTGGGTGATCCAGCTCGACAGCAGCGTCCCGGGCACACCTGGCGCGCCGACCGCCACCGCGGTAACCGGGCGTATCCGCATCAGCTGGACTCCCTCCAGCGATCCCAATGCAGTGGCGCAGGAGCTGCACCGCGCGTCGGCCGATTTCAGCACCGTCACCGACGCCACCCGCATTGCCCGCCTGGCGGCCAATGCGAGCCAGCATGAAGACCAGCCGGAGCAGGACGGCCGCTACTTCTATCGCGTCGTAGCGTTGAACGCTGCGGGCACGCGCAGCCTGCCAAGCGCTGCCGCATCGGCGACGCTGGACCGCACCGCACCGCACGTCGTACGCATCGATTACACCCCGCATGGCGCATACGACACGGCACGCAAGGTGTTCGGCCAGGGCGCGATCGGCCTGCGTGTAACGATGAATGAACCGCTGCAGGGCGCGCCCTACCTGAGCATCGTTCCGGATGGCGGCATGCCGGTACCGGTGGATCTGGTCATGGTGGATGAGCTGACGTGGACCGGCACGCTGCAACTGGTCGCGAGCGCCGGCAGCGGCACTGCCACCGTACTGTTCTCGGCCCGGGACAAGTCTGGCAACCGCGGCGATGTGGTGGATGCAGGTGGGACCATCGAGATCGATACGCTGGCGCCTGCGGTATCCGCCATCATCCTGAAGCCGGGTGCGCCCATCGACGTCGCGGCTTCGCGGACCGTCGAAGCGGAGTTCAGTTTCAGCGAACCTGTGGCCTCTGGCCAACAGCCGGTCGCGCAGTATCGGCTGTCTGGCAGCGGTCGGGCGCCAGTCAGCATGGCCTTGTCTCGCATCACCGATCTGCGCTGGTCGGCCAGCGTGGAATTGCCCGCGGACGCCGGCACAGCGGGCGCGGAAGTCCTGTCCTTCGACGTGATCGCCGAAGATGCGCTGGGCAACCGTGGGGGCCGCATCGAAGCAGGTAACCGCTTCCAGGTGTACCAAGGCGATCTTCCTGCGCTGGATGTACCGCTCGGCCTGCGGGCGGTGGCAGCGGCTGGCGGCAAGGTCAGCCTGGAATGGCAGGCCGTGGACGGCGCGTCGCAGTACCAGATCCTGCGCCAGGCACCGGGTGAAAGTACGCGGACTGCTCTGGCACGCACCGACACCCCGAGTTTCGTGGACAGCACCCCGACGGACGGCCGATACCGTTACAGCGTTGCCACCCTGCGCAGGCACAACGGCGTGGAGTCGATGAGTGGCGAATCTGCCGTAGCCGAAGTTGACAGCGCACGCAACGCGCCCGGCGCACCTCAGAACCTGCGGCTGAGCCTGACCAGCCAGGGTGTGCTGGCCGCATGGCAGCCGCCTGTAGGCCCTGCACCGTCGAGCTATCGCCTTTACCGCTCCTCTGCGGCGACGATCACCAGTGTGGCCGGTTTGACCCCGCTCCGCGAGGGCATCCGACAGGCACAGGTGGTGGATGCCGCGCCATCGCCCTCCGAGCACGCCTATGTGGTCACCGCGGTGGATGCCGCGGGCAATGAGTCAGCGATCTCCAATTCTGCCTACCTGAACTTCAAGCTGCTTCCCGTGCGTACGCTGAAGGTGGAGCAGCATGCCGCTGAGCTGCCACTGCTGAGCTGGACGGCGGCCAGCAGTGCGGTTACCGGGTATGAGGTCTATGTCGGCGAGGGCGATGCACGCGTGCGCTTGACCACCAGCCCGGTCAAGGTCCTGCAGTGGACGGATACCGGGTTCACCGGCGGCAACCGCGTCTACACGGTGGAAGCGGTTGACGAGAATGGTGAGCGCCAGCCGCGCAGCCTGCGGCTGCCCAGCGTCAGCACCCAGATCGTCAGTGGTCTGCCGCTCAAGCGGAACGTGATGAACCGCGTGTCGGTCCAGGTCTCCAACCTCAGCGGCGCGCCGCTTGCGTCCGGCCAGGTGGTGCTGAGCATCGGCAGTCGGCGTTTCAATTCCGAGCGATTCACCCTGCCAAGCAATGGCACGCAGGTGGTGCCGGTCGTGGTGGGCGGCCATGCAGACATTCCCGGCACCGCTGAATTGGTCGTGGCCGTGGAGAACATCCCCGCCGAAGGCGAGCACACCCGCGTGTCCACCATGCGGCAAGTGAACGCAGTGGACAGTGCATTGGTTGTCGGCCTGGAGTCGGAGAATTTCGTTCGCGGTGCCAGTGGCAAGGTGCGGCTGACGGTGGAAAACACCTCCGATGTGCAGGTTGAACTACTCACCGCGCGCAGCAATGGGCAACAGCCGTCCACCGAGCTGCGCCTGAAACTGGTGGACAAGGACGGCAACCTGCTGGCCGGCGTCCCTTACCAGCAGGCCACGGGCGCCGGGGTGATCACACTGGCGAATGGCGAGACCGTGGCGCGTATCGCACCGGGGCAGCGTTATGTGTCCGACAGCTTCCTTATGCCGGTACCGGCCGTTGCGCCTGACCAGTTGAAACTGCGGCTGGAGGTGGATGCGCTGCGCTACAACAGCGGTGAGGCGGATGCGCTGAGAATCGCCGGCACGGGCAGCGAGAGGGCCATCACCCTGAGCAACACGCCTTATACAGGCAGTATCAGCAGCGTCAGTCCGGTGCTGTCGTTTGGCCAGGATGCTCTGGTCGTGCTCGGCAAGGCTCTGGACCGCGACAGCGGCGCTCCGGTCGGCAATGCACCGCTGCGCATCGCCATCAACCAGGAAGGCTTCGAGCGCCTGGCCGATGTCACCAGCGACATGTCCGGCGCCTTCCGCTATGAGTTCACACCGACGATCACCGATTCGGGTTTGTACAACATCGCGGCGATCCACCCGGACATGACCGACCGCCCCCAGCAGGCACAGTTCACCATCAACCGTGTGAATGTCAGCCCGTCCAGCTTCAAGCTGAGCGTGCCGCGCAACTACGCTTACCGGATCGACTTCCGCGCAACGACCGGTGTCGGCGCCCGTGCCGACAACCTGCGCATCGTGTACGCCGCGCAGTACCAGTCCGACGCAGCGCTGGCACCGGGCATCAAGGTCGAGCCGGGGGCTGCGCTCCAGATCGGACCGAGGCAGAACCTCACTCTGAGCGCGAGCGTGTCCGGTGACAGCAACGCCGCACCCAGTGGCCGGCTGTTCCTCGCTGTCCTGGCGGATGGCGCGACCAGGCCGCTTGCGATCATTCCGGTGGACTACACGTTGAGCGAAGCCACGCCGGCGCTGTTCTCACAGCCCAACTATGTGGAGGCCGGGCTGTCGCAGGGCAGCAATGCCATTGAGACGGTGGCGCTGGAGAACCGCGGGTTCGTGGCAATGAATGAGTTGACTGCCGCGCTGGTGACTCCGGATGGTGCACCGGCCCCGGGCTGGATTTCGCTTGCCTCGAGCCCGGTCATCGGCACGCTGGGCATCGGCGAGAAGCGGAACCTGGACATCAACATTGCGCCCACCGCAGCAGTGGGAGAGGGCATCCATGAATTCCGCCTGCGGGTGCAGGGCAGCAACCTCCCCGCAGAGGACATAAACGTCTTCGTATCTGTCACCCAGTCCGGCCAGGGCAGCGTGCTGTTCAAGGCCGCCGATATCTACACCGCAACCCGCGACAAGGCCGGAAATCTGATCCCGGGCCTGGCTGGCGCACGCATCACCCTGCAGAACGAAGCTGTGATCAGTCAGAACTTCGAGGCCACCACCGATGCGTTCGGCGAGGCGTTCCTGGCGGATCTTCCGGCGGGCAGCTACCGCTACCGGGCGAGCGCGCCGAACCACCAGGAGTCTGGTGGGCGGGTCGTAATCAAACCAGGCCTGACGGTGAACCACTCCGTGTTCCTGGAGTACACCCTGATCACGGTGGAATGGGACGTGCGTGAAATCACCATCGAGGACCGCTACGAGATCACCCTCAACGCGACCTTCGAGACCGACGTTCCCGCGCCGGTGGTGATGATCCAGCCGACCAGCATCAACTTGCCGAAGATGGCCGCTGGCGCGGTGTTCCAAGGAGAGCTGGTCCTGACCAACTACGGCTTGGTACGTGCTGACAATGTCAACGCGACGCTGCCGAGCGATGACGACTACTTCAAGTACGAATTCCTTGCGTCCCCGCCTGCCAGCCTCGAAGCCAAGCAGCGCGTGCGCCTGCCCTATCGGATCATCGCGCTGCGCTCGCTGGATGGTGACGATGTGGCAGGTGACCCGGCACAGCGTGGCGCGCGTTCCGGATCCGGCTCGGAGGGGACGGGGACCGGTGACGGGATGGGGGAGGGAATCCTCGGCCGGCTTGCAGCGACCGGCGGGATGAGTTCGCCGGTAGCAAGTGCCGCAGCGACTGCCTTGTCGGGGGGGGGCGGCTGCCGTGTGTACACCAACACATATCGCGTCGGCTGTAGCTACGAGTGCGCCAACGGAGTGATCAGCGAAAACTGTGGCTCCGGTGCGCAGTGGTTCCGCTCGGTCACGGTTTCCTGCCCGGTCGGTACGTCTCCGGTCGGTGGGAGCGGTGGTTGGGGCGGTGGAGGAGGCGGCGGCAGCGGTGGTCCCGGCTACTCGGGAATGCCGGGCATGCCGATGTGTGCAAATGGAACAGGTGACTGCGGTCAGGGCGGCGACAAAGCCTCCGGCGGCGGCAAGGAAGGCGGCAAGTGATGGAGAACAGGACGACGATGCTTAAGGACCGAATTGCCGCAAGCTGGCGAAACATGTGGGCTGTCTGCTTGGTATTGCTTCTGGCGATGCTCTTGTCGGCACCCGCGGGGGCGCAGGTCAGCCACTCCCTCAACAGCACCGGATCCATGGGCCTGGCCGGCACAAATGGCAAGTTCAGCGTAACTGTGGACGACATGGAGGTGAAAGTTCCTGGTGGCTATGTGCGGATCAACCGTGACTACGATGGCAATGACTGGGGCTTCAATCGCCAATGGGCTGGGCTGGGCCATCCAGATCGCTATCAGTCCACCTACGTCAATCTGAAGACGCAGACCAACTGCACCACCATTGACGGCGTTCGCAGCTGTGACACCACGGCCGGCGCATCGACCACGCCAAGCAATCCCCTCGGGAACGATTGGATGCGTCGAGCCACCATTCCAGGAGACCTGTACTTTGGGCGTACCGGAATCGACCAGAAGCCGATTGACCTGGCGTTGGTCCATCGTGCCGCTCGCAAGGGCGTGATGTTCGAGCGCACCACCGGCACCAACCAATTCACCAGTCCCAAGTACCCGCGCTTCTCACTGGCGCAGCAGACGGTCCAGATGCTGCCGCCCAGCACGGGTCCGGATGCGCACCCGGCGGCGGGGCGTCCGGGCAAGGGCGGCGTCACTACGCGCGAGGTAGATGGTTACCACTGGAAGGACCGCACCGGGGAATGGATCGAGTATGACCAGTTCGGCCGCATCACCAGCTATGGCGATCGCAATGACGTGCGCGTGTGGTTCCAGTATGGAAGCCAGGGCCAGGTAGAGCGCGTGCTGGATGATAACGGCCGCACCGTCTATACCCTGTTGTACAAAGACAACGGGCGTTTCGTCACCGAAGCCCGCGACCACACACAGATCGACGGCAAGATCCGACGCGTACAGTACTTCTACGACGGCGATGGCTTCATGAACCGGGTCATTGACGCGCGTGGCGGCACGACGCGCTACGACTACGCCAATACCGTACCGGAGCCGGACTCCCCGTTCATCGAGTACCCGGGCTACATCTTCAAGGGCATCAGTAAGGTGACAGATGCGTCTGGCCGTGCACTGAGCGTCGAGTATGGCGCGACGCGACGTGTGTCCAAGATGACCGCTGCAGACGGTGGAGCCACCGAATTCGACTATGGGTATGACAAGTCGAAGAAGGAGTTCAGCCTTACGGTGAGGTGGCCTCAGACCGAGGCCGGCCGGAAATTGGAGACACGCCGGTACGACGCTGAAGGGCGGCTGGTGTACCACGAGGTGAACGGGAAGGTCCTGTTGACCTCAAGTGGGAGCATCCGGAACCTCACCTACACCGATGAACGCGGCAATAGCACATCGGTACAGCGAGATGCATTCGATGAAGTCACGAGAATCACGTATGCAGACGGCAGCTCGATCAACTACAGCTACGAGTCAGCCTCGATAGATTTGAAGGAGTTCAATGACGAGTCCGGTGCAAGCTGGCGTTTCATTCGAGATGCGAAGGGAAACATCGTCGAGCGGATAGCTGCCGCGGGGACGCCGGAGCAACAGGTGACCGAGTACCGGCGCAACGATCGCGGACTCGTCTACTCGATGCTGCGCAAGGCACACAAAGACGATGAGAATGCCGTCGAAGTGCAACTCGTGCACGACGCCAATCACAACGTCATCGAATCAGTGGATGGCGAAGGTAATCGCTGGCACTACACGTATGATGCCCAAGGGAGAATTCTGAAAGCCACGGATCCGCTTGGTCGCGACTGGACCTACAGCTATGATGCGCACGGCAACATGCTGACCGAAACGGACCCCAATCAGAACACCATTCGGTCTGAGTACGACGCGTCGGATGCCCTCATTTCCACTACGGACGGTCGCGGCAAGAAAATCCGCTACGAGCTCGACGCGATGGGACGCGACAGCGTACTCATTGATCCCTATGGCGCAGCATTCACCGACCTGTTTGACGCCTCCGGCAGGTTGAGCAGTCGTACAGATGCGGCTGGAAATCGCTCGAGACTTGCTTACGACAACTCACACCGATTGGTGAAAGTGACCGATGGAGAGAGCTTCGATACGCTCTTCGACTACTCAGATATCGACGGCGTTGATAGAGGTGCCTCGCGCGCATCCAGAATTACCTATCCGACCTTCCAGCGCCAGTTCCGCTACGATAATCGGAACCGAACTGTCCAACAGACCGAGCTCCTTAGTCAGGATACGCTTGTCCTGGGGGCCAAGCATGACGCACGTGGCAAGCTGCGTGCTCTTACCAATCCTGCGGGAAAAACACAGACCTTCGAGTACGACTCGCTGGGTCGGACTACCGCAGTTGTCGATGAGCTGGGGGTTGCCACAAGGCTCGGCTATGACAATTTGAACAACCTGGTCAGCGTGATAGACGGCCGCGGTAACGAAACAAAGATGACCTATGACCGCCGTGGACTCATGACTAGTGAGACAAATCCACTCGGGCACACGACGCGCTACTTCTACGACGCCGCAGGAAACCCCAAAGAGCTCCTTCACCATCATGGTGTCAAGGTCGTTCATGCGTATGACGATGCGGGACGTCTCATCCGGAGCGAAGCACGCGGCGCCGATGGCGCCACGCAGACAACCCACACCTTCACATGGGATGCCGCCAACAATCTCATCGGTTGGACCAGTGACGGCGCAAGCGCGAGCCTGACTTATGATGACGCTGATCGATTGACAGCTGAGCGACTTTCCATTGATGGAACGCCGCTCGCGCGGGAGTACACGTACTACGCCAATAATAAAGTAAGGACTTACAAGGGTCCGGATGGGGTTACCCTCACTTACAGCTATGACCGCAATGGGGAGCTTAGTCGGGTAGAAATACCTGACGAAGGAAGCATCAGTGTCACCGGCTGGCAATGGACAGCGCCAACCAAAGTCGTTTTGCCCGGTGGCAGTACGCAAGATTTTGAGCGCGATGGTCACCAGCAGTTGACCGCACTCAAGGTTCGCGGGCCTGGTCAAAACGTGTTGTTCGAGCTCGAGAACAGATTCGGGAAACTGCGCGAACTCAGCGCCAGGGTGGCTGAAGGGAAGACCACCAGGTTCGCGTACGACGACGCGATGCGACTGATCAAGTCAACAGCCGATTATGCGGCTGGCGATAGTCAAACCTATGTCTTGGATTCCGGCGGGAACCGCATCGAGCAAAGTGCGATCAGTGGTGTTTCCAAGTTCGACTCGGCCAATCGACTCCTTGAGCGGGGCACTGTAAGTTACGTCTATGACGCAGCCGGCAATGTTCGGCAGAGGAAGGATAGCGCTCTCGCAGAACCAGCCCGAACAACTTCCTATGAGTATGATGGCTTCAACAGACTCATTCGGGTGCGCGACGGCGCTGAATCGGTTGTGGCCCAGTACACTTACGATCCGTTCGGATACCGGCTTTCCAAGCAGGTTCTGATCGGCCGTAACGGCGCGCAGGTTGGCAAGACACTTTACCTCCATGGTGAGGAAGGGCTGCTGGCAGAAGCCGACGCCAGCGGCCGTGTGATGCGGGCCTATGGCTGGCATCCGGAGCATGACTACTCGACGTACCCGCTCTTCCAGCATGCGGACGGTAGCTACTTCTACTACCACAATGATCATTTGGGTACCCCGTGGAGGGTCACCAACAAGGCGGGCGCGATCGTCTGGTCCGCCGAGGACTATTCCGACTTCGGCACAGCAAAAGTCGCTAGCGATGCTTCAATAGTCCAGCCATGGCGCCTCCCGGGCCAGTACCTGGACGTTGAGACTGGACTCCACTACAACCTGCAGCGCTACTACGAGAGCCAGACCGGCAGGTACATCAGCGAAGACCCACTCGGATTCACGTCCAACAATAATTTCTATGCATATGCTCGTCACTCTCCGACCAACATGGTTGACCCAACTGGCGAGATCATTCCGCTGCTGGGTTGCCTCGCATGGAACTATCTGAGATGCGTTGCGGCATGCTCGGTCATTGATCTTGCCGGGCAAGCATTGCTCGATCCTTGCAATATAGATGTAGGCGATACGATCAAGGACTGCATGGTCGATTGCCTGTGGGACATGCTTCCCATTCCCAATCCATGTGGTCGCCTGGGCAAGTGGCTGGGCACCGCGATGGGTGTTGCGGAAGGTGTTTCCGCGGTAAACAGCTTTACTGCAGACACCGTCGTGGCCACGCCCCGGGGCAACCGGAGAATCGAGGACCTTCGACCCGGTGACGAGGTAATTGCCTTTGCGGAATGGGAGGGAAAGGCTCGCGTCGAAATCGTGACTGACGTGATCCTCTCGCATCGAGAGCAGAACATCGTGCGCCTCACGCTTGAGAGCGGCAACACAGTTGAAGCAACCGGCGGGCATCCTGTCCATACCCGAGAGGGATGGCGCGCTGCGCAGCTTCTTCAGGCCGGGTCGCGGCTGGATGTGCGTGATCACGACGGCACGATGAGAAGCGTAGCCATCGTTTCGGTGGATATCCGCAGCCAGGTTGTTCCAGTCTACAATCTGGAGGTCAGCCACTCGCATACCTTCTTTGTAGGCGAAGATGGCCTGCTGGTGCACAACGGGGTGATGTCTGAGCCGGGTACCTATGAGTTTCCGGATAATGATCATCCCGGGCGTTACTACTCAGGCAAGGCGGGGAAGCTCGGCGATCGGACCGGCAAATGGAAGCGAAAGGGTCGCTGCGATATTGCGGGGCTCAATCCGATGCCAGGCAGCAGCGACCTTGATCGACGCATTCAGGAGCAGAAGCAAATCAATGCGCGGGGCGGAATTTGGAAGCCCTCCCTGAATGACGGGAGCACGTCATCATCCAATCTCGCCAATCCAATCGCCGAAAGGGACTGGACGCTGCACGGCATTCCCAAACCCTAAGGCCTTGAGCATGACAAGACATATCGAGCAGCCAGCATCCATTCAAAAAATATCCGTTAAGGGAGCGCTGAGCCGTGACGTTGTTGCCGGGCTGGACGGGCATTCGCGGTTGCACTTGGAGCTGTTGGAGCGATCGGGCTGGGATGGCACGGGGCTTGAGCTTTTGCCACTGATCGGCGATGTCGTCGCACACCTGACTGTTGAGCACTCGCGTACCATTGACGCTTCTGTCGTCCAAGAGTTAGAGGGACTAGAGACTCTTGCGCTCGAAGGCGGCCTGAAGGGCACGATTGACCTCTCCAATTTGGCGCTGCAGGGATTATCTTTGCGTACCAGACCGGGGCGATTCAACATCACCGGACGTTCTTCTTTGCTGCGTCGTATCGGGGGATTCGTTGATTCGGCCACTATGCAGGCGTGCGCTGCAGGTGGATCCATTGAAGCAATCACGCTGGTCAAGTCCGCCATTGACGAGCTCCCCCCCGCCGAGCAGCTGCTTGAACTGAAGGTATTGCAACTCATCGATCTCAAGCAGATAAGGACGATCTCGTCCGCACTACAGTCGACCTCTCTTCAGTATGTCAGGGCGACCTCTTGCCGATCGCTAGACGTCAGCACGAACGCTGTAAGCGGCCAATTGAAGTACATCGCGCTCAACAACATCGGAACAATCACTTCGCTTGATCTGTTTAAGGCATCCAAGGATCTTCAGGTGGTTTCTTTGCTCGGAGATACCGTTGTAGCGGATGGAAGGATCGACGAGTTCGTGCGTAGCAAGCACCTCCGTCACCTGCGGATAACGATCAAGAAATGCTACGACATAGCTTTGGCAGACGTTCCAGTCGACACAACGACCGAACTACGGCTCGTGCGTGAGCTGGAAGCGCTTAGCGGGATACACGGTGGCGGGGTTGAAGAGAAGTAGAACGTTTCTAAGTGGGCTTGTGGCCCGATGAATGTGAGGGTCGTGCTTCGCGAGATCCAAGGGGCGGCTGGTTGCACAGACCTCGCGAGCAGCAAACTTGCCAAGGACGATGTGGGGAAATGGAATGAAGAACTGGAACATCAAGTCAATCGCATGGATCGCTGTGTCAGCAGTTCTACTGTCCAGCCTCACCACGTTGTCCCACGCACAGGAATCCGTCTGCGCGCGGGTGAAGATCGAGATCAAGCAGGAGCTGACCCTCGAGCGCCAGGCGTTCGATGCGGAGATGCGCATCACCAACTCACTGCCCACGGTTCCACTGACCCAGGTGGAGGTGGACGTGCGGGTGACCGACGAGACCGGCGCTCCCGTCACCGTCACCACCGATCCCAATGACCTCACTGCCAGGTTCTTCATCCGTCAGACACACAACGACACGGCGGCGGATGGCCAGGTCAAGGGCAACTCGACCGCCGTGCTGAACTGGCTGCTGATTCCCGCGCCGGGCTCGGCAGGCAATACACCGGCGGGCAAGCGGTATCTGGTCGGTGCCACGCTGCGTTACCGCTACGGCAACGAGACCCAGGAGATGGTGCTCAGCCCCGATTCCATCCTGGTCAAGCCAATGCCTGCGCTGACCTTGGACTACTTCTTGACCCGTGACGTGGTCGGCGACGACCCGTTTACCCAGGAAGTCGAAGCCCCTGAGCCTTATACGCTGGGCGTGCGCGTGCGCAACTCTGGCATGGCCGATGCCAAGAAGCTGAAGGTTGATTCCGCACAGCCGAAGATCATCGACAACCAACAGGGGCTGGCCATCAATTTCGTGTTGCTCGGAAGCTACGTCCAGGATGCTCCGGTCAACAACTCGCTGCTGATTGATTTCGGCGACATCGCCGCAAAAAGCGCCAAGATGGGCCGATGGGTCATGGAGAGCAATCTCGCCGGTACATTCGTCGAATTCGACGCGCGCTTTACCCATTCCGACGAGTTGGGCGGGGCACTGACCTCACTGCTTGAAGCTACCAATGCGCACCTGTTGGTCCGCGACGTCCGCGTTGACCTGCCGGGCCGCGACATGGTGCGTGACTTCCTGGCGCAGGATGGCACCCGGTACACCGTATATGAGTCCGACAACGTCGATGCCGACGTGACTGATCGCTCGCGCGAGGCGACACTGGTTGCCGCCAGCGGTGGCTATAAACTCAGCATGGCCGCGAGCCAGGGCTTCCTGTATGTCCGCCTGCCGGATCCGTACCGTGGGCAGATGGCGCTGGGACCTGTCCAGCGTGGTGATGCCAAGGCCATCGCGGCTGAGAACGTCTGGCTTTCGCGAACCCGCAATGCCGATACCAAGCAGTGGGAGTACTGGTTCAATCTGTTCGACGTGAACTCGCCGGGCAACTACCAGGTCGGCTTCAAGCCGCATGATGCCGTTCCACGTGCGCCAGTGCTCCAGTTCGTTCCGGACCGGGTGGTCAAGGAAGGTGAAACGCTGTCATTCCTGGTGGAGGGATCCAGCCCGATGGGGCGCAAGGTGACGCTGGCCGCTTCGCCGCTGCCGGTTGGCGCCTTGTTCAAGGATCAGGGCGACGGTACGGCGGTGTTTGACTGGACGCCCGATACGGGGCAGTCCGGCACCTATGCCATCCAGTACGTGGTCAGCGACGGCGCGATGCAAGGCGCGCGCTCGGCCGCCATCCGGGTGGAAAGCAAGGCGCCGCCAGCCGGCCCGGCCATTCCCACGATTGACTCGCCGTTGCCGGGGGCCCAGGTGGCGTCGTTGCGTCCATCGCTGCAGGTGAAGGGCTCGGAGGCAACCAATGACCCGACCACTGCCATGGTGTTTGAGCTGTATGCCGACGCGGCAATGACCGTGCGCCTGTCAGAGGGCCGCGTGGCCCGGCCGGTGGATCGTACAGTGCCCGTCCAGTGGCAGCTGGAAGTTGACCTTGACGACAACACGAACTACTGGTGGCGTGTACGTGCGGCCTCGGCCGATCTGTTCAGCGAGTGGGCTAACGGCGCGTTCTTCGTGAATCTGTTCAATGACGCCCCGGAGGCATTCAACCTGACCACGCCGGAGGCAAATGCCGATGTGGCCACGCTGACGCCGACACTGGCCGCGACCAACGCAGCCGATGTGGACGGTGACGCGATCACCTACATGTTCGAGGTGTTCAGTGACGCCACGTTGTCCAACGTGCATGAGCGCATTGCCGACCTTGCGCCGGGCGGGCAGGGCACGACATCCTGGACGGTGACCGTGCCGTTGACGAACCATGCGCGTTACTGGTGGCGGGCAACCGCGGTGGACAGCCATGGCGCACGGACACAGACCCCGGCACGCGCATTCCGGGTGATGACCGGCAACGCCACGCCGACTGATCCAGTCATTGCCAGCCCGCTGCCGGGCGCCCGGGTCTCTACGGAAGGCGCGGCCCTGCTGAAGGTGCGCAACAGCATCGACGCTGACGGTGACCCGATCAGCTACGTCTTCGAGATCGATGTGGTCAATACCTTCGATTCCTCCTCGCGACAGACATCGCCGGCCATCGCGGCGGACAGCAGCGGGAGCACCGGTTGGCAGGTGACGGGCCTGGTCGAAAACCAGCATTACTATTGGCGCGTCAAGGCCAGTGACGGGCACAGCCAGACCGGGTGGGTGTTGGGTGACTTCGTACTGGATGCCCGCAACGAGGCTCCGCCGGCGCCGACCATTGCCAACCCTGGCGACCGTGCCTGGGTGACGACGCTGTACCCGACATTCACCGCCAATCCGGTGGAAGATCCGGAAGGCGATCCGGTGCTGTATGCGTTCGAGGTCTACACCGACGCCGCGCTCGGTGCACGGGTTGCCTCTGGCACGAGCGGGATGACCAGTTGGAAACCGACATCGCCGCTGCGCGACGCAACGACGCATTACTGGCGTGTGCGCGCACAGGATGGTCGCGGGGCAGCCAGCGAGTGGTCCCCGGTCGCAACCGTGTTCGTCAGCACCAGCAGCTACACGGCACCGACAATCGCCGTGACCAGCCCGGGCACATTGACCGATGCAAGTGGTGGCAGCGTGACCATCACCTGGACCGGTACCGACCCGAACATCGACCCGCGCATCGCCCTGTACTACGACCGCACAGGCAGCGGCTTTGCCGGTACGCGCATCGTGGAAGGCTTGCGCCAGGATGCGGGCACCCATACCGGCAGCCATGTGTGGACCACGGCCGGGCTGGCTGCGGGCACCTACTACATCTATGGCGTGATCTATGACGAACGGGGCAGCAGCCGTGCGTACGCACCTGGTGTGGTGGTCGTCCCCCATAGTCCACAGGCCGGTGTCATCAAGGTCTCGGCCCCGGGCACCATCCGCATCAACGAGACGTTGGGTGTGGCGATGTTCACGGTCACCCTCGGCAGTGCACCGAACGCCGACGTACAGGTGCCACTCGCATCCAGCGATATCACCGAAGCTACGGTCAGTCCAAAGCAGATGACCTTCAACCGCAGCAACTGGTGGGTGCCGCAGATCGCTTCCATCCGCGCCGAGGTCGACAACGTGCGCGATGGCGACCAGCCGTTCGTGGTCAGCATCGGCAACGCGATCAGCAGCGATCCCCAGTACATGGGTGTTGCCGCCCATCCGCTCAACGGCATCACCGTCGACAACGGCATCCATACGTCCATCGATGGACTGAGCGTCAGCTACAAACGGGTCTCGAAGAGCTATTCCAGCCTGCTGCGTCGCTGGACGTACCGCTACAGGCTCGTGATCAACAACAGCGGTCCCCGGGTCAACTCGGTTACTGCAACGATCGATTCAGCACCTGGGTACACCGTGGTCCTGGGCACGCTCATCTATGGCTCCATCGGCCAGGGAGAATCGTCCACCAGCGTCGGCGAGTTCGTGCTGATGTCCCCTACTGATTTCGGCGATGAAGCGCCGAAGCTATCCTTGAAGTTGAAGGCCCTCTGATGAATCTCATTCACTCTCCCCGTCGCCGCACCACTGGCTTCACCCTCATGGAACTTCTTGTGGTGGTGGTCATCATCGGCCTTCTGGTCGCACTCGTGGCTCCGCGCTATTTCCAGCAGATCGGCAAGTCCGAACGCACTGCCGCCGCCAACCAGATCGACGCACTGCGCAAGGCAACGGATGCGTTCCGCATGGATGTGGGCCGCTTCCCGCGGGTGGAGGAGGGCCTGTCCGTCCTGACCCAGAAGCCCGAAGGTGACAGCCGCTGGAATGGTCCCTACCTGCAGAAGGCGGTGCCGCTGGATCCGTGGGGAAATGCCTACCTGTACCGAATTCCCAGCAATGGCCAGGACTACGAAATCGTCTCCCTCGGCAAGGACGGGCGCCCGGGCGGCGAAGACGAGGATGCCGATATCGGCACGGAGGGCTGAGGGTGAAGCACCGTGTTCAGGTCGCGCTGGGAGCGCAGACTGTGTGGTTGGACGTAGAGGCCGAATGCAGCGAAGCGGCTGGGAGGCAGGCCACTCGCAGTGGGGGGCGCGTGCTGCGGATCGTTCCGCAGCGGGCGGCTGTCGCCACGGCGCGGGTGCGCTTCAACCTGGGGGTATTCCTGCAGGAGGCCCTCACATTGCTGCGGGCCGGCCTGAACATCGTCGAAGTATTGCAGACGCTGCACGACAAGGAAGCCGACGGCGGGTTCCGTGGAGTACTTGCGCGCATGTTGACCCATCTTCGGGAAGGCGCCAGTTTCTCCACCGCAATGGCCAAACAGGCGCCGCTGTTTACGCCTATCCTGGTTGCAGGCGTAGCAGCCAGCGAAACCGCTGGCGGTCTTGCAGACACACTGGAGCGCTTCCTGGAGTATGACCGCCGTATCGAGCAGATACGCCGTAAAGTGCTGGCCAGCGCGATCTATCCGATGCTCCTGCTGATCGTTGGCGGAGGGGTGGTGTTGTTCCTGGTCGGCTATGTCGTACCCAAGTTCTCCACCATTCTGGACGGCTCTGGCCGTGCAGTTGGTGCAGGTACCCGCGCTCTGCTCTGGGCAGGCACCACCTTGAACGCGCACCCTCTGATGCTGCTGGTGGCGTTGCTGGCTAGTGCTGCGGGCGCGACCTGGCTGGCAACCCAGCCTGGGGGCAGGCTGCTCCTGTACCGGGCCGCGGCCCGCACCCCGGTACTGTCGGCAGTGATCAGCAACCTGGGCCTGTCACGCTTCTACCGCACGCTGTCGATGCTGCTGCACAGTGGCATTCCGCTAGTGCAGGCCTTGGACATGGTGCGCGGCGTGCTGTCACCCCTGCAATCGGATGAAGTCCGAATTGCGGTGCAGCGCCTGCGTAGTGGACAGAAGCTCAGCGAATCGCTGGCCGACAGCAGCATGGTGCCACCCCTTGCCGGAAGTCTGCTGCGCGTTGGTGAACAAAGTGGCGCCTTGCCCGCGATGACGGACAAGTTGGCGGACTTCCTCGATCTCGAACTCGACCGCCGCGTCGAGGCTTTCTCACGCCTGTTCGAGCCGCTGTTGATGACACTGATCGGCGTGGTGATCGGGGGCGTTGTAGTACTGATGTATGCGCCGATCTTTGAACTGGTCGGGAGCGTGGGTTGATGGACATGACGCTGGAACTGCCGGGTACGCTCACCCTTGAGAGTGTGCGTGAAGCAAGGCTCGCCGCCCTGGGAACCGAATCCTCCTGGCTGCAGCAACTGCAGCAGATGCTCGATGTGGACAATCCCGGCTTTGTGCAGGCACTGGCCGGGTTGAGTGGACTGGAGGCCGCTGAGGGACGTGCGCTCTTCGCCGGTCAGCCCGATTTCGCTCTGCTGGGCTATGTAGAGTGTTTCCGACGCGGCTGCGTTGTGATTCGCCAGGCTGAAAGCGCTCCGCTGCTGCTCGTGCTGGCGGATCCCTTCGCCGAAGAGATGGTGGACTGGGCGCGTGAGCACTTGCCACCCGGATACGGCGTGTTGCTGGCCCACATGGATGACATCCAGGCCCTGCTGGCAAACGCCGAACAGGCCGTCCGTGCCACGGGGGTGCAGCTGGGCGATCAGCTCGCCGAGGCGGAAGGTATGGATGGCGAGGTGGTATCGCTGGAAGCCATCGAAGCCGATTCAAGCCCGGTCATACGTGCCGTCAGTGCGATCCTGTACGACGCACTGAAGCAGCGGGCTTCGGATATCCACCTCAAATCAACGCCGGCTGGCATGAGCGTCAAGTTCCGGCTGGATGGTGTCCTGGTGTCGGTGTCGGACATCAATGGCGTGGACATGGCGCAACGACTGATCTCCCGCATCAAGGTCATGTCTCTGCTGGATATCGCCGAACGGCGCATCCCCCAGGACGGTAGGTTCCGCGTCCGCAGCCATGGGGGGCAGGTGGACTTCCGCGTTTCCATCATGCCAAGCATCCACGGCGAGGACGCCGTGCTGCGCCTGCTTGATCGTAGTGCCCTGACCGGCGGTAGCGACCATGCGCTCAAGTTGGCCGACCTCAATCTTGAGCCCCTCGCGCGGGACACCATGCGCAGACTGGTCAGCCAGCCCTACGGCATGATTCTGGTTACCGGCCCAACCGGCTCTGGCAAGACGACCACACTGTATGCAGCGCTGCAGGAGATCAACCATGGTAGCGAGAACATCATCACTATCGAAGACCCGGTCGAATATCAGCTGCCCGGCGTACTGCAGATTCCAGTCAACGAAAAGAAGGGACTGACCTTCGCCCGCGGCCTGCGTTCGATCCTGCGCCATGACCCGGACAAGATCATGGTGGGCGAGGTGCGCGACGAAGAGACGGCGCAGATTTCGGTACAGGCGGCCCTGACGGGCCACCTCGTTCTCACCACGGTGCATGCCAACAGCATCTTCGATGTGGTTGGTCGTCTGCTGCACATGGACGTGGATGCCTACAGTCTGTCTTCCGCCCTGGTTGGGATCTGGGCGCAGCGCCTGCTGCGTTTGAACTGCCCGCAGTGCAGCGGACCCGCACAGCCGGATCCGGAGCAGCTGGCCATGTCGCGGCTCGATGCTGCCAGTCTGGAGGGACATCCGGTGCGGGCAGGGGTCGGCTGCAGCCATTGCCGCGGAACGGGTTACAAGGGGCGCCAAGTCGTCGCAGAGTACCTTGTAATGAACGACCGCCTGCGCGATCTGGTCGCCACCAAGGCGCCGGTCAGTGCACTGCGCGCCGAGGCCGCCAAACTGGGGGGCGTCACCTTGCGCGAGGCAGCGATGACGCTTTTCCTTCGCGGCGACACCACGCTGGCGGAGGTTAATCGAGTGACTTTCAGTGATGCGTGATCGTATGAAAAGAGCAACCCTCTACTTAACCCGCACACGCTGGCACGGCCTGCCGTTGGGAGCCGACAACGCGATGGTGCAAGGCAATCGCAGTGGTGCAGACGGCCTGGATCTGGAGGGGCTGGATGTCTGGCTTGCCACGTTGTCGCGACGCCAGTCCATCCGGGTGCTGCTGTCGGCAGCCTCGGTGCCCCTGGCCTGCACGCCCTGGACGGTCAGCATTGCCAGTGCCACGGCCCTGCGCCGACAGGCGGCGCAACTGTGGGAGGCGCAGTTGGGTAGTGGGCATGGCCACGAAATCCGCCTGCACTGGCCCCGCCATGGCATGCCACTGGTCAGTGTGGCCTGGCCGCCCGGCGTGCGGATGCGGGTTGCCTCCCAGTTGCAGGGACGCTCCATCAGCGTGATGACCAGCAGCGTGTTTGCCGCGGTTGCTACAGACCCACCGCCCCCCAGTGGGCGCATCCTGTTGCTGGCAGGTGAAGACGATGGCTATTGCGCGCTGCACCTGCAGGATGGCGAGCCGGTCGGGATCGAACGGTTGCCGCTGCAGGGCAGTGGCCTGGATGCGATACCGGTGTGGATGCGGCGAAAGCGCCTCGATTACCCCGACCCGGCGGCAATACGCTGGATCGCGGCCACCGATGCGGCAGCCAGGAGTATGTGTGAGGTGCTGACGTGAGCGCGTCCTTGCACGATCTTGCACTCGTAGCCCCTTCGCGGCTCACCCGCTGGGCCATCCTGGCCATCGTCGGGGTGGCGTGCTCGTCATCCCTGCTGTGGCTGCAGTGGTCGCTGGATGGGCGACTGCAGGAGATGGAGCAGGCGCAGCCGAGCGCCCGACCGCTTCACACAGCGCCGCCACCCACACCTGCCGCGCCGCCGCTGAGCCCCGGCGCCGCTGAAAGCATCCGCACGGAGTTGGCGCTGCTCAACCGTGACTGGTCAACACTGCTTGGCGCATTGGTGCCACGCGCTGGCGTAAGACTCCTGTCTCTGGACGTGAACCCTGCTTCTGGCGCCGTGCGCATAGTGGCCGAGGCTGACGACCGTGAGGCGGTGACTGCGTTTGCGCAGGGGCTGGAAGCCACGGCGCCACTCGCGCAGGTAAGGCTGCTGCGAATCGAACAGCAGGTCGCTGGGCTGACCTTCGAGGTGGATGCGCAATGGCAGTGAATGTGCCTTCGCTGGCCTGGTCGATGCAACGCCTTTTCCTGCGGGGCGGGGCGCTTGCATGGGCAACCTTGTGCGTCGTTTGCTTGCTGTGCGTCCAGTCGGTCATGGTCGCACGGACCGCCTCGTCGCTGGCGGCGCAGGAGCGAGGCAACGATGGACTGGCACTGCCCGTGCAGCGACCTGCAAGGGAGTTGGCCAGTGCGCCGGCGCTGCCCGGCGTTGCCGATAGATTCCGCATCACCGATGCGGCACTTGCGCGACTGTTGCCCAATGGTGCGCCGCCCGCGGCCTTGAAGTTCGACTATCAGTCGCGTCCGGACGCTGGACTTACCCGGCAGACCATTACTTACGCCACCCGGGCCCGCTGGGACGCGCTGGCCCCGCTGTTGGACACGCTGCAGGCGGTTGATCGATCCGTGTACATCGGAAGGTTGCAGCTGCGACGCGACCAGCCCGGCCAGGCCGAGCTGGATGCGGAGATCCACCTTTCGACGGTCTACCTGGATGCGGTGGAAGCGCGGATGGGTGAGGGGTCACCATGATCGCCCGGAAACGCCGCCGGATCTACGCGTTCAGCATTGCCGGCCTGTTGTTGGCTCTCTGGCTCCGCCCAGCCACCGAAAGCACCGCGACCGTCATGCCGACACGCAGCACCGTGCCGACGGCGCTCCCCTCCCGCGAAACCCCCAGGCCGGACCCCGCAGGCGCGAGCGTCTTGGCCGCGCGGGCGGGGCAGATGCCCGGGGACCTGTTCGCTTCACCGCCGCTGATAGCGGCCGCTGCGCCAGTGCTGGACGTGTCGGTACCGCCGATCGCATCGGCCCCCGACCTGCAGATGCTCGGCTGGGTCCTGTCCGGGCAAGTGCACTGGGTATCTGTGATGTGCAACAACACCAGCTATACGCTCCAGCCTGGCGAACAGGTTGACGAGCACTACCGTTACGAAGGCGTCCGCGAAGAAATGGCCGTCTTCACCTCCCTGCGCGATGGCACAAGCCGCGAGTACCCGATCAGTGATGTCACTATTTCAGACCAGGACTGAGATGCCTCCGTCCTCTTCCTCCCAAGTGGTTCCCCGCCTTCGCCTGCGCTGGCTGATACTTCTCTCACTGCTCACTGGTTGCGCGTCGCAGCAGCAGGTCCGCTCCGGCGACAAGGCGTTCGAGGCAGGGCAGTATGTCGAGGCAGTGGCTTACTACCGTCAGGCCTCCGAAGCCGCGCCGGACAATGTCCGCTATCGCCAACAGTTCCTGCGTCGCCGCGATGATGCGTTGGCAGTATTGGGCGGGCAGGCCGACGCCGCACTGGTGAGCGGCGACCTTGCGGGCGCCGAAGGCGCCTACCAGCAGGCACTGCAGATAGATCCCAACAACAGCTTCCTGCGTGAACGGCAGCGTGCGCTGAATATGCGTCGACAGCACGATGCACAGGTGGCCCGTATCGACGAGATGATCGGCGCCGGCAAGCTGCCCGAAGCGCAGCGACTGCTCGATCTGGTATTGGCCGAGGACCCCCGCAACGTACGCGCACTCAACTCCAGGGAGCGCCTCCAGTCGGCAGGCTTCCAGCGCCGGGTGGAAGAAGGTCTGGATGGCCGCTTCCGCAAGCCGGTGACCCTTGAATTCAAGGATGTGCCGGCAAGGCTAATCTTCGAGGTCCTCGCCAAGGCTTCAGGGGTGAATTTCATCTACGACCCGGAAGTCCGCCCGGACCTGAAGGCGTCCGTCAGCCTGCGGGACACGCCGATGGACGAAGCGATCCGGATGATCAGCCTTTCTACCCAGCTTGAAACACGCGTACTCAATTCACGTTCCATTCTGGTCTACCCCAGCACGCCGCAGAAGATCAGCGACTATCGCCCATTGAGCATCCGTAGCTTTTTTCTGTCCAATGGCAACGCCAAGGCAGTGGCCGACAGCATCAAGGCGATCTTGAAGACCGAGAACGTGGTTGTCGATGAAAAGCTCAACATGATCGTCATCCGCGACAGCGCGGAGGCCATTGCGCTGGCAGAGAAACTGGTGGCGCTGCACGACATCGGTGATCCGGAAGTCATGCTGGATGTTGAAATCCTTGAGGTGAAGCGAACAGCCATTGTCGATGCCGGCCTGAACCTGCCCAAGGAAATCGGTGTTTCTATAAGAGGCGCCGACCAGGCGGCCGAATGGATGAACCTCGACCAGTTGCGTGCCATCAACTCCAGCAGTATCCGTGCCAACATCCCTAATGCAGCGCTGCGTATCGGTGAGGATCGTTCCAACGCTCGTATCCTGGCCAATCCCAAAATCCGCGTGCAGAGCCGACAGAAGGCAAAGATCATGATCGGCGACAAGGTGCCGGTGATCACCTCGACCTCGACGTCGACCGGTTTCGTGTCCGAGACCGTAAACTACGTGGACGTCGGCCTGAAGCTGGAAGTGGAGCCGGCCGTCTATGCATCAGACGATGTGTCCATCAAGGTCAGCCTGGAGGTGAGCAACCTGGTCCGCGAAATCGTCTCGCAGGCCGGCACGTTGTCTTACCAGATCGGCACTCGCAATGCGGAGACCACGCTTCGCCTGCGCGACGGTGAAACCCAGGTACTGGCTGGCTTGATCAACAAGGAGGACCGTCAGACAGCCAATGGTCTGCCGTGGATTTCCCGTTTCCCGGTACTCGACCGCCTGTTCGGCAGCCGCAAATCCGACAAGCAGGATACCGAGATCGTCCTGTCCATCACGCCGCGACTTATCCGTGGTATCGGGCGTTCGTCCATCGAACAGTTGCAGTTCGAGAGCGGGACAGCGACCCGGCTTGGCGGCGTGGCCGACCTGCAGTCGACCCCGGCTGCCGACAACACCGCCGACGATGGCAAGGCCGCCGGTGATGCGGCGGCCCCGGTGTCGGTGATCTCGCCCGTGATCACACCGCTGCCGGAAGCCTCTGCCAACCAGCAAGCCTTGCCAGCCACCAACGCTGCCGCCGCTGCCGCCGCTGCCGCCCAGCCCAGCATAGTCATGGGTTGGCAATTGCCCGGCGAGGTTAAAAGTGGCGAGCAGTTCACTGCGGTCCTGAACCTGGCCAGCAGCCAGGCAGTGGAGCAGGTCCCGGTGATGCTCGGCTTCGATCCGCAGGTACTGCAGGTGGTCAGCGTGGAGGAGGGCAACTTCATGAACCAGGGCGGCGGCCAGAGCAGCCTGACCAAGGAGGTCAACCTCAGCGATGGCCGTATCATGGCGACCGTGGTCCGCCAGGGCAGCGCCGTGGCGGGACAGGGCGCGCTGCTGCGGGTGAACTTCAAAGCCATAGCGCCGGCCCAGCGAACTGAAATCAGCGTACTGTCTGCCCAGGTGCAGCCGGGAGGCGATGCCGTGAGGGCCAGCAATGCCAGCGTGAGCGTGCGCTGATGCTTACCAGCCGTATCCGCGGATTCAGTTTTGTGGAATTGATCGCCAGCCTAGCCATCCTCGGCATGCTGTTGGGAATGGCCGTACCGGTCGGGCAGACCATGCTGCAGCGGCATCGTGAAACCGAGTTGCGGCGATCACTCGCAGAGATACGTCTCGCAATAGACCGATACAAGCGAGCGACGGAGACCGGCAAGGTGCCGGTCAAGGCCGGGGACTCTGGCTACCCGCCCGACCTTCAGGTGCTGGTGGACGGAGTGACCGACGCGTCCAGCCCCACTGGGGCCACGCTCTATTTCCTGCGACGGATACCGCGCGACCCGTTCCACCGCGGCACGGATGGAGATCCGGCTGCGGGCTGGGGCCTGCGCAGCTACGCCAGCAGCGCAGATGATCCACAGCCCGGCGAGGACGTATTCGATGTGTACAGCCAGTCGCGCGACAAAGGCCTCAACGAGGTGCCCTATGCGCGCTGGTGATGGGGCTGCGGGAAAGGCACGCGGCTTCAGCCTGATCGAGCTGATCGTGGTAGTGGCGATCATCGCGGTACTGCTGACCATCGCCTTGCCGCGCTATGACCACTCGCTTGACCGCGCACGCGACCTCAGCCTGCAGCAGAGCCTGCAGATCATGCGAGAGAGCATCGACCGGTTCCAGGAGGACAAGGGGCGGCACCCTGCCACGCTGCAGGAGCTGGTCGACCTGCGCTATCTGCGCGCCTTGCCGATCGACCCGGTCACCGGGAGCAACGCCAGTTGGCTGCTGAAGCCTGCCGAGGGCGAGCAGAAGGGCGGCATCAGCGACGTGCACAGTGGTGCCGAAGGCCGCACCCTTGAGGGTCGCGAGTTCTCCACGTTATGAACCAAAAGGCCCATGGGTTCGCCTACCTGTCACTGCTGTTCGTCATTGCACTGCTGGCATTGGCTGGAACCGGCCTTGCGGCGCTGGAACACCTTGATCGCCGGCAACAAGAGGAGCAGGAGCTGCTGCGGCAAGGGCATGCGTTCCGGGCAGCGCTGTTGTCGTTCCGGCAGGCCCACCCAAGCCGGCAGCTGCCGCAGACACTGGATCAGCTACTGGAGGACCAGCGCGGCGGGACACTGCATCGCCACCTTCGCCGCATCCCGGTTGATCCCTTCTCCCGCAGTGCCGATTGGGGACTGATCATGCAGGGAAACCAGATCATCGGCGTCCATTCCCTCTCGGATCGCACGCCCCTCAAACAGTCTGGATTCGATGAAGAAGATGCAGGATTCAGCGATGCGACGAGCTACGCCGGATGGACGTTCATGGTGATGGAGCAGCAGTCCGTCCCGGCTCAAAGCGCGGAACAGTTGGGATTGTAGCCAGGGCCATCCTCGCGCTTGCGCTCCTGCGCCATGCTGGTCTGCAGCAGCTGGCGAAGGCGATTGGCGTCGCCCACCCAGTACACTCCAGATGTGCGGGCTCCTGCAGAGAAGTGGGGCGCTACCTGCGCCTGATCTTGTCCGAGGATCAGCATCTGCCCCTGCGGTGCACTCGATATGCCCTGCGCGGCGACCAACTGGGCGAGTGCCGGCGCAATTGACTGTATCCGCACGCTGCCGGAAAGCATCGCGGCCGCTGCCTCGGTGTCGCCCAGCCGACTCAGGGTCATCGCCTGCGGGGCATTACGGTGACGCGCCAAGGCTGCCACGCCCCCGTCGACAACACGTACATCCTGCAGGCCGTAGCGCTGCAGCCGGGCGCACAGCAGCACGGCGTCCTGCCTCAGGCGCCCGGTGTCATACACGACTACGTTTAGGGGCCGCTGGCTGATTAGCTGGCTGATCTGCTGGTTGCTTGCGCCGGCCGGGTGATAACTCACGAAATCCTGCCGTGTCCGCAGATCGATCAGGGGCATGGCCTGCGTCACGCGCGATGCCTGGATGAGGCACTGCGAAGAGGGCGCAGGAAGGTCCGGGGTGACCATCCCAAGCTGAAGCAGATGTGGGCGTCTGCATTGAACGTCCTGCTGCGGGGTCGATTCACCGCCGGTGACTGCAGCAAGCAGCATGGCTGCGGCAAGGGTGAGGCTGAAGGCTGCCATATCGTCTCTTCCATGGGACTGTGACGCAATGGTAAACGACCCGCACGCCGGCAGGCGAGGCCACAGAGGGTTGCACTGGCGCCGAAGCAGATATGCTTGCACGAGTCCGCCCCACACCCGCAGGCCACAGCGCGATGAGCTTCAGACTGGATTCCCTCCTGCGTTCCGCCGCACTGTTGCTGTGTGCGGCGCCGCTGTTGACGGGATGTGCCCGGACCCACCGGGAAACCGTGCTGTCCTCGGACACGTTGAAGGTCGTGGCCGTGACCGAAAGCCGACTGGACATCAACGTCAGCCGGTATCAGCACCACACGACGTACGTGCTGTACGTGGACGGCAACAGGCTGTCCGATCAGGGATTCTCCGCGCTCCTGCAGGATCGTGACGCAGCGGGCGATCAGTTCGTGCATACCGATGCCGTGGTGCTGGACGAAGACGCGGTGCTGATCGCCTCGCATAACCGTGACGGCTCACGCTGCTGGACGACGCGGCTTGCAGCACGCAATGGCACGCCGACGCTGGACACGATCATGAAAGGGACGGCCGACTGCAGCATCCGCCCGGCCGCTCCGGGCTGGCGGGCGCTTTACAGAGATCCCGGCGATCTGATCCTGGTCCGTGAACGACCTTTCCAGGTCCATCCCATCGCGGGGTACTGGTATGCGCTGTGGATCGACGGCGACACCGTCGCCCTGTACCGGAAGGACCGGGACCATGAGCGCCTCGTCGTCAGGCTGGCACGGATTTCTTCGGATACCCCGCTTGCCGAGCAGACCCTGCCGATGCAGACCTATGCGGAGCCCGACCTGCTGCATGCCTCGCCCGAGCAGCGACGGCAATGGCTGTTCGACAACTTCACGGTCTCCACGGGCGCCGCTCCCTCGATCGCGCTGCGTTCCGACCATCGACTCGACACGATCACACCCGAGGTATGGGCGGAGTATCAGGAGATCGAGCGGCAGAACAAGGAACTGGATGCCCAGGCACGTGCCGCCGGCGACGCATGGATCGAGGCCCAGCGCCGGGAGCTGATGGAAGCGGAGACGCCCCGATGATCGAGACCCGCCTGCTCCAGCAGTTCATCGCCGTGGCCGAGGAGCTGCATTTCAATCGCGCGGCCGAGCGGCTGCACATGGCACAGCCGCCGCTGAGCCAGGCCATCCGCCGGCTCGAGGGCCTCGTGGGCGCGCCGTTGTTCGAACGGACCAATCGCAGCGTGGCGCTGACCCCGGCCGGCGCAGCCTTCCTTGAAACCGCCCGCCGCACGGTGCAGTCCCTCGAAGAGGGCGTGGCGCAGACGCGCCGGGTCGCACAGGGCATCGAAGGTCACCTCACCCTGACCTTCATCAACATCGCCCCGTATGTCCCGTTGCTGCGCGTGCTGCGCACGTTTCGACAGGCCAACCCCGGCATCACCTTCACGATGCGGGAGGCCACTACCCAGGAGCAGATCAACGCGCTGGAGCAGGGCAGGGCGGACATCGCCTTCATGCGGGCACCGGGAACGACGACACCGCACCTGCGCCTGGCCGCGGTGCTGAACGAGCCCATCTGCGTGGCGCTGCCCGTTGGCCATCGCCTTGGAGCAAGCCCGACCGTCGACCTTGCCTCCCTCAGGGACGAGGCGTTCGTTGCGTCGCCCCGGACCCTGGGCAAGGGCTTTCATGACCAGCTCATCAGCCTGTGCCAGGGCGCCGGGTTCGTGCCCGACATCGTGCAGCACGGCCGGCAGATGCAGACCTTGATCGCCCTGGTGGCCGCCGGGTTCGGCATCGCGCTGCTGCCCGCCTCGTTGGCGACGGCCGCACGGCCGGATGTTGTGTTCCGCCCGCTCCAGGTCGATGCGCCCGAGGCCATGGCACGGTTGGACCTGTTCATGGCATGGAACGAGAACCGCGCCTCCGCGATCCGCGACCGGCTGATCGACGCCGTGCTGCAGGCGCTGCCACCGCCTTGAAACGATGAGACGCGCCGCATCTTGCCGCGGTATGCAGACGGTCCTTCACCCACATCACAGCAGGCACTAGTCTTCGGCAGCTCCGCCGTCGAGGATCCGCAATGCCTGCTGCCATCTATGTGTTTTCGCTGTGCGCCTTCGCGTTCGGTCTGTCTGAATTCGTTGTCGCGGGGCTGTTGACCGCCATTGCCGATGATCTCGATGCGCGGATCTCCCTCGTCGGCACGGCCATCGCAGCCTATGCGCTGGGCGCGGCCATCGGTGCACCCTTCATCACCGCCCTGGTCGCCCACTGGCGTGACCGGCAGATCCTGCTGCTGGCCACCGCATTGCTTGGGCTGGGCAGCGTGCTGATGAGTGCGTCGCCGAACCTGGTGACCCTGCTGGTGATCCGCTTCGTGGTCGGCCTCGGCCACGGCGTGTTCATGGCGGTGGCCTCGGACGCAGCCACGCGGCTGGTCGAGCCGCAGCGGTCCGGCCGGGCGCTGTCGGTGGTCTGGATCGGACTGACGCTCGCCCTGGCGTTCGGCGTTCCGATCGGAACCTACCTCGGCAGCGTGTGGTCGTGGCGGGTGGTCTTCCTGACCATCGGGGCGCTCAGCGTGGCCGGCATGTTGGGCCTGGCGCTGTGCATGCCGCGGGGTGGGACCGCTGCTCCGTCCGCCCGAGGCGGCGCATGGAAGGGCATCCAGGCCATCACCCACCCGCAGCTGCTGATGACGGCGGGCATCGGCGCGCTGGTCAGCGTCGCCACGTTCTCGTTCTTCACCTTCGTCTCGCCCTATCTGCAACAGATCACCGGCGTGGACGTGCAGTGGCTGAGCCTGGGCATGCTGCTGTTCGGTGTCTGCGCCATCGCAGGCAATCTGCTCGGCGGATTCCTCGGCGATGCCATGGACGGGGATCGCAGCCTCCTGCTGGCGCTGGTCGCGTTGGCGGTGAATCTGCTCGGGCTGTACAGCTTCGCAGGTGTGCCGGCCATGATGATGCTCCTGATCGGCACACTGGGCATCTGCTTCTTCTCCATCGTGACGCTGCTGACCCTGCGCCTGCTCAAGCAGGCCCAGCACTTCATTCCCGGCTACAGCTCGGTGGCGGCCGGACTGAACATCGCCTCGTTCAACCTGGGCACCGCGCTGGGCGGCGCCGTGGGCAGCCTGACGATCAGCTACGCGACGCTGGCATCGGTGCCGCTGGCAGGGGCCGTGGCCGCGCTCCTGGCGGGCATCGTGCTGTATCTGCAGCGGCGACGGATGAGCGCCATCATCCACATACGTCCGTGAACAGCCGTGCGTAGTTGCTGCCCAGGATCTTCTCGATGCGGGCGTCACTGTGCCCGCGCCGGGACAGCAGGAACGCCAGGCGGTCGAAGCGATCGGGCTGGTTGAGGTCGGGCAGGAAGGTGACCACATCGCCGCTTTCACCGGGCGCGGAGATGCCGAGTCTGATGCGCTCCTCGACGACGGCGCGCAGCCGCTCGCGGTACTCCGGGGTCAGGTCGATCGAGGAGATCATGCCATCGGTGCCCAGGCAGACGTGTTCCTCGCCACAGACGTTGATGGCGTGTTCGATGTGGCGGATCAGGTCCTCTGCCGTCGGCTGCCCCTGCTGGCGCAGGAACGGCATCAGGTAGATGCCCGCGACTCCGCCCCGTGCCGCAAGCTGGCGCAGTTCCTGATCGCTCTTGTTGCGCGGGTTGTCGGCGAGGGCGGCACAGCCGGTATGACTGATCGTGACCGGGTGCCGGGACGCTGCGATCGCATCCAGCGTGGTGCGCTGGCCAGCATGCGAGAGATCGATCAGCCCTCGGCCGGCATCGATCTTCTCGACCAGCTCGCGACCGAATCGACTCAGCCCCGCATTGGCCGGCTCGAGGCAGCCGTCACCGACCAGATTGCGGCGATTGTAGGTGAGCTGGTAGACGCGTACGCCCAGGCCATGGAAGGTATCGAAGCGTTCACTGTCCTCGCCGAACGGCGTCGCATCCTGGAAGCCGTAGATCATGCCGAGGCGCCCGCTGCGTTTGGCATCGACAAGGTCCGCACCGGTACGCACAAGGCTCAGGGCGTCCTCATGCAGTGCCTGCTGCGCATTCCAGTAGGCGATGTTGCGCATCGTCAACGCGTAGTCGTTGAGGTAGCTGCCGACGCCACTGACGGTAATGGTGCAGGCGGTCAGCCCGGAGGCGCGCGCGTCGGCCAGGGAACGTGCACTCAGCGGCGCGTAGTCGGTGGTGTCCCGTGTATCGAGTGGCCCGCCACTGAGCGCATCGATCACGGTGGCGCGCCGATAGCCCGGCCACTGCGGGCCTGCGGAAGCCGCCGGGGCAGCGGCGCCGGCCTGCGCCGGCAGCAGCAGGGCCCCGGCGGCACCTAGCGCGCAGGCACCCAGGAAACGTCGCCGCGATCGCTCCGCGTCGGAGGGATCGTTCGTCTTCGCATCAGTCTGGAACGTCATCGGGTCTGTACCTGCTTGCGTGGCTGGATGCCGAGTGATTGCTCGATGGCGGCTGGATCGAAGACCCGGCCACCCTTGAGCACAATGTCAACGTTGCGGATATCACGCATGTCCTGGAGTGGGTCCCCGTCGATCAGCACCATGTCGGCCAGCTTGCCTGCTGCGATCACGCCGCGATCCTTGTCCACGCCCATCACCTGGGCAGGCGTCAGCGTGGCCAGGCGCAGCACTTCAGCGTTGGGAATGCCGGCGCGGGCGTAGATCTCGAGTTCGGCATGCAGCAGATAGCCGGCCAGTCCATCGGTGCCCGGCATCAAGGTAACGCCGCCATCATGGAGGGCTTTCAACATGCGCATCAACGAAGGGAAGGCCTTGGCGTATGCCTCCTCGTGACCCTTCGGGACGGGAAGGGCGCCGAAGCCGAAATTGCGCTGGACCTGCGGCGGCAGCCGGTGCGCGATCGGACGCAGACCCGGCGGCACCGGGTCGTCGGGATCACCGGACAGATCCTCGAACACGGCAAGGGTCGGATCGAGCACGGTGTGGTGGCGCTTCAGGAAGGCGATGAACTCCTGCACCTCCGGCTGATCGGGTGTGTATTCGTAGGCGTGCTCGCCGATCTCCGTCAGCCGCTTCATGTTGCGTGTCTCCTGTACGCGCGGATACATGAAGTTGAGGAAGATGAAGTTGATGTGCTGGATCTCGTCAGCGCCACCCTCCACGAACTGGCGTGCCGATACGAAGGCCGGGACATGCCCGCTGACGCGCAGGCCGCGTTCGTGCGCACGGTCTGCGATCACCGGAAACAGCTCAGGCTTGAGCGAGGAATACGTTTTGATCTGTACATAGCCGCGATCCGCGTACCAGTCGACGGCGCGGCAGGCCTCCTCCGGCGTGCTGACCAGCATCTTGGTCGGCCCGGCGTACGGCCCCGGTCCGTCGATGAAGCCGGCCATCGAGACCCGCGGGCCGATCTCGGTCCCGGCGTCGAAACGCTTGACCCGCTCGATGAAGTTGTCGGTGTTGTTCGCAAGATCGCGGCTGCTGGTGACGCCGCCGGCGATATCCAGTGGACCGTCGGCCTCGGCGTAGTGCTTGTGCACATCCCACAGGCCCGGCAGCAGGAAGCGCCCGCCCGCATCGATCACCTCGGCATTGGCGGGGGTGGCGATGTGTGCATCGGCGGCAACGCGGATGATCCGCTCGCCTTGGACGAGTACGCTGGTGCCGGGGGTAACGACGAGATCACGCGGATCGAACAGACGGGCGTTGCGGATCAGCAGCGGCCCCTTGGGCTGATGCGTGAGATCGCGTGCGAGCCTGGCCGACCAATCGGCGTCCGCGCGCTCCTGGGCGCCAACGATCTCGGGCAGGCTCGCTTCCAGTTCCTTCGGCAGCACGGCGACCCAGCCCGATGCGTAGGTGACCGCAGCGGTGCTTCCGTCGCCCATCAGCCACACCGACGTGGGCGTGAAGTCCAGCCCGGTGATGCGGTAGTGGACCAGTTCAACGGTCCCGCTCTGGGTCTGGAGCCGCAGCGACCCGGCGTTCTCCAGGGATGCGTCACCGGAGGGCAGCAGCGCAAGGCGGTGCCCCGGTGCCTTCAGCAGGGCGCGCGCCAGCACACCCTGCATTTCCGGAGGTGCCGAGATGGGCATGAAGAACGCGGGAGCATCCAGTACCCGGTCACCCTGCTCACTGGCGTTGCTCCATCGTGCGTGGCCCTCGTGCAGCGAGAATGTCTCGTTGACCTCGGCCTTGGTGTAGTTCTTGCCCCGCGCCCGGTAATCGATCAGCAGCCCATCGCTGTCGAGGCGCCACTGCGCGCTCGTCTCGTCGCCACGCCCCCGGTCGTTGTAGTGGTAATCGACCTCCGTCAGGCCGTCGGCCGCAGCCTTGATGGTCTGCTTGCCGGCACTGTTGCCCTGCAGCAGTACCTGGTACTCGTGGGTTTCTGCCGCCTGCGCGGTCACGGTGGCCAACAACAACAGCAGAACAGAAAGCGTATGCATGGAATCTCCTAGCCGCAGGCACCCGGTGTACCCGACCCGCGCGAAGCATCGCACCGGGTTGGCGGGCGGGCGTCCAGGCCGATGGGATCAGACAACGGGAACGCGCGACCCTGCTGGATCGGACGTCGTCGCCCGACGACGGAATGCCGTAGGGGTCAAGCCGGTCATGCGCTTGAAGACCGCATTGAACGTTGATTTGCTGCCGAATCCGCACGCCAGCCCGATATCGAGAACGGAGCGCTGATCATTGGTGTCCGTCAGCCAGCATTCGGCATCCGCGACGCGCATGCTGTTGACGAATTCGAAGAAGTTCTGGCCAAGCTCCTGGTTCAGGGCCTGGGAAATGTAGTTGGGCGACCATCCGCTCTGTTCGCTGAGCCGCTTCAGGTCGAGCTCGCCGTCGTTGTGCAGACGCCGTTCGCGCATCAGTCGGCGCAGGTCGGCGGCGATGTGCATCCGCTCTGCGTCGCCGAGGCCCGAGCGCGCGTAGCGACCGGCCGGGTCAGGGGAAGCGGCGGGATCGCCCGGCGCCTCGTGCCGGTCCATCAACCGTGCCGGCATCAGCACGCCGAGCTGCAGTCCGCCCCAGGCAAGCAGATACGTGACAGTGATCATCGCCAGCGCGAGCAGCGCGCTGGGCCACGGCCAGCTGCTGGCGCCCAGTGCGACACTGATCCGTTCAAGGCCGATGATCAGCCAAAGCACGGCAATCACGGTGATCAGGTGGCGAAGCCAGCGCATGCGCAGGCTCGCCTCGTCCGCGGAGACTTCCTCCAGGCGTTGCGGCGCGTCGCGCAGCCGCCAGGCCGACAGCGCGAGATAGGGCACCGCAATGACCACCCATGCGTGGGTGATGACCTGCAGCGCTACCGCTGCCCCAGGCCAGGCGAACGCCGGAGGCCATATCGCAGACAACAGCATGGCGAACGCGGCCAGCGCGGCAGGCAGGAAGTGCCAGATATCCCTGGGCTGGCGTTGCGGGGTGCCACCCTGCAGCAGGCTGGCCGCATAGGCGTACAGAAACGGCCCGATGAGATAGACCGGAACGACATTGACTATCTGCAGCCACCGGACGGCTGGGCCGGGAAGCCACGACTGCCATCCGGTGAGCACGGCACTGGCAAAAAGCGCAAGGCCCAGCGTCCCGAAAAACGCAGCGAGCCGGCGGCCGGAGTGCGTACCGGTGCGAAAGGCGAGCGCCGCAGTCAATGCGGTAATCCCCACGGTCATCGACTGAGCGGCGAATGCCAAGGTAGTGAACGGCGTCATCGGCCAATCCGCGAAGGTGTCCGCTGCATGTTCGGATGCAGACGCCCCTCACCGCAAGTGACCGGCGGCAGGGGGCAACGCGTCGTGCCTACCAGTTCCAGCGCATGCCCACCTTGCCGTTCCACGCTGGCTGGCGCGGATGCCGGCGGCCAGCGCCAGGCCTCACCCCGCGGGCTCAACCACGCCACACCGGCACCTCACTGCAGTCCCGCTGCCTTGCAGGCATCGACGAAGGTCGCGCCCTGTTTATCCATCGCCGTTTTCACGATCTGATTGGCTTTCACAAGCGCGGCGCTGGGCTTGGCCCATTGCGCTTCGGGCAGTGCCTGGGACCAGGCCACCACTGCTTCCGGCAGCACAGGTCGGTCCCGGCGATGAACCCATTCGGCCAGCAGATAAGGCGCCTTCCAGAACGTCAGTACGCGCCAGAGGTACCAGCGACGAAGCGGCCAGTAGGAGCGCGTGCTGTATCCGTACTTCTCCCGTTGCTCCGGGGTCAGATCGTCGCCGCCATCGTCCAGCGAGCCCATCGCGCGAGCATCCTCACGCTCGATCTCGAACGTGTGCATCCCCTCGTAGGTCTTCAGGCGATCCGCGCTCGGCGTGAGGCCCAGTGCCTTGAACCATGGGTTCGGCGCATTGAACTGCTGATGGTCTTCCATGTAGTTGCGGATCGCCGTCCACATGCCCAGGGAGTGCGAATCACTCGGCTGGGACAACAGGATGAACTGCACCCTGTCCAGCGCTTCATCCTCCAGTCCCATGCCGAAGGTGTACTGGCGGGTCGCGCCGTACGCGGTCACGCCCTGGGAACTGGACACCCAGGCGACAACGCTTTCCCATGGCACGATCAGGACGCGGCGGGTCTTGCGGTCGATGTAGCAGACTTCGCGGCGCTGGCGGTTGAAGCGCACGGGGTAGGGCTTGTCACGCTTGAATGTGTCACCGAGCAGGCCGTAGGCGAATGCCCCCAGTGGAAGCAGGCCGCCAAGCGACCCCAGTGCAAACACCTGGATGAACGATTTCAACTCGCCCCAGGGATCCGGCCAGTTCTGCGGATAGGCGAGCACGCCATACAGAACCATAAGGGCCGGCACGCCGACGACCATCATCACCAGCAACGAGATGGCCCCGGCCAGCCATTTGCTTCCCTCGACCGTTCCCCAGTTGCTTCCGCCCATCTCCAGGAACACATCGTTCACGTCCGAGAAGTTTCGACGGGATGCCTGGACCTGGCCGGTGTGAACCGGCAACGGGGACAGGAACAGGGTCTCGCTCAGGCCTTCGACCCGGATTTCCCCCGCTGAAGGACGTTGACTGCGGACGTCAAGGCCTGGTTCGGCCGCAACCTCCTTGTTGCTTCTCTTGAAGAGACGTTTGAACACGCGCTGTTGCCGGATGGACAACGTTGCATGATTTCACACGGGATAACGACTGTCACCGGGCGGGAAAACAAGCCGGCGTATAGTGAGCCCATCCTCACCGCAAGGATCAATGCTATGCAGAAGGGCTCGGATCTACTGGTCAAGGCGCTGGAAAACGAAGGCGTAGACCGCATCTTTGGCGTGCCGGGCGAGGAGAACCTGGACTTCCTGGAGTCGCTGCGGAACTCGCGCATCCAGCTGGTCCTCACCCGCCACGAGCAGGCGGCCGCGTTCATGGCCGCCACCCACGGCCGGCTCACAGGCCGGCCCGGCGTGTGCCTGGCCACGCTCGGCCCCGGCGCACTGAACTTCTCGACCGGCGCGGCCTATGCCCACCTTGGTGCGTGGCCGATGATTCTCATCACCGGGCAGAAGGCTGTGATGAGCGCCAAGCAGGCGCGCTTCCAGATCGTGGACATCGTGGCGTCGATGAAGCCGCTCACGAAAATGACGCGCCAGATCGTCAGCCCGGCCGCGATTCCCGCCACGGTCCGGGATGCGTTCCGCGTGGCGATGGAAGAACGCCCGGGCCCGGTACACTTGGAGCTCCCGGAGGATGTCGCCGGTGAGGAAGTGGACGATGTGCCCGTCATTCCGGTGCATCCCCTGGAACGTCCGATCGCGCCTGCTGCCGCGCTGGATCGGGCGGAAGCCGCCATCCTCGCCGCCAAGCGACCGCTGGTGATGATCGGTGCGGCCGCAAGCCGGCCGTGGCTCACCGAGGCGCTGTCCACGTTCGTGGCGCGCACGCGGCTGCCGTTCTTCAACACGCAGATGGGCAAGGGTGCGGTGACCGGCGGCTCCAACCTCTACATGGGCACGGCCGCACTGTCCGAGGGCGACTATGTACATGAGGCCGTCGCCCGCGCGGACCTGATCATCGCCATCGGCCATGACACCGTTGAAAAGCCCCCCTTCCTGATGAAGAGCGGCGGTGGCCCCAAGGTCATCCATATCAGCTTCCAGTCGGCCACGGTCGAGCAGGTCTACCACCCCGATATCGAGGTGCTGGGCGACATCGGCCCCTCGGTGGATGCCCTGGCCGATCGCCTGGAGGGGCGCCTGACGGCCGATGAGGGCATGATCGAGCTGCGCCAGAACATCCTGGCCCGGCTCAACGACCGCGCGGAAGAGGACCGATTCCCGGTGACGCCGCAGCGGCTGGTGCATGACGTGCGCCAGTCCATGCCGGATGACGGCATCGTCTGCCTCGACAATGGCATGTACAAGATCTGGTTCGCGCGCAACTACCGCACACATGTCGCCAACACGCTGCTGGTCGACAATGCGCTGGCCACGATGGGGGCCGGCCTGCCGTCCGCCATGATGGCCGCGATGCTGTACCCGAAGCGGCGCGTCATGGCCGTGTGCGGCGATGGCGGTTTCATGATGAACTCCCAGGAGATGGAAACCGCCGTCCGGCTCGGACTCAACCTGGTCGTGGTGATCCTCAACGACAGTGCCTACGGCATGATCCGCTGGAAGCAGGCGGTGGATGGCTTCGAGGATTTCGGGATGCGCTTTGGCAACCCTGATTTCGTGAAGTATGCCGAGGCCTACGGCGCGAAGGGCAGCCGGGTGACGGCCGTCGACCAGCTGGTGCCGATGATCGAAGCCGCCTTCGCGGGCGGTGGCGTCCACGTGCTGGACGTGCCCATCGACTATTCCGAGAACACCCGCGTGCTGGTGGATGAACTGCGCAACCGCACCCCGAACGTGGGCTGCGCATGATCGCCTCCGATGCTACCCCCTCAAGGAGTCCCGCATGTTGACCGTCGTACAGGCCTTCGACCGCGCCCCGATCGCAGAGATCGGCTTCGACACTGCCACCGCGCTGGAGCACAAGCTGAGCGCCGCCGAACGGGTCTTCAAGGACCGCGACGGCTGGCTTGCGCCGCACGCGCGCATCGCGATCCTGCGCAGGCTTGCCGCCTTGATGGACGCCAGGCGCGACCACCTCGCCCTGCAGATTGCCCGCGAGGGCGGCAAGCCGCTGCCGGATGCCATCATCGAGACCACGCGCGCCATCGATGGCGTCCACAACGCCGCCGATGAGCTGCGCAACTTTGCCGGCCGCGAAATACCGATGGGGCTGTCGGCAGCGTCGGAGGGACGCTGGGCGTTCACTACCCGCGAGCCCATCGGCATCGTGGCGGCGATCTCGGCGTTCAACCACCCGCTGAACCTCATCGTTCACCAGGTGGCACCGGCCATCGCGGTCGGTTGCCCGGTCATCATCAAGCCGGCCTCGGCAACGCCGCTGTCCTGCCTGGAATTCGTGGCGATGGTGCATGAGGCCGGGCTGCCCGAACCGTGGTGCCAGAGCTTCCTCCCGGAAAGCAACGACCTGGCCGAGGCCTTGGCCACGGACCGCCGCGTTGCCTTCCTGAGCTTCATCGGCTCGGCGCGGGTAGGGTGGTCGCTGCATGCCAAGCTGGCACGCGGTGCACGTTCGGCGCTGGAGCATGGCGGCGTTGCGCCGGCCCTCGTCGACCGCAGTGCCGATCTGGCCAAGGTCATCGAGCCGATCGTCAAGGGCGGCTACTACCATGCGGGTCAGGTGTGCGTCTCCACGCAGCGCATCTTCGTCCATGACGCGGTTGCCGATGACTTTACCCAGGCACTCATCGCCCGGGTCGAACGCCTGCGCACCGGCGATCCCACGCTGAAGGACACCGAGGTAGGCCCGCTGATCCAGCCACGCGAGGCGGACCGCGTCACCGAATGGATCGAGGAGGCCGTGCGCGGCGGCGCGCAGCTCGCCACGGGCGGCAAGCGCCTCTCGGAGACCACACTGCAGCCCACCGTGCTGCTCGATCCGGCCAGTGACGCGCGGGTGACCACGCAGGAAATCTTCGGCCCGGTAGTGGCGGTCTATCGCTACACCGAACTCGACGAGGCGATCGCGCGCGCCAACTCCCTGCCTACCGCATTCCAGGCCAGTGTGTTCGCCCAGGATATCGACATCGCCCTGCGCGCCGCCAACCGGCTGGATGCCTCGGCCGTGATGATCAACGACCCCACGGCGTTCCGCACCGACTGGATGCCCTTCGCCGGCCGCCGCGAGTCGGGCTACGGCACCGGGGGCATTCCGTACACGATGCGGGACATGTCGCAGGAGAAGATGATCCTGATGCGCAGGAGCTGAGTGAGTGCTTGGCCGGGGACGCTACCCGTGAATCCATTCTCCGAGAGGTGTTTCCATGTCGTCGCTGCACCACCTGCGCATGACCGCACTCGCTGACCCTGCGCGCTGGGTTGTACCGCGAAAAGCAGTGACCTCCCTCATCGTTCTTGGACTTGGGGCCGTACAAGCGATGCTGGCCTTTCCAGCCGGCGCTGAGCCGCGTGTGGTGACCAGCGACGTCGACCGCTTCTATGCGATCTACGAGGCTTCCGATGGCAAGCCGACAGCAGATCAGCTGCAGCGCGACTATCTGGCGATGGGGTCCGAAGGCTTGAAGCACTTCGCCCGCATCCGCAATATCACCGGGGAGCGCATCGCCAAAGCCATCGCCGATAGACCGGAAATCTATGTCGACGCACGCAATTGCGCCACGGTGCTCCCTGCCGCCAGGATTCGCGTGGGCCGCGCGTTGAGTCTCTTCTCCGAAATGTACGCTGACGCCCGGTTTCCCGCGGTGACGGTTTCGGTAGGGCGCGGGCGCCCCGTTGCTGTCGCGGGCCCGAATGACGGCATCAATATCGGATTGGAGGCGCTGTGCGCGACCACCTTCATCAATCCGGATGTCGAAGATCGCTTCGTGCGCGTCATGGTCCATGAATTCGTCCATGTCCAGCAGAATCCCGCGCTGACCGACAAGCCAGACGCTACGGTCCTTGATGTATCGCTTGTCGAAGGCTCAGCCGAATTCTTGACGGAGCTGCTTACCGGTGATGTCGCCTACGCTTACATGGCCGACCTGGTGAAGGGGCGGGAGCTGGAACTCGAGTCAAGATTCCAGGCAGAGATGGGATCAACCGATTTCTCAAACTGGTTGTACAACTCCTCCGCATCCAATCCACAGGACATCGGTTACTGGGTCGGCTATCGCATCGTCAAAGCATACTATTCCAATGCCAAAGACAAGCGTCAGGCGCTCAAGGAGATCATCACGATGGGCGACCCCCACACCATCCTGGCAGGCAGTGGCTGGAAGCCGGGCGTGGTGATCGAGTGATAGCCGTGAGGCCGCGAGACGTTTCTCCAGAGATGCTCTGATCATCCACGCAAGATTGGTCGGATGCGGCAGGCCGGGCGCATTCACGTGGTCGGCAACGACACATGGCCGACTGCATACACCTGAGCCGCTGCGTCCTCCAGGACAGGAGCCTGCTTCCATAGCTGGAGGCGCAGCTGAGTCCACCCAGCGGGATCGAACCCATTCACCACCGCCAGCGCACCGCGTGCGATCGCATCGCTCGCCTCGGCAACGGCCTGGGCACGCAGTGCCGCCAGATCTGCATCGGCGCTGATCGGAGTGATCGTGCGGCTGGCGTGGCGCGCCTGCGCCAGCCCCGGCGCCAGTTCGGCATGCCACGGCAACCAGGTCTGCACCGCAGGCCGGCCCATGTCGCGGCACAGCGTGGCAAATGCCGGACTGGCCAGGAAGTCGGTTTGACCCTGCGGTGTTGCCCAGAGATAGAACGGCGCGTACAGATTGACGCTGCCGGGCACACCCGCCTGCCGGCGCGCACTGAGCCAGGCCTTCATGCGCAGTTGCGGGTAACCGTCGAACAGCGGCCCCTTGTCGGCGATGCGACGGTCGATCTGCGCCATGTCATGGGCGTCGTCCAGAACGACGCTGTATTGCATGGCGATCATGGTGCTGTCCCGCTGTCATCGGCCGCCGAAATGCCGCCACCGAACGACCAGTCCTCCCAGCCCGATTCGGCGATCACCACCATCACATCCTGGGCGGGAATGCCCGGCGCCTGCTCCAGCTCATCGACCAGTCGCCGGAAGAACGCCGCCTTGGTCGCGGCGCTGCGCGGCTTGCCGGTGGTGATATGGAACAGCACGTACTGGTCCGAGCGCGGGCCGCCACGGTAATGGCGGTCGAACACCAGTTCGCCCGGGGCATGCTGGTGCACGGCCACGAACCGGTCGTGTGGCGGTACCTGGAAGCTTTCGACCAGTGCGCGGTCCAGGGCGTTGGTGAGCGCCCCAAGGTAGGCCGGCGAACGGCCGGCGAGGAGCGAGATGCGGGTAATGGGCACGGAGAACTCCGAAGCGGGGCGGGGAGGTGTACTCTCGCCTGCCTGGGGCGTCCTGAAAACCGGATTATTCGGGATCGCCAATCCCGGAATATGGAACAGTCATATGCGTCTGACCAATCTCGACATGGATGCGCTGCGCAGTTTCGTGACCGGCCTGGATGCCGGTTCGTACGCGCGCGCCGCCGACCGGCTGGGCCGCTCCACCTCGGCGGTGAGTGCGCAGTTGAAGAAGCTTGAAGAGCAGGCCGGTGTGCCGCTCTTGCGTCGCTCCGGCCGCGGGCTGGGCCTGACCGGGGAGGGCGAGGTGCTGCTGTCCTACGCGCGGCGCATGCTCGGGCTCAACGACGAGGCGGTCGCGGCGCTGCACCGCGAGCCACTGCAGGGCTGGGTGCGGCTGGGCATCCAGGAGGACTTCGGGCAAAGCGTGCTGCCGCAGGTGCTCGGGCAGTTCGCACAGGCCCATCCGCAGGTGCGCATCGAGGGCCGCATCGCACGCAATGCCGAGCTGCTGGACAAGGTGGCCAGCGGCCAGCTCGACCTGGCACTGGCGTGGGACGAGGGCAATGCCGCAGCGGCGCGGATCGCGACGGTACCGCTGTGCTGGCTGAGCGCGGCCGACGGCGGCCCACACTGGCACCGCAACAGCGACGAGCCGTTGCCGCTGATCGCACTGGAGGCACCGTGCCTGATGCGCACCTTGGCCTGCGAGGCGCTGGACCGGCACGGCATCGCGTGGCGGCTGGCCTTCACCAGCCCCAGCCTGGGCGGGTTGTGGGCAGCCACCGCCGCCGGGCTCGGCTTCGCGCTGCGCACGCCGATCGGACTGCCGACCACGCTGCGCGCATTACCACCGGCTGCGCATGGCCTGCCGCCGCTGCCGTCGCTGGGCTTGGCACTGCACCGCGCGCCGCAGCAGAACAGCGCACCGGCCGCGCATCTGGCCGACATCATCGAGCAGGCATTGCACGCGTCGCTGCCTGGCGGTTGGCTGTTGCGGTGAGCAGCTATCTGCTGGATCGGGGCATCAGCCGGACCGCGGCGTTGATCCGTGCCCCCGCCCTGCAGCCGAGCCTCAGCGGGCGTCGTTGGCCGCGCCCTGGTCATGCAGGCTGCGCAGCTTCTTCTTGTTGATCTTGCCGACGCTGGTGCGCTCTATCGCCTCCACGAAGCTGACCCGGTCCGGGATCGCGTAGCGGGAGATATCGCCTGAGCGGCTGCGCGCTGCGACCAGTTCGATGATCTCGGCTTCGGTCACCGCGCTGTTGGCATGGGTGACCACCAACGGCAGCGGTCGCTCGCCCCATTTCGCATCGCTGACGCCGATCACGGCGACCTCGCTGACCGCCGGATGCATGGCAATGATGTCCTCCAGCGCGAGCGAGGAAATCCACTCGCCGCCTGTCTTGATCACATCCTTGATGCGGTCGGTGACGCGCAGATAGCCGCCGGCGTCGATGTTGCCGATGTCTCCCGTATGCAGATAGCCGCCCGCCCATAGCGCCGCCGACGCATCCGGGTCGTGCAGATAGCCTTCGGTGAGCCAGGGCGCGCGCACCACCACCTCGCCGGTGGCGATGCCATCGTGGGCCACGTCGTTCATGGCTTCGTCCACGATCCGCAGGTCCACCAGCGGCACCGGGATGCCGGCCTTGGTCCGCAACGACAGCGCCTCATCCGAACCCGCCACGGCCTCGGTATCGATCTGGGCAAGGGTGAGCAGGGGGCAGGTCTCGGACATGCCGTAGCCGCCGAAAATGTCGATGCCGCGGGCCAGAGCCCGTTGCGCCAGTGCGCGGGGCAAGGCAGCGCCGCCGATGACCACTTTCCAGCCGCGCAGATCGGTCTGGGCAGCGGCGGGATGGTCGAGCAGCATATGCAGGATGGTCGGCACGCAGTGCGAGAAGGTCACCTTCTCGCGCGCGATCAGCTCCAGCAGGCGGCCCGGCAGATAGCGGCCGGGATAGACCTGTTTGAGGCCCATCAGCGTGGCCACGTAGGGCAGGCCCCAGGCATGGACGTGGAACATCGGCGTGATCGGCATGTAGACATCGTCGCGATGCAGGCGCCCCTGGCTGGCTGCACTGCCCAGGGCCGCCATCCCCGCCAGCGAGTGCAGCACCAGTTGCCGATGACTGAAGTAGACCCCTTTGGGCAGGCCGGTGGTTCCGGTCGTGTAGAACGTGGTGGCGCGGGTGTTCTCGTCGAAGTCCGGGAAGTGGGTGATGGGCGTGGCCTCACGCAGGCCGGCTTCGTACTCGGCTGCGAAACCGGTCGGCAGCGGGCCATCGGCATCATCCAGCAGGATCCGGGTGCGCAGATCCGGCAGCTGTTCATCGATGCCTTCGAGCACCGGAAGGAACTCGCGATTGGCCAGCAGCACCCGCGCGCCACTGTGATTGAGCGTGTAGGCGATCTGCTCGGGAGCAAGGCGGACGTTCACCATCATCAGCACCGCACCGATCATCGGCACCGCGAAGTAACTCTCCAGGTAGCGGTTGCTGTCCCAGTCCATCACCGCCACGGTATCGCCGTGCTTTACCCCCAGCGACGTCAGCAGGCCGGCCAACTGGCCGATGCGCGCCTGCAAGGTGCGGTAGTCGAAGCGGACCGCTTCGCCGCACACGATCTCCTGCTCCGGACGCACCGCCAGTGGTGTATGCAGCAGCTGCTTGATCAGCAGCGGATATGCAAGGGTCCCGGGTAGGGACGAGGACGCGGCGGTGGAGAGCGACATGGGGTTTTCCTGGGAAACAGCGCGTCAGCGGCCGGGACTGGCCTGGGGCGCGGGAATGGACAGGGTGTCGCGCAGCAGCGGGGCGTCCGCGCGGGGTGTCGGGTGGATGAGCGCATCCCGTGGCAGAGCGCGGGCGGGATCCTCAAGGTGATCCCACACCTGGTCCAGGGCGGCGAACATGTAGGGCAGCAACGGCACGTAACGCGTCCGGTAGTCCGGGAAGCCCAACAGCGAGTCGAAGTGCTGGGCGTTGTCCACCCGCCAGTACGCAATCTGCGCCCCGGCACTGCGTGCGAGCGCCACGTAACGATCACTGGTCATCCCGATCGGCACCAGGCCGTCGTCGAGGCCGTGGATGACCACGATCGGCAGGCCGCGGCGCGGGGCCTTGACCGCCGCCTCGGCGATGCCGGCGCGTACCCGCCGCGCATCGGCGCTGTCGGCACTGCCAAGCGCGCGCAGGCAATTCAAACCGTGCAGCGGATCCTCTGCCGACTGTGCCGCGCCACCGTACACCAGCACCACGCCACTGCCCGGTGGGATGCCACTGCCTTCGCTCCACCAGGTGGAACGAACCTCGGCAGCCGCCGGACCGGGGCTACCGTCAGCAGCGGCGGCCGAAAAGCTGTACGCACAGGGATGTTCGCCCGGGCCGTAGCGTCCATAGGCCGATGCGTAGGTCACCGCGATCGCGTGCCACAGATCGAACCCGGTCGGAAACGCGCCGGCGCGGAGGGCGCCGCCGCTCAGCCCTGCGTCGGCAAGCTGCTGGCGTGCAGACTGTGCCTGTGCCGCGGTGTCATCACCCTGGACCCATCCGCCGGACTTCAGCAGGGCGCAACGCTGCGCGCCTGCCGGTGCTGCCTGTGACTGCAGGGGTGGCTGTGGCAGATCATCGAGTGCCAGCAACGCACAGGGCATCAGCAGCGCCGACCGGGTAACGAAATCGTACAGCGGTGGCGCGCCCGCGACCGACACGTTGGGCTCGCCCGCCACCATCGCATCGAACCCGGCGCCCTCGATCTCCGCCGCACGCAGCACGGCACCACCGCCATTGGATACGCCCACCCCCAGCGTGCGCGTCGTCGCCGTGGTAAAGGGAGCGGAGCGGGGGTAGGCGCGGTCCAGCGCCTGCAGCCCGAACTGCAGTGCCTGCAGCAGATGTCGGCCCCAGTCCGCCTCGGGGTTGTCTCCCGAATGCGCGTGTTTGAACGCAACGCCGTGCGCGGCCGCCGTGGCTGCGGGCACGAAGGCCAATGGGCCCTCGCCAGCAGGCGTGCCGTCGGCCTGGACGCCGATGCGGGCGTCGAGGTCGTAGTAGTCGCTGCCGGCGCCCTTGTCGGTGTAGGCGACGGCGCACCCATGGGCCAGGCCCCAGCTCCCGGCAACCGCAATCGCGCCGTAGATGCCACGCGAGCCGGACGAGGCGGCGACGACCAGGCAGCGTCTGGAGGTATCGAAGGTGTCGGGCACCTGCACCAGCACGCGATGGGGATGGCGGGCGCCGGGGACGCGCGCGTAGGCCGAGAACTCGCGCCCCGGGGCCGGCTGCAGGCTGCCGTAGACATCGCCGAAGCCACCGCCCGGGGTCAGGTCGGCGATGCCGCGCCAACTGCTCCAGATCGCGCGGCGCCGTGCTTCCCCGGCCGTCGGTCGCGCCGGGCTGGCGAATGCCGGTGCGGTGGCCACGCGCAGTGCATCGATTCCCAAGCCTGCCGTCAGCAGGTCATCGTTGCCGCGATGCGTGGTTTCCCGCCACTGTTCGAACACCGGCGCGGCACCATCCGCACGGGGTTGGGCGGCATGGGCAACGGCGAGGCACCCCGACAACAGCGGCAGCGCGGCGTACAGCAGTACAACGGGGCGACGGATGTTCATGGCGCCACACTAGCAAGCCGGTCGGGACGCGCCAGCGTACCTAGGTACCCGTGCCCGATCGCGGACGATTTGCTAACCTCGGCTGGACATGCCGACCCTGCTCATTGCCGATGACCACCCCTTGTTCCGCGCTGCGCTGCATCGCGCGGCCGAGGAGGCGGTGGTCGATCTGCAGATCAGCGAGGCCGATTCACTGCACAGCGTGCTGGAAGCGATCGAGCACCAGCAGATCGACCTGATGCTGCTGGACCTGCATATGCCGGGCAACCACGGGCTTGCCGGGCTGGCGACCATACGTGCATTGCAGCCTGGGTTGGCGATCATCATCGTCTCGGCCAACGAAGAGCCGCACGTCATCCGCCGCGCGATCGACCTGGGTGCGGCAGGCTACCTGCCCAAGAGTTCGGGGCTGACCGATCTGCAGTCTGCGCTGCAGTCCGTGCTGGAAGGTGAGCGCTGGATCCCGGCGATGCTGCGCGAGCCGGTGGCGCGGGTGGCGCCCTTCAGCAAGGACGCCGATCTTGCCGCGCGCCTGGCCAGCCTGTCTCCACATCAATACAAGGTGCTCAGCCTGGTGGCCGAAGGACTGCTCAACAAGCAGATCGCCGACCGGCTGGGCGTGCAGCTGCGCACCGTCAAGGCGCATATGACCCGCATCATGGGCCGCCTGGGGGTGCGCAATCGTGCGCAGGCCATCCGCGTGCTGCACGAAATGGGGTTGACCGATCCATCCCGACAGATCGAAGCGGCACAGGACGCCTGATCCGCGGCACGGACATCGCTTGGCCAGCGCAGTGCCGGGGCCTCAAGGCGTTACCGTGCCCGGCTTGGCTAACAGGTGGTTGATGGCCCAGCGCAGCGCCAAGGGCTTGAACGGTTTGTTCAGCAGCGACAGACCCACCTCGCGCACCGCGTCGCGCGTGTCACCGCCGGTATCGGCGCTGAGAATCACGGTCGGCCGCGGGCCATGGACGGCAACCAGGCGTTTCCAGAGCGCGACCCCGGTATCGCCATCGTCGAGGTGGTAATCGAACAACCACAACGCGGCCTCGTGCGCCGACGCCTCCAGCGCGCTCGGGTCGCACACTGCAATGACGTCGCAACCCCAGGAGAGCAGCATCTGCCGCATGGCCTCCAGCGCGTCCGGATCGTTATCGACCACCAGCACCCGCAGGCCCTTGATGGCGCTGCTGCCGCTGGCGGCGGGCTCCGTTCGTGGTGTTGCGGGAGGCACTGACCGCGCCACGGTGATGGAGAAGGCCGAGCCGCGCTCGAGCACGCTGTGCAGGTGCAGCGGCGCATGCAGCAGGGCGGCGATCCGGTGCGCAATGGTCAGGCCAAGACCCAAGCCTTGCCCGATGCTGCGGTCACCGCGATGGAACTCCTCGAACACCACCGCCTGCTGCGTCGGCGCGATGCCGGGTCCACTGTCATGCACCCCGATCAACAGCCCGTGGCCCTGGCGACGCACCCCCAGCAGGACACCACCGGCGCGGGTGTAGCGGATGGCATTGGCCAGGAAGTTCTGCAACACGCGGCGCAGCAGCAAGGGGTCGCTGTGCACCCAGGCGCGGGTGCGCACATAACGGAACTGCAGGCCGTGCGCGGCGGCCAGCACGGCGAACTCCTGCGCCAGCGGATCCAGCACGGTGGACAGCGCGAACGGGCGCGGATCGGCGACCAGCCCGCCGGCCTCCAACCGTGAAATATCCAGCAGGCCCGACAGCAGGTCGTCGGTCGAGTCCAAGGCGCCACGGATCTGGCGAAGGAAGCTGTCCAGGAACTCGGAGTCGATGTGCTGCGACATGGCATCGGTCAGCAACTGCGCCGCGTGCAGGGGCTGGATCAGATCGTGGCCGACCGCCGTCAGGAAGCGGGTCTTGGCCACGTTCGCGCGCTCGGCTTCGTGCACGGCCAGCTCCAGCCGGGCCGTGCGGTCCTGCACGCGGCGTTCCAAAGTTTCGTTGCTGCGCTTGAGTGCGTCCTCGGCCCGGCGGAAGGCAGTGACGTCGGTGAATGTAGCCACGTAACCGCCCCCCGGCATCGGGTTGCCGCGGATCTCGACGATCGTGTCATCCGGGAAGATCCGTTCGGACAGATGCGGCGTGCCGCGCCGCATGTGCACCACGCGGCGCTGCAGTGCCTTGTCGGGCGTGTCGCCGGGGGTGTCGCCGATTTTCAGTTGGCCCAACGCCCACGCCGTGAGGTTGACCACCGGCTGCCCCACCTGCAGCAGCTCCGGGGGGAACTTGAACAGTGCGGCATAGCGGCTGTTCCATGCCACCAGCTGCAGCTGCGCGTCGACCACGCTGATGCCCTGGCTCATGTTCTCCAGCGCCGCTTCCAGCAGGCGCTGGTTGAAGCGCAGCGCCTGGGTGGCTTCGCCCACCGCGCGGGTGACCGCGTCCAGGGGCGCGGCGCCGCCATCCCGTGCGGCTTCCACCAGCAGCCGCGCCATGCCCGCACCTACCACGGCGGTCAGTTCACGTTCGATGGCGGTGACCCGGTCGTCATCCAGCATCTGCCCGGCGTGCCCGTCCATCAGCTGCCGTGCCCGCTCCTGGCCGAGGAAGCGACCGGCGGTCTTGCGCAACGACGCCGCCGCCACCGCGTCGCGCTGTCGCGGCAGCGAGGGACGTACCGCACGCGACACCAGCACGACGGTCACCAGGTTGACCGCCAGGCTTGCACCCATGCTGATGGCGATATGGCCCGGTTGCGGACGCAACGAGAACATCGCCAGCCAGTGCAGCCCGCCCGGGTTGGCCGACGGCGGTGGGGTCGGGACCACCATCGGCAGCAGCACCAGCCACAGCCAGACCAGCAATCCCAGCACGATGCCGGCGATGATCGCCGGGGAGGGCGTGCGCGGGCGGTACACCGCCAGCAGCACCGCCGGTGCCAACTGCGAGAGCGCGGTGAACGACATCAGGCCGAAATCGCTGAGTGCCTCGGTGCCGCTCATCGCGCGGCTGTACAGCCACGCCATCAGGAAGACGGCGAGGATGCCGGCGCGGCGGAAGGCCAGCACGCGGGGACGCAGGTCGGCACCGGCGTTGACGCCATGCACGCCTCCCAGCAGCCGTGATCCCACCCCATGGTTGCCGAGCATGATCGACAGGGTCAGCCCGGACAGGATCATCATGCCGGTGGCGGCGCTCAGACTGCCCAGGTAGGCCAACAAGGCCAGCAGGTGGTGCCCGCGCGCCTGCGGCAGCGCCAGCACGTACAGATCGGGCGACACCGAGGACGGCAGCTGCGCGGCACCGGCCAGCGCCATCGGCACCGACGGCAGTCCGATCAGCAGCAGATACACCGGGAACAGCCAGCGCGCCGTCTTCAGGTCCGACGACTGGCGCAGCTCGACCACACCCACATGGAACTGATGGGGCAGGGTGAACGCAGCCATCGCACCGAGCACCACCATGGTCAGGTAGTCCGGCACGACCGCTGGCGGCGGCAACTCAGCCATCTTCTCAAGCAGGGGCGTACCCGCCTGGTGCACCGACAGCCCGGCATACAGGCCGATGGCCAGCAGCGCTCCCAGTTTCAACAGCGATTCCAGGCCCAGCGCGACCACGATGCCGCGGTTGTGCTCGGTGGCCGACGCCTTGCGCGCACCGAACAGGGTGGTGAACGCCGCCATCGTCAGCGCGAACCAGAACGACATGTCCAGCTGCCACCCGACGGGCGCGAATTGATCGCCGAGCAAGGTGCCAAGCCCTTGGCTGACCGCTTTGAGCTGCAACGCGATGTAGGGAATGATGCCGAACAACGCGACCAGGGTGATGGTGGCACCCAGCCCTTGATCGGCACGCAGCCGCGCGACCACCAGATCGGCGATGGTCGCACTGTTGTGCTGCTTGGCCAGCCGCCCCAGCCGCGCCAGGAACGGCAGGCCGAAGGCGAAGATCAGTGCCATGCCGATCAGCGTCGGCGGGATCGGGAAGCCCCATTGCACGCCCTGCGAGGCTGCCCCGTAATACGTCCATGCGGTGCAGTGCACGCCCAGCGACAGCGCGTAGATGGCGGGCCATGCCTTCGTGAGGCGGTGCCCCTGACGTTCGCCCCACAGCGCGACGCCGAACAACAGCACGGTCCACGCGATGCAGGCGAACAGGACGATGGAGGGCGTCAACATCGCTCCAGTGTAGAGAGAACCACAGCCGGCGTGCAGCACGCCAGCCATGCGCTGTGGGGCGGAGCGGGACTAGCCGGCGACGATCAACGACAGCTGCTCGGCGACCAGTGCCACCTCGCCGCCGGGGACCACTTCCACGGTCTTGTGCTGGGTCAGCAGCCACTGACCCGGCTGGCGCGCTTCCAATGACACCAGCCGCGAGCGCACCCGCACCTGCGAACCGCTGGGCACCGGCGCCAGGAAGCGCACCTTGTTCAACCCGTAGTTCAGTACATGGGCGATGCCGGGGAAGCCGACCAGGGCGGCCACATCCTCTTCCACCGTGAGCGAGAGCAGGAGGAAGCCATGCGCGATGGTCTGCCCACCCGGCAACCCGGCCGCTGCGCGGGCCGGATCGACGTGGATCCAGTTGTGGTCACCAGTGGCGTCCGCGAACGCATCGATGCGCGGCTGCGCGATCCGCATGACGCCGCCCAGCCGCTCGTTGGCCGCCCATTGCTGCAGGGCCTGCAGGGCGGCAGGCAGCGCTTCGCTCGATGCAGCGGCACTCATCGCACACGCTCCAGCAGGGCCAGGATCGCGTCACGCGCCTCCGGTTCGGACAAGGTCGGCGCATGGCCCACCTCCGGCACTTCGACCAGACGGGCGTTCGTCGATGTCGCGGCCATCTGCCGTGCCACATCGGCAGGCAGGATGTCCGACAACGCGCCACGCACCACCAGCACCGGCACGCGTGCCGTCAGCCCACGCACCGCGCGCCACAGCACCGGGCGCAGCAGCCACAGCACCCACGGCCGGGTCGTGCGGATCACCGCCGGATCGTAGTCCAGCACCAGCAGCCCATCCTCGCGCTGGCGGAAGGTACGTGAGGCCATCGCCCGCCAGTCCTCGGCGGTGAAGCGGGGGAACGCGGCCTTGCCGATGGATTCCACGTAGGCAGTGGCCTGCGCCGGATCCATCGGCGGCACGGGTTTGCCGGCGTACTTGCCGATCCGTGCCAGGGCGTCGCGCGGCACCTTGGGGCCGGCATCGTTCAATACCGCCCCGGCGATACGTCCGGGCGCACGGGAGGCGAGGGTGATGGTCACCAGCACGCCCAGCGAAGTACCGATGAACACGGCCTTGTCGATGTTCTGCGAGCGTAGCAGCGCCACCATGTCGTCGGCATACGCCCGTGGGTTGTAGCCGGACGGGTCCGGCGCGCGTTCTGAACCTGCGCGCCCGCGCAGGTCGACAGCGATCACGCGCCAACCGGCCGCAGTCAGTGAACCGGCCAGCGCATCGAAATCGGCGCCGTTGCGGGTCAGGCCGGGGATGCACACCACCGTGCCCCGGGGTGCTTGCCCCGCCTCCGGCGCATGGTCGCGCGCGTGCAGGCGCAGGCCATCGTCACTGTTCCAGTACAGATCATCGTAAGACGGCGTCATGCAGGTGATTCCTAGAAATCGTAACGGGCACTGAGACTATATTGGCGCGGCGGACCATAGAACCCGATCAGCGTGCCGACCGCCGGGATGTTGTAGCCGGTGGTCCGATACGCCTTGTCGGCCAGGTTGGTGCCCTGCAGCGAGAACGTCCAGGCCTCATCGAGCTTCCAGATCACACCGGCGTTGACCAGTCCGTAGCCGTCCTGGCGGATCACCGGGCTGAGGTCGGTGGTCGGCCACACTTCACTCTGGTAGCTGTAGCTCACGCGTGCGGACAGATTGCCGCCGCGGGCCAGCTCGGTGCGGTACTCCACGTTCAACGCGCCCGAGAAGTCCGGTGCGTTGGTGAACTTCATCTGGTCGGCGACGTTGACGCCGCGATCCATGTACTCGTCGTACTTGGCGTCCAGCCAGGCCAGGTTGCCCGAGATCAACCAGTGCTGGCTGGGCAGGTACTGGTACTCGATCTCCAGACCATTGATGGTGCCGGAGCCGGCATTGGTGAAGTCGCCGAAGAAGCCGTCATCCACGCCATCGCCATTGGTATCGATGCCGGTGAACACCGAAAGCTGGATGTCCTTGTACTTGTTGTGGAAGGCCGAGAGGTTCAGGAACAGACGCTGGTCGAGGAAGGCCATCTTGCTGCCTATCTCAATGCTGTCGACGGTTTCGTCATCGAACGGCTCGGCCGAGCGCGGCACCGCCACGGCATTGGCGCGGATGTTGTAGCCGCCCGACTTGAATCCCCGCGTGGCAAGACCGTAGACCATGATGTCCGGCGTGACCTGATAGTCCAGCGAGACCTTCGGCGAGACGTTCTTGAAGTTGGTCTTCTTGTCGAAATCCGCCGTCACGGCGACCGGCCGGCTGAAGGTCGGATCGGAATAGAGGCGGTTCAGCACGATCGCGCGCTTGTCTTCGTCGGTGTAGCGGGCGCCTGCGTCAAGCTTGAGCCTGCTGGTCAGGTCGAAGGTCCAGTCCGCATACAGCGCGATGCTGTCGGTCAGCACCTTGCCCTGGTTGTCCGCGAACTGCGCGCTGAAGTAGTTGTTCTGGATCTGACCACCGGCTTCACCGCTGAACTGGTAGAGGCCCACGACGCCGCGCACACGGCCCCCCGCATCGTAGTTGAGCTGCACCTCGTTGCTGACCTGGTTGTCGTTGTAGGTGCCGCCAACGTCGGCCAGCTTCACCGGCGTACTGTCGAAGTCGATGTTCGCCTCGCTGTCCGATTCGCGCTTGGCCACCACGTACTTCAGCGCCACGTCCTCGCTGGGTCGCCAGTTCACCGTCGCCGAGGCGCCCTTCGTCTCCACGCTGTTGAGGTTGCGCATGCCCGAACGGATGTCGTAGCGGTCATCCATCGGCGGGTACGCCCGCAGGAACGGGTTGGGTGCCAGCATCCTGGAACCCCGCATGCCCGACTGGTCATCGACCCAGTCCAGGGCGAACTGCACGTCAAGATCGTCGCCCGCGTACGCACCCAGGTTCAACCGCGCGGCATTGATCTGCTTGTCGCTGACCGGCTGGCCGTTGAAGGTGTTCTCGCCGAAGCCGTCACGATTCATGCTGGCCACCGCCACGCGGGCACGCAGGCCACTGTCCGGCCCGCCCAGCGGCCCACCGATGGCCGCCTTGGCGTCCAGCTGGTTGTAGTTGCCCGCGGTGATCTGGGCGAACCCTTCGGTCTGGGTCGGCAGCCCGCGGGAGATGTACTTGATCGCGCCGCCGATGGTGTTCTTGCCATACAGCGTGCCCTGCGGGCCGCGCAGCACCTCGATGCGCGATACGTCGAACACATCCAGCAGCGCACCCTGCGGGCGCGCGATGTAGACGTCGTCCAGGTAGATGCCCACGCCCGGGTCAGCCCCCCAGGTCGGGTCGGATTGGCCGACGCCGCGGATGTACGCCGTGACCGTGCTGCTGGCACCGCGCGCAGCGTAGATGGTCAGGTTGGGCACCTGTCCATCCAGGTCGCTGATGTCCTGCACGTTCATCCTGTCCAGGGCTTCGGCGGTGAAGGCCGTGACGGCCACCGGGACTTCCTGCAGGGTTTCCTCGCGCTTGCGCGCGGTGACCGTGATGCTGTCCAGCGTGGTGGCCGATGCGGTCCTGCCCGCCGACGGCGCGGCCTGTGGTGCGTCCTGCGCCAGTACCGGCCCGGAGGCCAACAGCGTGCCGATCATCAGGCTCAAACAGTTCCGCTTCATTCGGTCCTCCCCCCAGGCATGTGCATTGCAGATGGCCCATTGCCACCCCTGGAGCCTAGGCTAGCGGTGCCGGGGTACACCGGCGAGTGGACCTAGGTCCAGTCGGCAGCGACCGCCAGATCGGGATACTGGGCGCATCCTCAGCGGGACGCGCCGAATGTCGTTACTGATCGTACTTGCAGCACTGGGCTTCCTCATCCTGGCCGCCTACCGGGGATACAGCGTGATCCTGATCGCGCCCATCGCCGCGCTCGGCGCCGTGCTGCTGACCGACCCCTCGCTGGTGGCACCGATGTTCACCGGCTTGTTCATGGACAGGATGGTCGGTTTCCTCAAGCTCTACTTCCCGGTGTTCCTGCTGGGCGCCGTGTTCGGCAAACTCATCGAACTGTCCGGCTTTTCCCGCTCCATTGTCGGTGCGGCGATCCGGTTGTTCGGGCCGCAGCGGGCGATGCTCTCGATCGTGCTGGTCTCGGGCCTGCTCACCTATGGCGGCGTGTCGCTGTTCGTGGTGGTGTTCGCGGTCTATCCGTTCGCCGCCGAGATGTTCCGCCAGAGTGACATCCCCAAGCGCCTGATCCCGGCCACGCTGGGCGTGGGCGGCTTCAGCTTCACCATGGACGCGCTGCCCGGCACGCCGCAGATCCAGAACATCATCCCGACCACGTTCTTCGGCACCGATACCTGGGCGGCCCCGGTGCTGGGCACGCTCGGCAGCGTCTTCGTGCTTGCGGTGGGCATGACCTACCTTGAGTGGCGGCGCCGGGTCGCGCTGCGCAACGGCGAGGGATACGGCGATCCGGCCACCCTGGTGAACGAGCCGGCACCGTTCACCGGCACCCATCTGGCGCATGCGGGCATTGCCATCCTGCCGCTGGTACTGGTGTTCCTCTCCAACAAGCTGTTCACCCTGGGCATGCCGCACTGGTATGGGGCCGAGCACAGCTTCGTGCCATCGGTACTGGGCAGTTCCGTACCGGTGGTGCAGGACGTGGCGAAGATTGGCGCGATCTGGGCCGTCGTCGGTGCGCTGCTGGTCGGCATCCTGTCGGTGCTGGCGCTGGCCTGGCGCCCGGTGGTGACGAAGTTCGCCGAGGGCACCAAGGCCGCGATCGGCGGTGCGGTGCTGGCCGCCATGAACACCGCGTCGGAATACGGCTTTGGTGCGGTGATCGCCGCACTGCCGGGTTTCATGGTCGTGGCCAACGCGCTGGGCTTCATCAAGGATCCTCTGCTGCACGAGGCGGTCACGGTAACCGGCCTGGCCGGCGTCACCGGCTCGGCGTCCGGCGGCATGAGCATCGCCCTGGCCGCGATGTCGGACACCTTCATTGCCAATGCGCAGGCCGCCGGCATTCCGATGGAGGTCTTGCATCGCGTCGCCTCGATGGCTTCGGGCGGCATGGACAGCCTGCCGCACAACGGTGCCGTCATCACCCTGCTGATGGTGACCGGGCTCACCCATCGCCAGGCCTACAAGGACATATTCGCCGTGACCGTCATCAAGACCCTCGCGGTGTTCTTGGTGATCGGCATCTACTACGCCACCGGCTGGGTCTGACAGCGGCGTCGCAACACTCTACCCACAACTCACGCATGAGGATCTGGCGATGACATCTGGAATCGATTCGATCAAGGCGGCACTTCTGGTGGTGTGCAGCTGGCTGGCGACGGCGGGCAGCGCCTTTGCTGCAGGCCCCGCTGGGCATTGGGATGTGGGTCTCTACGGCAATGTGTTCGGCAGCCGCGAGTACCAGGTGTGGGTGCCGGCCGGCTACCAGGAAAGCCAACCACTGCCCCTGCTGCTGGTGCTGCACGGCTGCGTCAACGGGCCGAACCTGATGGGCGAGGCGTCGGGCTTCAACGAGGTGGCCGATACGGAAGGTTTCATCGTGGTCTACCCACGACAGAACGTCACCGCCAACCCCGCACGGTGCTGGAACTGGCAGTTGCCGATCAACCAGGCGCGGGGCAGTGGCGAGGCGTCGATCCTGGCCGGAATCGTGGGCCAGGTGAAGGCGGGCTACAACATCGATCCGCGCCGGGTCTACGTCACCGGCATTTCCGCCGGTGGTGCGATGACCTCGATCATGCTGGCGTGCTACTCGGACGTGTTCGCCGCTGGCGCGGTGCATTCCGGCGGCATGTACAAGGGCGCCACCACGGTGTCGGGCAGCGCCTACGCGCTGTTGGCGGGCAGCATCTACTCCCCGGACAGCAACGGCCGGCTTGCCTGGCAGTGCGCCGGCTCACCGTCGCCGCGACCGATGCCGGTGCTGGTGTTCCATGGCAGCGCGGATGCCACGGTCAACCCGGTGAACGGACAGCAGGCCGTGCGCCAGTTCCTGCAGACCAATGACCTGGCCGACGATGGCGTGGACAACGATTCGGTGAAGTATCTGCCGACAAGCACGTTCCAGGGCCAGGTGCCCGGCGGGCGCGCCTACACGGTGGACACGTACACCTATGGGGGCAGGACACTGGCCCAGCATTACGTGGTGCAGGGGATGGGGCATGCCTGGAGCGGTAGCCAGTCCGGGTTGCCGTTCACCGATCCGAAGGGGCCGGACGCCACGCTGATTACCTGGCTGTTCCTGAGGGATCAGCAGCGCTGAAGGCGCGGACCGAAGGCCCGCTCAGAGGCCGGGGAGGGGCGCCGATCTACCCAGGGCACCGGACGATGGAGCCCCGGAAAATGTACTTTCGGATGCCTGACACCTGTCACTTGTGATGGGGCGGTGCAAAGCGAGAATGGAGCCATTCCCGCGCGGCGTTGCATCGCCGGCACCCACCCACATCAAGGACTCCCCGTGATCATGCTGCAGCACCTCATCTCGAACACCCCTGTGTGGGTCTGGGCACTTCTGGTCTTCCTCGTCAGCCGCGGCATCGCCGCCATGAAACCCGGTGAAACCTCGCTCACGAAACTGGCCATCGTGCCGGCCCTGTTCACCGCCTGGGGAGCCTGGTCGCTCGGCCACCGCTTCGGCGGTTCCTGGGAGGCGTGGGCCGAGTGGCTGGTCGGCATCGGCGCGGGCATGGCCCTTGGGTGGATGCTGCTGCGACGCGCAACGCTCACCCTCAACGCGTCCACGGGGAAGGTGTGGCGCAGCGCGGACTACAGCCTGCTGCCGCTGCTGCTGGTTACGTTCGCGGTGAAGTACGGTTTCGAGGTTGCGCTCTCCGCGTCTCCTTCACTGAGCGCCGATGGAAGTTTCCGCGCGGCCTACCTGCTGTTGTCGGGCGGTTTCACCGGCATCTTCATTGGAAAGTACGTGCGATACCTGCGCGCTGCACGGCTTGTCATGCCAAGCGGAAAGCTGGAAGCGGCGGGCTGAGCCTGTGAAGCCCTGGCCGACGTGGAACCGGGGCACCCGTGGGGTCAGGGCAGGGCGCGTCGATCCATTCACACGCAGCGGCCTATATTCGCCGCTGTGACGCCGCACGCTGCGGCCGAAGTGGAGGCTGTCCTATGAAAACCCGACGCTTGCTCGGCATTACGCTGATGGCCGCAGTGGCGATGGCCACAGCTCCCGCCTGGGCCGACCCGCCGCACCACGCACGGGGCAATGGCCCACCCCCTCACGCCGGCGGCCCCCACAACCGCGATGCCCCACCGCCGGGATGGCAGAAAAAGGCATGGCGACGCGGGGAGAGGCTGCCTTGGGCTGAGGTCGACCGCCGCTACTGGGTGGACGACTACGCGCACTATCGTCTGCGGGACCCTGGTCGCGGTCATCGCTGGGTTCGACAGTCGGATACCGAGTACCTGCTGGTGGAGATCGCAACAGGCGTGATCATCGACGCACTGCACCGATAGGAACACGCCCCCCGGCTGGCCGCCACGGCGGGTCGTGGCGTCGCACGGTCAAACTGCCCCAGCCCTCGCCTCGATGAGGTCGGGCTGGGGTTTGGCGCGAGGGGGAAGAGGTCGCTGTTGACCTGAATCGCGGTTGAGGTAATAGGCTGCTCAGCCCAGCTTCCTCAGGATGGTTCTCCCATGTCGTTGCCGATGTCGATCTGGCTGTTCCAATCCGTCTACGCGATGGGCTTGACTGTCTGGCTGGCAATCGCCGTCATCGACAACATCAGAGCATTCCGCGAACTGGCCGGTGCGGTGGGCCTCACCCTGTCCATGGCACTGCTGCGGCAGGCGCCGCCGGTTGAAACCGCGCTTGCGACGCGTGCGGTGACGTCCAGTGTCCTGAGCAGAAGCGCAGCACTTGCGCTGCTGGCCCTGAAGCTGCTGGCGCTTTCAGCGATGGCGATGGGGTGCTATCTACTCCTGTTTGCGAGTGGCATTGATCAGGCCCGTCCGTGGTTGAACCTGGCGCTGAGCCTCTTCACCCTCCTGCTGCTGGCCATGCACCTCGGCGGACTCTGGTTTGCGTACTGGATCCGTCAGGACGACCTGCAGCGCGGGCACCTGATGCTGCTTGTCTGGATCCTGGGCGCATTCTTCCTGTTCAACGGGTCATGGGCGTGAGCGTTAGGCATCCCGTTTGAGCCACGCGACCAGCGCCGAGAATGCCGGCGAGGGTTGCCGACGGTTCGGATAGTAGAGGTGATAGCCGGGGAAGGGCACACACCATTTGTCCAGGACGGCCACCAGCCGCCCCTCGGCAATGTGATCGGCCACCATGGGCTCGGGCGCATACGCCAGGCCCAGCCCGTCGAGTGCGGCATTGATGACGTGCACCATGCTGTTGAACACCAGCGGCCCGTCGCCACGCACGGTGAACTCCTTGCCCTTTTCCTCGAATTCCCAGGCATAGATGGCGCCGTTCGGGCGGTGCCGGATGTTCACGCAACGGTGGCGCGTGATGTCGGCGGGTTTCCTGGGCTTGGGATGCGTCTCGAAATAATCGGGAGACCCCACCACGACCAGCCGCCAATCCGGACCCACCCGGACCGCGATCATGTCCTTGCTCAGCGCCTCACCCAGCCGGATGCCCGCGTCGAAGCGCTGTTCCACCACATTGGTGAAACCGTAGTCGACGTAGAACTCGAGCGTGATGTCCGGATACTCGGCGAGGAACCCGGCCAGGCGGGGACGGATGATGGTCTCCATGGAGTCGTCCGTGCAGGAAATCCGCAGCGTCCCGGCCGGGCGGTCGCGCAGGTCGCCGAGTGCCTCGACGCTTGCGCCGATGGCCTCGAAGTGCGGGGCAATGGAGCCCATCAGGCGCTCACCCGCCTCGGTCGGGGAGACGTTGCGGGTGGTCCGGGCCAGCAGCCGGATGCCCAGGCGCTCTTCCAGCAGCCGCATCGAATGGCTCAACGCAGACGGGGTGACGCCCAGGCGGGCCGCCGCCTTGGTGAAACTCTGCTCCTGCGCCACCACCAGGAAGGCTTGCAGGTCGTTGGTCTTCACTGCGCTCATGGGCCAATTGTGAGCTCAACTCAGTAATGCATCAACTTTCAGCCGGCTTATCGCGGTAACGGCCCTGGCCTATCGTGGCGTCCTCACTCCTCCAGAGGCGGTCCGCATGAAACCCACCACGCTGCTGCTGGCGCTGCTCGCCAGTCACCTCGTTCCACATTCTGCGTGGGCTTCTGACGCGCCAGCGGCCACCAGGAGCACGGGGGCGGACAATTTCTACAGGAGCGACCGGGTGACGGGCGAGCGCGTCCGGTTCAAGAACCAGTACCAGATGGAGGTGGTGGGCACGCTGTACCGGCCCGAGGGTCTGGGACGCGATAGCCGCGCGCCGGCCGTGGTGGTCGGTCATCCGATGGGCGCGGTGAAGGAGCAGAGCTCGCAGCTGTACGCGCAGAAGCTGGCCGAACAGGGCTTCGTGACGCTCGCGATCGACCTGTCATTCTGGGGTGAAAGCGCGGGTACGCCGCGTCACCTGGTATCGCCGGAAATCTATTCGGACGACATCAGTGCAGCCGTGGACTTCCTGAGCACGCAGTCGTTCGTGGACCCGGAACGGGTGGGCGGCCTGGGCATCTGTGGCAGCGGCAGCTTCGTGATCAGCGCGGCCAAGATCGACCCGCGGATCAAGGCGATCGCGACGGTCAGCATGTATGACATGGGCGCCGCCGTGCGCCAGGGGCTGAACAAGGCGCAATCGCTGGAGCAGCGGAACGAGATGATCCAGGCGGCCGCGCAGCAGCGTCTGGTCGAGTTCAAGGGCGGGCAGCGCGTGTATGTGCCCGGGACCGTGAACACGCTCGAGCCCGATACCCCGGACGTGCAGCGCGAGTTCTTCGACTTCTACCGCACGCCGCGCGGCGCTTACGCGGCCGCCGGCGAGCGCCCTGAACTGACCACGCAGCCGCTGTTCAGCAGCCTGGTCAAGTTCATCAACTTCCATCCGTTCAACGACATCGAGACCCTTTCGCCACGGCCGATGCTCTTCATCTCCGGCGACACCGCACACTCCCGTGAGTTCAGCGAAGACGCGTACCGGCGGGCCGGCCAACCGAAGGAGCTCTACTGGGTGAAGGGCGCCGGGCACGTGGACCTGTATGACCGCACCGACCTGATTCCGTTCGCCAAGCTGACGGCGTTCTTCCAGCAGAGCCTGGCCGGGAAATGAGTCGTCCCGACACCACCGGGGACAAGGGCAACTGGGGCGGCGTGCTCGCGATGACGCTGTGCGTCTTCGCGTTGATCGCATCCGAATTCATGCCCGTGAGCCTGCTCACGCCCTTGGCCGCGGACCTTGGCGTGACCGAGGGCCTTGCCGGCTATGGGATTGCCATCTCGGGCGCCTTCGCGGTGCTGACCAGCCTGTCGATCTCCCGGCTGGCCGGGACCATCGACCGCAGAACGTTGCTTCTTACGCTGACTGCGTTGATGGCGGTGTCGGGTCTGGTCGTGGCGCTGGCCCCCAACTATCCGGTCTACATGATCGGCCGTGCGCTGATCGGCGTGGTGATCGGTGGGTTCTGGTCACTGTCTGCGGCGACCGCCATGCGGCTGGTGCCCGCAGCACAGGTGCCGCGTGCCTTGGCGATCTTCAACGGCGGCAATGCGCTGGCAACGGTGATCGCCGCGCCGCTGGGCAGTTACCTGGGCGGTGTGATCGGGTGGCGCGGGGCATTCCTGTGCCTGCTGCCGGTGGCGGCTGTCGCGCTGGCGTGGCAGTGGGCCTGCCTGCCGTCCATGGCAGCGGAGCGCAGGCAGCCACAACGCGGCGTGCTCGTACTGCTCCGGCGGCGGGTGGTGGCGCTGGGCATGACCGCGTGCGGCGCCTTCTTCATGGGCCAGTTCGCCTTGTTCACCTATGTACGACCGTTCCTGGAACGGGTCACCAACGCGGGTGATGCCACTGTCCCGCTGGTGCTGCTGGCCATCGGTGTAAGCGGCCTGGTCGGGACACTCGCCATCGGGGCGTTCCTCAGGCGCGGGCTTTACCGCACGCTGGTGACGGTTCCTGCCTTGATGGCGGTGATTGCCGCGGCACTGGTTCCGCTGGGTCCGCAGCTGTGGCCGACGGCCGCACTGCTTTCGGCATGGGGCCTGCTGGCCACGGCGGCACCGGTGGGGTGGTGGAGCTGGCTGGCACAAACCTTCAGCAACGACGACGCTGAATCGGGCGGGGGGCTGATGGTCGCGGTGGTGCAGTGCTCGATCGCGCTGGGCTCCACCCTCGGCGGCCTGCTGCTGGACAGCGTCGGCTTCGCCGGCACATTCCTGGCCAGTGCCGGCGTGTTGGTGTCTGCGGCGCTGCTGGCCTATGTCACGGCCGCGGACGCCGGGTCCGCCGCCCCCTCGGCGATGGCTGCGGAGGCCCGAAGCTGATGAGGCGCATGACGTCGATCACTGGGCAGCTGCTCAGCGTTTGCCTCGCATTCGGTACGCTGCCGGCAGGGTCGGCCGAGCAGAATCATCACATCGTGGCGCTCACGAAGGTAGCGTCCAACCCGGAGGTCCACTCCGACATGCATACGAAGGAGAAGCCGATGAATCTCAATTCTACTAACGAGCCGGCCACCGTACTGGATGCCAGGCAGCAGGCCATCATTCCGATCAGCGCTGCCGCAGCGGCGGGTGACATGGCCCGCCTTGGCGAGGCAGTGAATCACGGTCTGGACGCGGGGCTGAGCGTGGCCGAGGTGCGCGAGATCCTCGTACAGGTGTACGCCTATGCCGGCTTTCCCCGAAGCCTCAATGCACTCGGCGAGATGATGAAGGTGGTGGACGCACGCAGGCAGCGCGGCATCCACGATGAGGCCGGTCGAGAACCGGTGAAGCCGATACCCAAGGGCGATGCGTTGCTGGCGGCAGGGACGGCCAATCAAACCACGCTGGCAGGTGCGCCGGTCGCCGGACCCTTGTTCGAGTTCGCCCCGCAGGCCAACGCGTATCTACGGACGCATCTGTTCGGGGACATCTTCGAACGTGACAACCTGGACTGGCAGAGCCGCGAGCTGGCGACCGTCAGCATGCTGGCTGCGATGTCCGGGGTCGAACCCCAGCTGCAGTCTCACGTCGGGATAAGCATGAACATCGGCGTGAGCGTCGAGCAACTGCGTGAGCTGGCCGATGTTCTTGACGCGCGTTTCGACCCGCAGGCGGCAACGCGTGCGCGCGAGGCCATTGAACGTCAACTGGACTCCCTGCGCACCGAGTGACGCGGAGAGAGGTTTTCATCGAATGACGCGCAGGCGTCGGAGAAAGCAATGAACAAGGCAATGTGGGGCATCTCAATCTGTCTGATCGCGCTTTCCTTCAGCGCTCGGGCAGAGGAGGCGCAGATGACGAGACTGTCGAAAATCACCGTGGACGCTGCCCATCTCCCCGCCTATCGGGAGGCGCTGGCTGAAGAGGTCCGCGCTTCAATGGCGCTTGAGCCTGGTGTTCTGTCGCTGTATGCGGTGTTTGACAAGGAGGATCCGACACGACTGACCATCCTGGAGATCTACGCCAACCGCCAGGCCTACGAAGCACATGTAAAGAGCCCGCACTTCCTCGCGTACAAGAGCGGAACACTGCACATGGTCACGTCGCTGGAGCTGGTGGACGTCGATCCGCTGCTACCGGCGTTGAAGATCAAGTGAGCCGACGGGCAGCGGCCCGCTCAAGGCCCTTGCTGATCGGCATCCGGAGCGCTGGCCGTATCGCCGTCCAGCGTCAGCGGCCTCGCCATGTCCTTGATCCAGCCCCACAGACCATAGAGGACGGCGTAGGCGCTGAGGGCGCTGAGCAACATCGGCCACATCGCTTCTTTCATCAGCTCCCCTGGGTCGCATTGGAGCGGGCCGCTGTTGCCCTTGCCCATCCGCATGCAGCCGTGTTCGGGATAGGCCATCTCATAGGCGCCCCAGGCGAGGAACGCGGCGAGCAGTGCGAACAACAGCATCACGCCGACGTCGGCATCTCGAACGCCCAATCGCTCCCAGCGTTGCGCCAGCCGCAGCTTCAACATCCTTCAACATCCCTGTCCATACAGCCACCCATGATAACAGTGCACGATATCGCGCAGACATCGCCTCGGTAGACTTGGTGTCTGCCACAGATGGCGGCAAACTACTGTTGGACGTGGCGTAGCGCCACCGGCAGGAGTGACATGCGTGACTGATCCAGGAAAGGAAGCGCTGACCATCCGTCGCGCCAGGGTGACCGATACGCCCGCTGTGCTGCGGTTGTTCGACGAAGTGATTGCGTGGTTCGTGGCCATCGGCAACCCGCAGCAGTGGGGCAGCGAAGCATGGTCGTCCATTCCGCGCCGCATCACCCAGGTGACCGATGCCTGCGCGCTGCCCGGCGCCTGGGTGGCTGAAACAGGGCAGGGTGAGGTACGCGCATTCCTGGCGCTGGGCGAGGCCATGCCTTACGTGCCCGCGGCGACCCAGCCAGAGCTCTATGTCCGTGTGCTGGTTGCTTCGCGGGATCCGCGCGTGCGCGGTATCGGCCGCCGGCTGATGGCGTTCGCCGACGAGCAGGCACGTGCCGCGGGTGTTGCCTACCTGCGCGTGGATTGCTATGGCGGAGGCAGTGGCGACCTGGTGCGTTTCTACGAATCGTGCGGTTACGAAAGGCTGTCGACCTTCAACATAGACGGGTGGCCGGGCCAGGTCCTGGACCATCGCCTGTAAGGTGGCTGCCTCCGAGGCAGGCGGCTAAACGTCCGGCAAAGGCCGCGATACGGACGCCCGCGTGACCAACTGGTGTGGAAGCACGTGGTTGACGATGCCGCGCGCCGAAGCGGCCGGGCGTCGAATCTCGCGCAACAGGATGTCGATGGCAGTGTCCGCCATCTCCGCCACCGGTTGACGGATCGTGGTCAGTTCCGGCCACACCATCGTCGACGCGGAGGTGTCGTCGAAACCGACCACCGACAGATCGCGCGGCACCTCCAGGCCGCGACGATGCGCCACGGAAACAACGGCAGACGCCATGTCGTCGTTGCTGGCGAAGATCGCGCTGGGTGGCTGCGGCAGGGCCAGCAGCCCTTCGGCCGCCTCCAGTCCGGAGCGGTAGGTGAAGCAGCCGGGCTGGACGAGTGCAGCGTCGTACGCGATGCCCACGCCAGCCAGCGCATCCCGGTAGCCCTGCCAGCGGTGCGCGCTGGCGGTCTGATTCGGATCGCCCTTGATATAGCCGATGCGGGTATGTCCCTGGCTGATCAGGTGCGACACCATGTCGTGGCTTGCCTGGCGGTCGTCAATGCGCACACAGGACACGCTGTCACTGAAATGGCTGGACGCGATGGAGATGACGGGAACGCCGCCGAGCAGGAATTCGTCGACGATGTCCTTCGACTCACACAGGGGTGGGGGAAGAATCACGCCCGCCACGCTGCTGCACAGTTGCTGCGCCGCCTCGCGACGCGCCTGCGCGCCCAGGTCATCCCAGGTCGCGATCACCAGCTGCGCCGCGGCCCGGGTGGAGCCGCGCAGGGCCCCGACCAGCAGTTCGCGAAGATAGCTGGAACTGGGATTGGTGTAGATCAGCGCGATGCAGGTGTGCTGCGCCGCCGCCAGGGCGCTCGCTGCAGGATTGGGCCGATAGTCCAGTTCGAGCACGCTGCGCATGACACGCTCGCGGTTGCCTTCGCGTACCCCGGCATGGCCGTTGATGACGCGGGACACCGTCATGGCGGATACCCCGGCGTGCGCCGCGACGTCGTCAATGGTGATGGCACTCGCTTTTCGACGGACGGTTCTGTGGCTGTTCTTCAAGGGCTCGTTTCCTTTGCTGCGCTGCATGATGACAAGCGAGACCCCGGATGATTAGTCTGCGGCCGTGACGTGATGGTAGCGCTACCACCTGGCCGGGGTAAGGGCCAGTGGGTACCCCCCCTTTACCACGCGGCTGTTCTGGCAAGCCTGAAAGCGAGTGTGAGTCGCAGTGAGCGCACAGCGCACTGCGATGTTCGGTGTGGAAGACGGGCATCGCCCGTACGTGCCCCCAGGAGGGGCGGTACATCCATTCGATCGTATATGTCAGAGGGGAGAGTCATGAGCGCTTCTACGTTCCGTCGTACCCAAGGCCGGGGGGCTCGTTCATGAGCCGCACGCTGGCGAAGTTCACCTCCAGGGCCATGTTCACGTTTGTGGGCGGCGTCCTGGTCATCAATCCCGCCTTCGCACAGGACGCCTCAACGCCGGCGCCCGTCGCCCAAGCGCAGGCCCAGCCCAGCAGCCCGACGCAGCTGGATACCGTGCAGGTCACCGGCATCCGCAACAGCCTCAGCCAGGCGATGGACATCAAACGCGACTCGGCCGGCGTGGTGGATGCGATCAGTGCCGAGGACATCGGCAAGTTCCCGGACACCAACCTGGCCGAATCCCTGCAGCGCATCACCGGCATCTCCATCGAGCGCCGTGATGGCGAAGGGGCGCAGGTCACGGCGCGAGGCTTTGGCCCGCAGTTCAACATGGTGACGCTCAACGGGCGCCAGATGCCAGGTGCTGATGCGTTCGGTGCCTCGGGACAGGTCGCCATCGGCGGTGTCGACGGCGGCACCCGCGCGTTCAACTTCGCCCAGCTCGCCGCCGAGGCCATCAACGGCATCGAGGTCTACAAGACCAGCCAGGCCAATGTGCCCAGCGGTGGCATCGGCGCCACCATCAACATCCTGACGGCGCGGCCGTTCGACCATGATGGCACCGTCGCCAGTGCCGGTGCGAAGGTCGTCTCCGACCAGAGCCAGCCGTTCGACAGCGACCTGACGCCGGAACTGTCCGGCATCTTCAGCTACAGCAACCCGGAAAAGACCTTCGGCGTTGGCGTGAGTGCGAGCTACCAGAAGCGCAAGGGTGGCTCGGTGCAGGCCACCAACAACTACTGGAACATCCAGCCGTGGACCGGCACGATGCCGGGCAACCCGACCGTGGTCAACGCACCCGCGGTGGGCGCACTGTACGGTCGCCCGAACGACCTCCGCTATGCGTTCTCCGAGTTCGAGCGTGAGCGCGTCAATGGCCAGGCGGTGCTGCAGTTCGCACCGACCGACGCGGTGACCCTGACCCTCGACTACACCTATTCGACGAACGAGATCACCGAGAATCGTGGCGAACAGGGCATGTGGTTGCAGAACAGCAACTACACCGATGTCACCTTCGACACCAGCGGCGCGGTCGCAACCCCGATCTATATCCGCGAAGTCGCGGGGACCAAGGATTTCGGGCTAGAACAGCAGCGCAGCATGCAGAAGTACAAGCTGGGATCGCTCGGCTTCAATGCCCAGTGGAACGTCACCGACCGCTTCAAACTGAGCTTCGACGCGCACGACTCGAAGAACGAAAGCCGGCCGAACGATCCGCTGACTGGGGGCGGCTCCATCTTCAGCAGCATCGCCGGCACCAACAACTGCACCACCGGACCGCATTGCGGTGGGTCGTGGGTGCAGGAAATGAACTTCAACAACGGCCTGCCGGTGGGCACCCAGGTCTGGTACCCGAGCACGGCCGATGCCCTGGCCAAGACCAATGGCGTGGTCAATCCGGGCTTCGTGCCGGGCGAGATCGGGTCGCAGGTGCTGCGCATCAACTCGCAGACCCAGATCAGCGAGATCAAGCAGGGCCGCGTCGACGGTGAGTGGAGCTTCGACAAGGGCCGCTTCCAGTTTGGCGTGGACTCCAGCAAGCAGACCACCCACCGCATCCAGGCCGCGGAGAACTACAACACCCTGGGCGACTGGGGCGTGGCCAACGTCGACGGGGATGTCGCCAACGGGCTGATGGACCTGCTGCAGCCGGTCAACATCGTCGGCTTGTTCAACGACTTCAATGCCAACAGCTTCACCGCCTGGCGCGGCGATGCTGGCCGCCTCGCGCAATGGGCAGCGGACAACTATGGCGCCAGTCTCGGCGTGAGTCCGCAGCGTGCCGCAGACAACCTGGTGGAGGAGAAGACCAAGTCGGCCTATTTCCAGGTCGAACTGGACGGCGAGCTGGGCGGCCTGCGCACCAACACTCGTCTGGGCGTGCGCTATGAAACCACCGATGTGGTGTCGACGTCGGTCATCGCCATCCCGGAGGCCATCGAATGGCAGTCCAACAACGACTTCCGCGTGGTGTTGTCCGACGAGCAACAGCCGTTCACCGAGAAGAACAGCTACAGCTACATCCTGCCCAACCTCGACTTCAGCATCGACCTCATGGACGACCTGAAGGGGCGCGTCTCGTTCGGCAAGAGCATCGCGCGCGCGCCGATCGGCAACCTCTATGCAGGCCCGACCGCACAGCAACCGTTCGGCTCCGTGCTGATCGATCCGTCTTCGCGGGCCAGCGGCACAGCACAGAACCCGCAGCTGAAGCCGCTGGAATCGGACAACCTCGACCTGGCGCTGGAGTGGTACTTCGCTGACGCGAGCTACGTGTCGGTCACGTACTGGAACAAGCGGGTCGCCAACTTCATCGGCAACACCGTGGTCCAGGAAAACCTGTACGGCCTGCGCGACCCGACCTCCGGCCCGGATGCACAGTCGGCGCTGGCCTTCCTCAACAGCGGCGCCTGCGTGACCCAGGTCGGTGCGGCCAATGCGGCGGCCTGCAACGGCAACGACACCGCGCTGTTCACCGCGCTGGCGCTGCTGCGCAACAATCCCGCCGGACTGGGTGCCTACAACGGTACAGACGCGCAGGTCCTGGCCACCGAAGCCAGCTACGATCTGTATGGCACGGCGGCCGACCCGCTGTACCAGTTCAACGTCAACCGCCCCATCAACCAGAACGAGTCCAAGCTGCATGGCTGGGAGCTCGGCGGGCAGTACTTCTTCGGCGACACCGGGTTCGGCGTCCTGGCCAACTACACCCTCGTGAACGGCGATGTCGGCTACAACAACGGGGGCGACCCGGGCATCGACCAGTTCTCGCTGACCGGCCTCAGCGACACCGCCAACGCCATGCTGATGTACGAAAAATACGGCTGGTCGGTGCGCCTGGCCTGGAACTGGCGTGACCAGTACCTGATCCTGGCCAACCAGGGCGCCAGCCGTAATCCGTACTACGTGGAAGCTTACGAACAGTGGGATCTCAGCGTGAACTACACCCTGGATGATCACTGGTCGTTTGGCCTGGAGGCGATCAACCTGACCGGTGAGGACGTCCGCTGGCGCTCGCGCACCTCGCAGATGATCGTGAAGCTGGCAGACCAGAGTCCGCGTTATATGCTTGGCGTTCGTTACCGGTTCTGATGTGGGGGGGTGCCGCTGCCCTGGCGGCGGCACCCGTTCAAGGGTCCTGATGGGGTTGGAAGATCACCATGCCGCGTTACGAAATGCTCAACAACATCGCCCATCGCGATCTGCGCGTGGCCACCGACTTCGGGCCCGAGTTCGGCGACGCGGTCGGCATGGTGCCGGCCTACCCGAGCGAGTTCGCTGAACTGCAGCGCGAATATCCCATTTTCCTTCGCAGGGACACCGCCACGGGCGAGTGGCAGTCCGTGGTCCTGCTCGGGTTCGAGCAGCACGAGAATCTGTTTCTGCAGGACGGCCGATGGAATGCGTCCTACCTGCCCGGGGCCGCAGCCAAGGGTCCGTTCCTCATCGGCTTCCAGGAGAACCGTATCGATGGCACGCTCATCCAGGAGGCAGTGCTGCACGTGGATCTGGATCATCCGCGCGTGAATGCGATGCAGGGCGAGCCGGTGTTCCTGCCGCAGGGGGGCAATACGCCGTATCTGGACCACATCGCAGGCGTGCTGCGTGGCATTCACGATGGCCACGCCTTCGGCGCGCAGATGTTTGCCGCGCTCGACGCCAAAGGACTCATTCAACCGGTCACGCTCGACGTGCAGATTGCCCAGGAGCATCGGGTGGGTGTCAACGGTCTGCACGCCATCGACCGTGACCGGCTTGGCCAGCTGGACGGCCCCGCACTGGCCGAACTCAACCACGCCGGCTACCTGGAAGGCGCGTACCTGATGCTGGCGTCGCTGCACAACATGCGGCGCCTGATCGCCGAGAAGCAGAAACGTCTGCGCCTGCAGGATGCCGCTGCGGCGGCGGGCAGGAACTGACCGGTGCTGGGCGGCATTGCGATGCAGACCCTGGAAGACCTGGAGCCGGGCGCGCTCCCGCTGGAGGCGCTGGTGGCCGCCGGCGAGCCGGTGGTGCTGCGCGGCATCGCGCGCGACTGGGGGCTGGTACAGGCGGGGTTGCGCTCCACGCAGGAGGCGATGGGGTATCTGCGCGGCTTCGAAGCGGGAATCCCTGTCCAATACTCCTTCGGCGGGCCCGAGATCGAGGGGCGTCCGTTCTACAACGCGGACTTCACCCGGTTGAACGTCGAGGTCCGGCGTGGGTTGTTGAGCCAGGTGCTGGACGGAATTGCCGATCATCTCGACGACCCGAGGCCACCTACCTACTATCTCGCCTCGCTGCTGATCGATCGGGCGCTGCCCGGGTTCGCAGAGGCCAACGACGCCGGGCTGGCGGGGCAGGGCATCGAGGCATCGGCGAGCATCTGGATAGGCAACCGCGTGACCGCCTCCTGCCATTTCGATACCCCGGACAACCTGGCGTGCTGCGCCGTGGGGCGGCGCCGGTTCACGCTTTTCCCGCCCGAGCAGATCGACAATCTGTATCCGGGGCCGCTGGAACCCACCCCGGGAGGGCAGGTGGTGAGCGTGGTGGATTTCGACGAGCCGGACTTCGCGCGCCACCCACGGTTCCGTGATGCATTGGCAAGCGCACAGACCGCCGAGCTGGAACCGGGCGATGCGATCTTCATTCCCGGCCTGTGGTGGCACCACGTGCGCAGCCTCGCGCCGTTCAATGTGCTGGTGAACTACTGGTGGCGCAGTTCGCCGGCCTTCCTTTCCTCACCGCTGCCGGCACTCCATCACGCGATGTGGGCCGTGCGCGACCTGCCGGCGCGCGAGAAGCAGGCCTGGGCAAAAATCTTCGAGTACTACGTATTCGGTCCGGGTGAGCGGGCAGGACACCACCTGCCCGATGCCGCCCGGGGCGACCTGGCACCGTTCGACGAGACGCAGGCGCGCCGCATGCGCGCCCAGTTGCTGGCTCGACTCAACCGCTGATGGGAGCACCGCATTGAACGTGGCGAACACAACCGAAGGGCGTATCCGCAGGGTCGTCATCGCCGGTGGCGGCACCGCAGGCTGGCTGGCCGGCTGTGCGCTGGCGCACCAGTTCCGCGACCAGCTGGACATCACCCTGGTGGAGTCCGAGCAGATCGGTACGGTGGGTGTCGGCGAGTCGACCGTGCCGCCCATCCGCACGTTCCACCGATTCCTGCAAATCGATGAGCAGGAGTTCCTGCAGGCCGTCGCCGGCACGTTCAAGCTCTCGATCTCGTTCGAGAACTGGCGCCGGCCCGGCGATCGTTTCATCCATCCGTTCGGCACGATCGGGCAGGGCACCTGGGCCACGCCGTTCCACCACTTCTGGCTGGACAGCCTGCGCCGCGGCATGCCGTCGGACCTGGGCGATTTCTGCCTGGAAAGCGTGGCCTCGCGGGAAGACCGGTTCTCGCTGCAGACCCAGCCCCAGGTCAATTACGCCTATCACTTCGACGCCGGGCTCTACGCGAAATTCCTGCGCCGCAAAGCCGAAGGCCACGGGCTGCGCCGGGTGGAAGGCAAGATCCGCGAGGTGCGGCAACATCCGCATGACGGCGCCGTTGCCTCCCTGGTGCTGGAAGACGGGCAGGTCATCGAGGGCGATCTGTTCATCGACTGCACCGGCTTCCGCGGCCTGTTGACCGAGCAGACCCTGCATACCGGCTATGAGGACTGGAACGAATGGTTGCCCAGTGACCGCGCCGTCGCGGTGCAGACCGAGTCGGTCGGCCCGCCGGTGCCGTACACCCGCGCCATCGCGCATGAAGCCGGGTGGCGATGGCATATCGCGCTTCAGCACCGGGTCGGCTGTGGTCTGGTGTTCTCCAGCCGCCACATGTCCGACGACGAAGCGCAGGCCAAGCTGCTGCGTGACGTCGACGGGCCGCCGCTGCGCGATCCCTGGTTGGTGCCGTTCCGCAGCGGGCGCCGGTTGAAGGCCTGGAACAGGAACGTGGTCGCGCTGGGCCTCGCCAGTGGCTTCATCGAGCCGCTGGAGTCGACCAGCATCCACCTGACCATCAGTGCGGTGGTGCGCCTGATCCAGCTGTTCCCGTTCGACGGTATCAGCCCGGCGCTGATGGACCTGTACAACGACGTCAGCCGCCAGGAGATGGAGCACGTGCGCGACTTCATCATCCTGCACTACCACGCCAACCAGCGCGACGAGCCGATGTGGAAGGCCTGTCGTGAGATGGAACTGCCGGAATCGCTTGCGGTCCGGCTGCGCGCCTGGCGCGAACGTGCGCATGCCTGGCAGGACCCCGGCGAGCTCTTCCGGGTGGACTCCTGGACAAGCGTGCTGATGGGGCAGGGGATCCAGCCGGGCCCCCCGCATCCGCTTGCCGCTGCCATCAGCGACGCGGACCTGCGGACGCTGCTGATGCGGATTCGCCAGCCGGTGGAGCAGGCGGTCGCGACGATGCCGTCGCAGGCAGCCTTCATCGAACGCTACTGCCGGGCGGCGCAGGACGTCTGGCCACGGGCCTCAGCCCTGGCCTAGCAGGGCAGCACGCTGCTGCACAGAAATGGTAGCGCTACCTCCATACACCCACGGGATGAGATAGATGGATCTGGTTGCAGGAATCGATGCAGGTACACAGAGTCTGAAAGTGCTGGTGTACGACCCTGCCGGGCGGCAGCTCATTGCCAGCGCGAGCGCGCCCCTGGACCTGGCGTCCGCCGCCGATGGCAGCCGTGAGCAGCAGCCGGCCGCGTGGGTCGCAGCCCTTCAGGCCTGCTTCCGCGCGATCGATTCCAAGGTTCGTTCCCGCATCTCCGCGCTGGCGGTCTCGGGGCAACAGCACGGCTTCGTTCCGATCGACGCAGCGGGGGAGGTGCTCGCACCGGCCAAGCTGTGGTGCGACACCAGCACCTCGGCCGAGTGTGTGCAGATCATGGACGCACTCGGCGGACCAGCGCGCACCATCGCGCTGGCCGGCAACCCCATCCTGACCGGTTACACCGCGTCCAAACTGCCCTGGACGAAGACGCATCGGCCCGACGCCTACGCACGGCTCGCCACGATCCTGCTGCCGCACGATTACCTCAACTTCGTGCTGACCGGCCAGCGCTTCTGCGAGCATGGCGATGCGTCGGGTACGGGCTGGCTGGACGTGCGCACCCGGACCTGGTCAGCCGAGCTGCTGCGCGCGACCGATCCGGAGCGCGACCTGGCCCTCTGCCTGCCGCGCATCGCCGCGTCCGACGAGCTGTTCGACATCGATCCGGCCACGGCGGACCTATTGGGGCTTCCCGAGACGGTGAAGGTTGCGGTTGGCGGGGGCGACAACATGATGGCGGCCATCGGTACCGGCTGCGTCGTGCCCGGTCGCCTGGCGATGAGCCTCGGCACCTCGGGCACCTTGTTCGCCTATTCGGACACGCCCGTGGTCGATCCGGACGGCGCCTGGGCCGCGTTCTGCTCGTCCACCGGTGGCTGGCTGCCGTTGATATGCACGATGAACTGCACCGTGGTAACCGAACAGGTCGCCGATGCCTTCGGCTTCAGCACCCGCGATGGCGATGGGCACCTGCGGGCGACCTCGCCCGGTGCCGACGGCCTGGTGATGTTGCCGTTCCTCAATGGCGAACGCACGCCGGACCTGCCGCTGGGCAAGGGCGTCCTGGCCGGTCTGGACACGACGAACATGACCCCGGCGCACCTCTACCGCGCGGCCATGGAAGGCGCCACCTACAGCCTGAAGTATGGATACGACGCCTTCGTCCGCGCGGGCATGCGGTTCGACCGCATCGTGCTGACCGGTGGCGGCAGCAACAGCGCGCAGTGGCGGCAGATGGTGGCCGATGTCTTCGGCCTGCCGGTGGACGTGCCGACCCAGTCCGAGGGGGCGGCCTTCGGTGCGGCATTGCAGGCCCTGTGGGCGCTGGGTCACGCGCGCGGTGACGCCGCCTCCATCGCCGACATCGCGGACCGGCACGTTGCGGTCGATCCGCTGCAGTCCGCTCACCCGGATCCGATGCGTACGCACGCCTATGCCGCGGCCTATGCACGTTTCCTGCGACACCTCGACGCCCTCACGCCGCTGTATCGCGGCTGATCCCTCTACGCACCACCTCGCACAACGACAGGAAGACGCACCATGAGCAATCAACCCTTCATCGGCGCCAAGGAATACTTCCCCGGCATCGGCCGCATCCCCTTCGAAGGCCGGGGCTCGGACAATCCGCTCGCGTTCAAGGTCTATGACGCGGACAAGGTCATCGGTGGCAAGACGATGCAGGAGCATCTGCGCTTCGCGGCCTGCTACTGGCACACCTTCTGCAACGCCGGGCATGATCCGTTCGGCCCGGGCACCCGCAATTTCCCGTGGGAAGGCGCCTCGCCGATGGCGACTGCCGAGGCCAAGGTGGACGCGGCGTTCGAGTTCTTCACCAAGCTCGGCGTGCCGTACTGGTGCTTCCACGATATCGACCTGGCGCCGGATGCGGACGATGTCGGCCAGTACGAGAAGAACCTGAAGCACATGGTGGGCCTGGCCAAGGCGCGGCAGGATGCGACCGGGATGAAACTGCTGTGGGGCACGGCCAACCTGTTCTCACACCCGCGCTACATGAATGGTGCGTCCACCAATCCGGATTTCGCCGTGGTGGCGCGCGCCGCCGTGCAGGTGAAGGCCGCCCTGGAAGCGACAGTTGAACTGGGCGGCGAACACTACGTGTTCTGGGGTGGCCGCGAAGGCTATGCCTCGCTGGCGAACACGCAGATGAAGCGCGAGGTCGACCACTTCGCGCGGTTCCTCACGATGGCGCGCGACTATGGCCGCAGCATCGGCCTGAAGGGCAACTTCCTGATCGAACCCAAGCCGATGGAGCCGATGAAGCACCAGTACGACTTCGACAGCGCGACCGTGGCGGGCTTCCTGAAAGAACATGACCTGCACAAGGACTTCAAGCTCAACATCGAGGCGAACCACGCCACGCTCTCCGGCCACACCTTCGAGCACGACCTGCAGGTCGCCTCGGACCACGGCCTGCTGGGCAGCATCGACGCCAACCGCGGCAACGCGCAGAACGGCTGGGATACGGATCAGTTCCCGACCGACCTCTACGACACCGTGGGCGCGATGCTGGTCGTACTGCGGCAGGGCGGATTGGAGGGCGGTCTGAACTTCGACGCCAAGCTGCGTCGCGAATCCACCGACATGGAAGACCTGTTCATCGCCCACATCGGCGGCATGGACGCATTCGCACGCGGGCTGGAAGTGGCCCACGCGCTGCTGAACGACTCGCCGCTGGAACAGTGGCGCAAAGCGCGCTACGCCAGCTTCGACAGTGGTGCCGGCAAGGAGTTCGCGCGCGGTGCGCTCAGCCTCACGGACCTGGCCGCACTGGGTGCCAAGGGCGGCGAGCCCAACCAGACCAGCGGCAAGCAGGAACGCTACGAGAACCTGCTCAACCAGTACCTGCTGCGCTGAGCGCGACAGTTCGCAGCGATGACACCGAACCGGGGAGGGGCAGGGCAATGAACCAGGCAGTGAGCGGTGGGGAGAACACCCGGCTGATCGTACTGATCAGCGTGGTGGCGACGATTGGCGGATTCCTGTTCGGCTTCGACAGCGGCGTGATCAACGGCACCCAGGACGGCCTGCACCAGACGTTCCGGTCAGGCGAGTGGATGCAGGGGTTCGAGATCGCCTCGATGCTGTTGGGCTGCGCCATCGGTGCCTTCAGCGCCGGCCGGCTGTCCGACAGCCTGGGACGCCGCAACGTGTTGATCGTCTCGGCGGTGTTGTTCCTGCTGTCGGCGATCGGGGCAGGTGCAGCGGCGTCGTCGACCCTGTTCATCATCGCGCGGGTGATGGGGGGCTTTGCGGTGGGAGCGGCCAGCGTGATCTCGCCGGCGTACATCGCCGAAGTCGCGCCGGCGCGCTACCGCGGCCGCCTCGCGACGGTCCAGCAGATCGCCATCATCAGCGGGCTCACCGTCGCGTTCCTGTCCAACTATCTGTTGGCGGCCACCGCCGGCGCCTCGACCGAGCCGCTGTGGGGCGGGCATGCGGCGTGGCGCTGGATGTTCTGGATGCAGGCGGTGCCCTCGCTGCTGTTCCTGGCACTGTTGCTGACCATTCCGGAGAGCCCGCGCTACCTGGTGGTGAAGCGCCGCAAGGAGGAGGCGCTGCACGTGCTGACGCGGCTGTTCGGCGGTGCCGAGGCGCAGGCCAAGCTGGCCGAGATCGACGCCTCACTGTCGACCGACCACCATCGCCCGCGGCTGTCGGATCTGCGCAGCAAGGCCACCGGGAAGATGCGCCCGATTGTCTGGGTCGGCATCGGCCTGGCCATTTTCCAGCAGCTGGTCGGCATCAACGTGGTGTTCTACTACGGCGCCGTGCTCTGGCAGGCGGTCGGTTTCTCCGAGAACGACGCACTGCTGATCAACGTGCTGTCCGGTGCGCTCAGCATCGGCGCCTGCATCGTCACCGTGCTGCTGATCGACCGCATCGGGCGCAAGCCGCTGCTGTGGATCGGCTCAGCCGGCATGGCGGTGTCGTTGGCGCTCCTGGTGGTCGCCTTCGCGAGTGGCTCGCTGGTCGATGGGCGCCTGCAGCTGCCCGGGAGCATGGGCACGCTGGCGCTGGTGGCGGCCAATGCCTACGTGGTGTTCTTCAATGTTTCCTGGGGTCCGGTGATGTGGGTGATGCTGGGCGAGATGTTCCCCAACCAGATCCGCGGCTCGGCACTGGCCGTGGCGGGTGCGGCGCAATGGACCGCGAACTTCGCCGTCACGGTGACGTTCCCCATCCTGTTGGCCGCCATCGGGCTAGCGGCGACCTACAGCCTCTACCTGGCGTCGGCCGTCATCTCGGTTTTCTTCGTGCTCAGGTATGTGCACGAAACCAAGGGCAAGGAACTGGAGCAGATGGAAGGATGAACACGATGACGAATCGACGCCTTGCCCACGCCCGCCGTGGCGTGCTGCTGGCCGCGCTGATGGGGGTGTTGGCTGCCTGCGGAAACGATGACAAGGCTGCTGCACCGGCGGCGGCCGATCCGGATCCGTGGCCGCAGGTGGCCTGGCCGCTGCCCCAGGATGCCGCGTTGGAGAAGCGGATCACCGACCTGATGGACACCATGACGGTGGAGGAAAAAGTGGGCCAACTGGTGCAGGGCGACATCGCCAGCATCACGCCGGAGGACCTGCGCACCTACCGGCTCGGCTCGATCCTTGCGGGCGGCAACTCCGACCCCGGTGGCCGCTACGATGCCTCGCCGGCCGAATGGCTGGCGCTGGCCGATGCGTTCTATGCCGCCTCGATGGACACCTCGCAGGGCGGCAAGGCGATCCCGGTGCTGTTCGGCATCGACGCCGTCCACGGGCAGAGCAACATCACCGGCGCGACCCTGTTCCCGCACAACATCGGCCTGGGCGCGACCCGCAACCCGGAACTGCTGCGCCGTATCGGCGAGATCACCGCGCTGGAAACCCGCGCGACCGGGATGGAGTGGGCGTTCGCGCCGACCGTGGCGGTACCGCAGGACGACCGCTGGGGGCGTACCTACGAGGGGTACTCCGAGTCGCCCGAGGTGGTGGCCAGCTATGCCGGCGCGATGGTCGAAGGCCTGCAGGGCAAGGTGGGCTCGCCAGGCTTCCTTGACGGTCGTCATGTCATCGCATCGGTCAAGCACTTCCTCGGTGATGGCGGCACCACCGATGGCAAGGACCAGGGCGACACCCGGATCAGCGAGGCCGAGCTGGTGCGCATCCACGCGGCCGGCTATCCGCCCGCCATCGCGGCGGGCGCACAGACGGTGATGGCCTCCTTCAACAGCGTCAACGGCGAGAAGATGCACGGCAACAAGCCGTACCTGACCGATGCGCTGAAGGGGCGCATGCACTTCGGTGGTTTCGTGGTGGGCGACTGGAACGGCCACGGGCAGGTCAAGGGCTGCACCACCACCGATTGTCCGGCCACGATCAATGCCGGCCTGGACATGGCCATGGCGTCGGACAGCTGGAAGGGCTTCTACGAGACCACGCTGGCCGCAGTGAAGGACGGCACGCTTCCCCAGCAACGCCTTGACGATGCAGTGCGCCGGATCCTGCGGGTCAAGATGCGGCTGGGCCTGTTCGAGGCGGGCAAGCCGTCGTCGCGCGCCGTCGGTGGGCAGTTCGCACTCGTCGGCGCGCCGGAGCATCGTCAGGTTGCACGCCAGGCGGTGCGCGAATCGCTGGTGCTGCTGAAGAACCAGGGCGGCGTGCTGCCGCTGTCGCCGAAGCAACGCATCCTGGTGGCCGGTGACGGTGCCAACGACGTGGGCAAGCAGGCGGGCGGCTGGACGCTGAACTGGCAGGGCACCGGCACCACCCGCAAAGACTTCCCGAATGCGGACACGATCTACGAAGGTATTGCGCAGCAGGCCAAGGCCGCTGGCGGCGAGGCGCAGTTGGCGGTGGATGGTGCTTACACCACGAAACCGGATGTGGCCGTGGTGGTGTTCGGCGAGAACCCCTATGCGGAATTCCAGGGCGACCTGCCGACCCTGGCCTACAAGCCGGGGGACGACGCGGATCTCGCGTTGATCAAGCGGCTCAAGGCCGACGGCATCCCCGTGATCGCGGTGTTCCTCAGCGGACGCCCGCTCTGGGTGAATCGTGAGATCAATGCCGCCGATGCCTTCGTGGCGGCCTGGCTGCCTGGTTCGGAAGGGGCCGGCATTGCCGATGTGCTGCTGCGCAGGCCGGATGGCAGCGTGCAGCACGACTTCAAAGGCACGTTGAGCTTCAGTTGGCCGCGCACCGCGACGCAGTACGCCAACAATGTCGGGCAGAAGGACTACGACCCCCTGTTCGCCTTCGGCTTCGGCCTGACCTATGCCGACAACGGTGATCTGGCCGCGCTGCCGGAAGCATCGGGCGTGACGGGCAACGAAGGGGCCATCGGTGTGTTCTTCGCGCGTGGGGATGCCGGCTCCGGCATGGCCCTGCGGCTGGAGGGCAGCACAGGGCAGGGGGTGACCGTCACCCAGGTGCCGGAATCCCTCGAGGGCGACCTGCTGAAGGTCACCGGTGTGGATCACCTGGCGCAGGAAGATGGCCGCCGTCTCGCGTGGTCGGGCAAGGGTGAGGCGATCGTCGCGCTGCAGTCGCACACGCCACTGGACCTGCAGCGCGAGAGCAACGGCGATCTGATGCTGTTGACCACGATGCGCGTCGACGCCGCACCCCGGGGCGAGGCGTGGTTGTCCGTGGGCTGCGGCACGGGCTGTTCGGCACGCGTTGCGCTCGGGCCGGCGCTGGCAAAGCTGCCCGTGGGCCAATGGACCCGCGTGGGCGTGCCCTTGAAGTGTCTGGCGGCGGCAGGCGCGGAGGTCGGCAAGCTGGATCGCCCCTGGTCGATCGGGACGGCAGGCGTGATGACGCTCTCGGTGTCACGCGTCGCCCTGGGCGCCTTGAACGAAGCGGAGGCCACCATCGCATGCCCCGGCGCGTGACGATGCGGCCTGCGCCCTCAGCGCTTGGGCGGGCGCGCGACCGAGTCGCGCACCACCAGCCGGTGCGGCATGACGTGATCGGTCAACACGCGCGTCTCATCGCCCTTGCGGCGGATGGTGCGCAGCAGGATATCGATGGCGGCGTCGGCCATCGCAGCGATGGGTTGATGGAGGGTGGTGAGCTCGGGCCAGACGGTCGTTGCCGCCGACGTGTCATCGAAACCCACCACCGACAGGTCACGGGGCACCTCGAGGCCGCGTCGGTGTGCAACGGAGATGGCCGCTGCCGCCATGTCGTCGTTGCTGGCGAAGATGGCCGTCGGCGGCCGACGCTGGGACAGCAGCTTCTCGGTCGCGGCAAGCCCCGAACGGTAGGTGTAATCCCCCTGTTCGACGAGGCCGGGTTCGACCTGCAGCCCTGCCTCCTGCAGGGCGGTGACAAACCCATCGTAGCGTCGCGCGCTCGCGCTGAGGTCGCTGCGGCCGCAGATGAAGCCGATCCGACGGTGCCCATGCTGGATCAGGTGTTCGGCCATCTCCTTGCCCGCGTGGAAGTCGTCGATGCGGACGCAGGAAAGATCGTCTCTCAGGTGCCCCGACGCGATCGCGACCACCGGAATGCCCGCGCTGACCAGTTCGGTCACGGCCGCCTGCGACTCGCACAGCGGGGGCGGCAGGATGACGCCATCCACACGGCCAGCCAGGGCGCGCGCAGCGTTGCGCTCGGCCTCGGGGTCGAAGTTGTCCCAGTAATGGATGACCAGCTGGATGGCCGCGTTGGACGCGACACGCAGCAGGCCGACCAGCAGCTCCCGCAGGTAGGCGCCGCTGGGGTTGGTGTAGATCAGCGCGATCCGCGTGTGCTGCGCCGCCGCCAGCGAACTCGCGGCCAGGTTGGGCGTGTAGCCCAGTTCGCGCACCGCGCGCATCACCCGTTCGCGCGTGACATCGCGCACCTTGCCTTGGTTGATCGCGCGCGACACGGTCATCGGCGAGACCCCGGCCAGGGCAGCCACCTCGTCGATCGTCACGCCACTGGTTTTGCGGCGGACCGATTTCTTCGGCTTGTCCAATGCGTGTTGCCTTTCTTCTTTGTGACGCTGCCGCGAGGCGGGCACGTCCGCAGCTTACAAGGTTTGCTGGCGACACTGCTGCTCCGCCGGAATGTCGAGCGGTGTCACTGGATGCTGGGTGTCGCCCTGGCACTTTTCGCCTGCGCGGGCAGCGTGCGCGCGGAGGACGGCTACGCCCTCTGGCTGCGCTATGCACCGCTGGAACCTGCCCTCGCGACCGACTACCGGACACGGCTGGGCGGGGTCGTGGCCCCCGATCAGACCCCGACGCAACGTGCCGCGCGCGAGGAACTTGTGCGTGGCCTCACCGGCCTGCTGGGTCGCGCGCCGCGGATGCAGATGGCGCCCAGCGCGGACCCCAGCGTGGTGCTGGGCACCCCGGATTCGTCGGCCGTGATCGCGCCCCTCCGCAAGGAGATTGACTCACTTGGCGACGACGGCTACCTGCTCAGGCGTGCGCACATCGGCGGGCGCGAGGTGCTGCTGGTGGCCGCACGCCAGGATATCGGGGTCCTGTATGGCGTGTTCCATCTGCTGCGACTGCTGCAGACCGGCGCGTCACTCGATGCCCTTGAGGTTCGCGAATCACCACGGCTTCGGCTGCGCGTGCTCGACCACTGGGACAACCTGGACGGCTATGTCGAACGCGGCTATGCGGGTCGCTCGCTGTGGGACTGGCAGACCCTGCCGGAGTGGCGGGACCCGCGTTATACGGACTATGCGCGTGCCAACGCCTCGCTCGGCATCAACGGCACCGTGCTGAACAATGTAAACGCGAGCGCGCAGAGCCTTGCGCCGGCATATCTCATCAAAGCGGCCGCGCTCGCGGACATGTTCCGGCCGTACGGCATCCGCGTGTACCTGAGCGCGCGCTTCAGCGCCCCCATCGAGCTGGGCGGGCTGAAAACCGCCGATCCGCTGGACCCGGACGTGCAACGTTGGTGGCGCGACAAGGCTGACGAGATCTACGCGCACATTCCGGATTTCGGCGGCTTCCTGGTCAAGGCCAATTCGGAAGGACAGCCCGGACCGCAGGACTATGGCCGCTCGCATGCGGACGGTGCCAATCTGCTGGCTGACGCGCTGGCATCGCATGGCGGCGTGGTGATGTGGCGCGCCTTCGTCTACGCCCATGAGGTGCCCGAGGACCGCGCCACGCAGGCCTACACCGAATTCGCCGGCCTGGACGGTGACTTCCGCCCGAACGTGATCGTGCAGGTAAAGAACGGGCCCATCGACTTCCAGCCGCGGGAGCCGTTCCATCCCCTGTTCGGGGCCATGCCACGCACGCCGCTGATGATGGAGGTCCAGATCACCAAGGAGTATCTCGGCTTCGCCACGCATCTGGTGTACCTGGGGCCGCTGTACGAGGAGGTGCTGCAGTCCGATACCCACGCACGCGGCGCGGGCGCCACGGTCGCGCAGCTCCTGACCGGCATCGCCGGCGTGGCCAACATCGGCAACGATCGCACCTGGAGTGGGTCGCACTTCGACCAGGCCAACTGGTACGCCTTCGGCCGTCTCGCCTGGAATCCGGACCAGTCCGCCCGCGACATCGCGACGGACTGGGCAGCGATGACGTTCGCGCCGGATCCCGAGGTGGTGGCACCCATCGTCGACATGATGATGGTCTCGCGCGAGGCCGCGGTGAACTACATGACACCGCTGGGCCTGCACCACCTGATGGCGCGCGGGCACCATTACGGGCCCGGCCCGTGGGTGGACGGCGGTCCGCGCGCGGATTGGACCGCCGTGTACTACCACCGCGCCGACCGCGATGGCATCGGCTTCGATCGCACTGCACGCGGCAGCAACGCGGTGGCCCAGTACGCCCCCGAGGTGGCCGCCGTGTACGGCGACCTGGCGCGGGTGCCGGAGCCGCTGCTGTTGTGGTTCCACCATGTCCCGTGGGATCACCGCATGGCCTCAGGACGACCGTTGTGGGACGAACTGGTGGGGCGTTACTCCCTGGGTGTACGCCAGGTAGAGGGCATGCAGGCTACCTGGGCAGGCCTGCAGGGCAGGGTGGATGCGCAGCGGCATGCGCAGGTCGCCGCCTTCCTCGGCATCCAGCGGCGCGAAGCGCAGTGGTGGCGCGATGCCAGTGTCGCGTACTTCCAGTCGGTCAGCGGCAGGCCCTTGCCTGCGGGCGAAACCGCGCCGCCACACGCGCTGGGCTGGTACCAGCGCCTGCAGCTTCCTTCCGCGCCGGGAGATGGGCGATGAGTCGGACAGCGTGGATGGGCTGGATACTGGTGCGCATCGTGATGTGCTGCGCCATGCCGGCCGTGGCACAGGAGCCGGCCACACCGCTGTTGCATCCGCTGTTCCAGGATCACGCCGTGCTGCAGCGCGACCAGCAGATTCCGGTCTGGGGCCATGCTGCGCCCGGCACTCCGGTTTCCGTGGCGTTCGCGCGACAAACCGTCACCACGCGCGCGGATGCCAGCGGCCAGTGGCATGCAACGCTGAAACCCATTCCCGCTGGCGGCCCTCACGAAATGACCGTCCGCGCAGGGCCGGCCACCCAGATCGTGCATGACGTGCAGATGGGCGATGTCTGGTTGTGTTCCGGGCAGTCGAACATGGAACTGCCGGTATGGCGCGCGCTAGACGCAGACAGTGAGATCGCCTCCGCCACGTACCCGACGATCCGCCTGCTCACCGTGCCCAAGGCGGCAGCCGTTACGCCGCAGAGCACGTTCCCGGCGCGGACGGCGTGGAAGCCGGCGTCGCCAGCCGCGGTGCGCGACTTCTCCGCCGCCTGCTACTACTTTGCGCGTGAACTGCAGAAGACCGTCAACGTCCCGATGGGGCTGATCCAGGCGGCGTGGGGCGGTTCGCGGATCGAGGCGTGGACCGGCGCCGACGCGCTGCGTACGCAGGGCGGCATGGACCCCGCGCTTGACCTGCTCGCGCTCTACGCGAGCAACCCTGCGGCGGCAACCGCGGGCTGGGGCGAGGTATGGCAGCAGTGGTGGTCGAAGCGCGAGGGAGCCCGGCAAGGCGACACCCCCTGGCAGCCGGGCACAGACAGCACGGCATGGCACACGGCACCGGCCGCGCTGGGGGCATGGGAGCGTTGGGGCGTGCCGGCGCTTGCCGCGTACAACGGCATGGTCTGGTACCGCACCCAGGTCACGTTGACCGCCGCGCAGGCGGCGCAGGGCGCACGGCTTGCGCTGGGCGCCGTCGATGAGACGGACATGACCTGGGTCAACGGCGTGGCGGTGGGTAGCCAGTACGGTGCAGGGGAGGCGCGGCGTTACACCCTTCCGGCCGGTCTCTTGAACGCCGGTGAGAACACGGTGGTGATCAACGTGCTGGATACCTACGGCGAGGGTGGGCTGTCGGGACCGGCCGCCGCCCACGCGGTGGAGCTGGACGACGGCACGCGCATCGTCCTTGACGCACCGTGGCACTACCGGGTGGCGCCCGGTGCACAGGCACCGCCGCTGGCGCCCTGGCATGCCGCCACGGGTCTGTCGACGCTGTACAACGGCATGATCGCGCCGCTCGGCAGCTATGGCCTGCGTGGGATGCTCTGGTACCAAGGCGAGTCGAACACGGGTGACGGCGCCGCTTATGCCAACCGGCTGCGCAGCCTGCGCGATGACTGGCGCAGCCGGTTCGGTGCGCGGATGCCGCTGCTGGTGGTGCAGTTGGCCGGCTATGGGCAGCCGCCCCAGGCGCCGGTGGAGAGTGGCTGGGCACAGGTGCGCGAGGCGCAGCGTCGCGTCGCGGCGGAAGATCCGCATACCGGGCTCGCGGTGGCCATCGACATCGGCGATGCGTACGACATCCACCCGCCCAACAAACAGGAGCTGGGCCGTCGCCTGGCCCGGGTGGCGCGTCACGTGGTCTACGGCGAACGGGCGCTGGCACCTTCCGGCCCGACGGTGCGCACGGCGTCGCGCGCGCAGGGCGAAGCAAGGATCGCGTTCGACAACGTCACCGGCACCCTGGTCACGACCGGTGCGAACGGCCCCATAGGATTCGAGCTCTGTGACGCCGACGGACGGCACTGCCGCTATGCCGAGGCGGTGCTGGAGGGGCGTGACGTGGTGCTGTCGTGCCGGGATTGCCTGGATTGCGTGGATTGCGTGGAGCCGGCCAGCGGCCGGCACTACCGTGGCGCCCCCCTGCGTGTCCGCTACTGCTGGGCCGACGGCCCGGTCTGCACGCTGCGCGACAGCAGTGGCGCGCCGGCCGGTCCCTTCGAGATTCCCCTTAACGCTGCGGAGGTTCGCTGATGCGCCTGCTGATGGCCACGGTCGTTCTGCTGTTGTCGGCGACGGTGTCGCCACTGGGCGCTGCGCCTGCGCCGCCGGTTTATTTCGACTGGTTCGAATATTCGGGTCACGACGCGGCGTTTGAAACACCTCTTCCAGCCGGTCACTACCGCAACCCGATCCTGGCCGGCTTCCATGCGGATCCGAGCATCGTTCGCGCCAATGACCGCTTCTATCTGGTCAATTCCAGCTTCACCTACTTCCCGGGTATTCCGGTATTCGAAAGCATCGATCTGGTGCACTGGAAACAGATCGGCAACGTGATCGACCGCCCGACGCAGCTGGACTTCGATGGACTGAGCGTTTCGCGCGGCATTTTCGCGCCGGCGATCGAATACCACGACGGCATGTTCTATGTGGTCACCACGGCCGTCGACAGTGGCGGCAACTTCATCGCGACCGCGCGGGACCCGGCCGGCCCCTGGTCCGACCCGCACTGGCTGCCCAGCGTGGAGGGCATCGACCCGTCGCTGTTCTTCGACGAAGACGGCGCCGTCTACCTGGTCAACAACGATGTGCCGCCCGGTCCGCAGCGCTACGAGGGCCACCGCGCCATCTGGATGCAGCAGATCGATCTGGCCGCGTTCAAGCCGATAGGGCTGCGCAGGGTGCTCATCGACGGCGGGGTGGAGCCGGCGAAGAACCCGATCTGGATCGAGGGTCCGCATGTCTTCAAGCGCGATGGCTGGTACTACCTCTCCGACGCCGAGGGTGGCACCGGGCCGCAGCATTCCCAGGTGGTCCTGCGCAGCCGCGAGGTCTGGGGGCCGTACCTCCCGTATGCGGGCAATCCGATTCTTACCCAGCGCGACCTGCCGGACGACCGGCCGCTGCCGATCACCAACGCCGGCCATGCCGATCTGGTGGAAGGTCCGGACGGCGCCTGGTGGGCGGTGTTCCTGGCCAGTCGCAATTACCAGACGCGCCACTACAACACGGGGCGGGAGACGTATCTGCTGCCCGTGCAGTGGCGGGATGGCTGGCCGGTGATCCTGCCGGCCGAGCAGGCCATCCCGTATGTGGTCAAGGCGCCGTCATGGATGCGGGGCGATGCCTCCCAGGCGCCATCAACCGGCAACTTCGTCGATCGCGACGGTTTCGATGCACCGACGCTCGGCACGGGATGGTTGCAGGTGCGCGTCCCCAAACAGGCGTGGGCAGACCTGGGCCTGCGTCCGGGTAGCTTGGCCGTGCATCCGCTGCCGGAGAACCTCGACACGCTGCGCAACCCTGCCTTCCTTGGCCGCCGTCAGCAGCATCTGCGCTTCGAGGCCAGCACTGAAATGACGCGGCCGGCGACGGGTGTGGCGGCGGGCCTTGCTGCGTTCCAGAGCGAGAGTTACTGGTACTTCCTGGGCGTGCGCAGCCTCGCCGGGGATCGCGTGGCGGTCTTCCTGGAAGCGCGCGATGGCAGCGGTGTGACCCGCACCCTGGCCACGCGCGACGCGACGGCGTCCACGTCGCTGCGCCTGAAGATCGCCGGTGACGAGGGCAGCTATGCGTTCGCATTCGACACGGATGATGGGCAGGGCTGGCAGACGCTCGCCGACGACGTGGACGGAACGGTGTTGAGTACGGATCGCGCAGGCGGCTTTGTCGGCGCGCTGCTGGGACCATTCGCGCGCGACGAGCGCGCCTTGAGGAGCAAATGATGACGCGTGCGCCTTACCTCTTCAGTGGCCGTCGTGGCCCCACCTTCCGCACCTTGGTGCTGTGCGCTGCCATGGCAGCGGCGACCGCCGGTCATGCCGCCGAAACCCAGCCCTGGTTGGACACCTCGGCCAGCTTTGAAACCCGCGCCGCCGCGCTGGTGGGGCAGATGACCCTGGAGGAAAAGGCCGCCCAGATGCAGAACGCCGCGCCGGCCATCGAGCGCCTGGGCGTTCCGGCCTACGACTGGTGGAACGAGGGCCTGCACGGTGTGGCGCGGGCAGGGCAGGCCACCGTCTTCCCGCAGGCGATCGGGCTGGCTGCCACTTTCGATGTGCCGTTGATGGCGCAGGTCGCGACCACCATCAGCGACGAGGCGCGCGCCAAGCATCACCAGTTCGTACGCGAGGGATCGCATGGCCGCTACCAAGGCCTGACCTACTGGTCGCCGAACATCAACATCTTCCGCGATCCGCGGTGGGGCCGTGGCCAGGAAACCTACGGTGAGGACCCGTACCTGACCGCGCGCATGGGCGTCGCCTTCGTGCACGGCCTGCAGGGCGACGACCCGGTGTACCGCAAGCTCGACGCCACGGCCAAACACCTGGCCGTGCACAGTGGCCCCGAGGCCGACCGCCACCACTTCGACGCGCGCCCCAGCAAACGCGACCTGTACGACACCTACCTTCCGGCCTTCGAGGCGCTGGTGAAGGAAGGCCCGGTCGACGCGGTGATGGGCGCCTACAACCGGGTGTACGGCGAGTCCGCCAGCGCCAGCAGGTTCCTGCTGCGCGACGTGCTGCGCCGGGACTGGGGCTTCAAGGGCTACGTGGTGTCCGACTGCTGGGCCATCGTGGATATCTGGAAGCATCACAAAATCGTGCCGACCCGCGAGGCCGCCGCGGCACTGGCGGTCAAGAACGGCACCGAGCTGGAGTGCGGCCAGGAATACGCCACGCTGCCGGCCGCGGTACGCCAGGGGCTGATCAGCGAAGCGGAGATCGACGATGCGGTGACGCGGCTGTTCACCGCGCGGATGCGGCTGGGCATGTTCGATCCGCCCGAGCGCGTGCGCTGGGCGCGGATACCGGCCTCGGTGAACCAGGCCCCGGCGCACGACGCGCTGGCCCTGAAGGCCGCGCAACAGTCACTGGTACTGCTGAAGAACGATGGCGTGCTGCCGTTGTCGCGCAGCCTCAAGCGCATTGCCGTGGTCGGCCCGACCGCCGATGACACCATGGCCCTGCTCGGCAACTACTTCGGCACGCCGGCCGCGCCGGTGACCATCCTGCAGGGGATCCGCGACGCGGCGAAGGGCGTCGAGGTGCAGTACGCACGCGGCGTCGACCTGGTCGAAGGGCGCGACGATCCCGGTGCGACACCGCTGATCGAGGCAGCGTACCTGCGGCCGTCGGCCGATTCCCCGGAACGTGGCCTGCGCGGTGAGTACTTTCGCACGCCGGATCTGTCAGGGACGCCGGCGCTGGTCCGCACCGATGCACAGATCGGTTTCCGCTGGGATCGGGGTTCACCCACCGACAACCTGCTGGCCCGCGGTGAAGCGGCGCCGGGGCAGGGCATTCCCAACGATGGCTTCAGCATCCGCTGGCGAGGCCAGCTGCTGCCGCCGGTCTCGGGCCGCTACCGGATCGAGGCGGCCGCCGATGACGGCTTCCGTCTCTACGTGGATGGCAAGCGGGTGCTGGACCACTGGGCCAACAGTGATCGCCTGCGCAGCGACGGTGTCGACCTGGACCTGCAGGCGGGCCGCGCCTACGAGCTCACGCTGGAGTACTTCGATAACGAGCGCGACGCCGGCGTGCGGCTGGGCTGGCACCTGCCCGGCGCGAAGCCGCCGTTCGAGGAGGCGGTCGATGCCGCCCGCAACGCGGACGTGGTGGTCTTCGTCGGCGGCCTGACCGGCGATGTCGAGGGCGAGGAGATGACGGTGAACTATCCGGGCTTCGCGGGCGGCGACCGCACCGACCTGCGCCTGCCCGCCACCCAGCGCGCCCTGCTGGACGCGCTGCATGCCACGGGCACCCCGGTGGTGATGGTGCTGACCGGCGGTTCCGCGCTGGCGGTGGAGTGGGCCCAGGCGAACCTGTCCGCGATCCTGATGAGCTGGTATCCGGGGCAGCGCGGTGGCACCGCAGTGGGCGAAGCGCTGTTCGGCGACACCAATCCCGCGGGCCGGCTGCCGGTGACGTTCTACACCGCGGACCAGGCGATGCCGGCCTTCGACGACTACACGATGGAAGGCCGCACCTACCGCTACTTCCGCGGCACGCCGCTGTATCCGTTCGGCTATGGGCTGTCCTATACCCGGTTCGGCTACGGCAGACTCCGTCTCGATGCGCCCCGCATCGCCGACAACGGCACGCTCAAGGTGCAGGTGGACGTCTCCAACACGGGCAAGCGCGCGGGTGACGAAGTGGTGCAGGTGTATGTAAGGCGGCTGGCGGCCGGCGCAGGCGATGCGCAGCAGACCTTGCAGGGCTTCCAGCGTGTCCACCTGGCGCCTGGCGAGCGGCGCACCGTGGCATTCGATCTGGACGCGCAGCAGGCGCTGCGCCAGTACGACGACGCGCGCGGAACATATGTGGTGCCGCCGGGGGCGTATGAAGTGAGGGTGGGCGGCTCCAGCGCCGATGCCCGTGTGCAGAGCCGCTTCACCGTGGAGGCACGTCGTGACTGAGGCCCGCCACATGGATATTCCCGAGCACACGCTGTCCGTCCGGGAGAAGCTGGGCTACAGCCTGGGCGACCTCGCGGCCAACCTGATCTTCCAGACGCTGATCACCTACCTGGCGTTCTTCTACACCGATGTGTACCGGTTGCCGCCCGCCACGGCGGCGACGATCATCCTTGTCATCGGCCTGCTGGGCGCCTTCGTGTTCACCCCGCTGATCGGCATTGCGGCCGACCGCACGGTCAGCCGCTGGGGAAAGTTCCGGCCCTGGATCCTGTGGACGGCGATTCCCTTCGGCGCGCTGTCGCTGCTTGCGTTCAGTACGCCGGACCTCGGCGGGCGCGGCAAGGTCATCTACGCCCTGGTGACCTATGGCCTGCTGATGTTCGTGTACGCGGCCAACAACCTGCCGTACTCCGCGCTCAGCGGGGTGCTGACCGGCAGCATGGCCCAACGCAACAGCCTGTCGGCCTACCGCTTCGTGGCGGTGATGATCGCGCAGTTCATCATCCAGGTGCTGCTGCTGCCGCTGGTGCTGATCCTGGGCGACGGGGACCGTGTGCAGGGCTTCGAGCGGGTAATGACCGTGTTCGCGGTCGTGGGCACGCTGTTCTTCCTGATCACCTTCGCCACCACCCGCGAGCGCATCGTGCCGGCCAAGGAACAGACGGGCGGGGTGATGCAGGACCTGTCCGACCTGCTGCACAACCGGCCGTGGAAGGTGATGCTGGCCCTGACGGTGCTGGTCTTCATCAACCTGGCCCTGAAGGGCGGCACCTACATCTACTACTTCCAGTACTACATGAGCGAGGCCGCGCTGGCGGGTTTTCTCGACACTTCCGGCTTCAACCGCTTCATCGGGGGAGTGAACGCGACCCTCAACGGATGGGGCCTGTCCGGCTTCACCTGGCCGGAGGATCCGGCGACGTCGGCCTTCAGCCTGTTCAACGCCTGCGGCATCCTCTGCATGATCCTGGGCATCGGCGTCTCCCGCCGCCTGGCCGACCGCTTCGGCAAGCGTGATGTCTTCGGCGGCGCGCTGCTGGTGTCGACCGTGTTCCTGCTGGTGTTCTACCTGTTTCCGCCCACAGCGGTCGGCGTGGCTTTTAGCGCCTTCATGCTGCACGGATTCTGCTACGGCATCACCATCCCGCTGCTGTGGGCGATGATCGCCGACGTTGCCGACTATTCGGAATGGAAGAACCATCGCCGCGCCACTGCGATCATCTTCTCCGCGATGCTGTGCGGGTTGAAGATCGGGCTCAGCATCGGCGGTGCACTGGTCGCCGGGATTCTCGCGCACCATGGCTATCAGGCCGGCGCGGAACAGCAGCCCCAGGCCGTGGTGGACGGCATCCGCCTGACGGTGAGCCTCTACTGCTCCATTCCCTTCCTGGTCGCCGTTGCGCTGCTCTTCCTCTACAAGATCGACAAAGGGATGGAGACGCGCATCGAGCATGACCTGCATCTGCGTCGCCAGGGCAACGACCTTGATCAGCTCGCGGCGCATGCTACTTCCCAGCCGCTGGTGACCCACATCTATACGGCCGATCCGTCGGCACACGTGTTCGAGGGGCGCCTGTACATTTATCCGTCGCACGATATCGACGGCGGCGCGCCCTTCGACGATGAGGGCGGGCATTTCGGCATGGAGGATTACCACGTGCTGCGGATGGACTCGCCCGAGGCCGACGCCATCGATTGCGGCATGGCGCTGCATGTGCGCGACGTACCCTGGGCCGCGCAGCAGATGTGGGCACCGGACGCGGCCCACCGCGACGGCCGCTACTACCTGTATTTCCCGGCCAAGGACGGGCAGGGCATGTTCCGGGTCGGCGTGGCGGTAGCGGATCGCCCGGAGGGGCCGTTCACTGCGGAACCCGAACCGATGGAGGGCACGTACTCGATCGACCCGGCCGTATACGAAGACGACGACGGCACGCATTACCTCTATTTCGGCGGCATCTGGGGTGGCCAGCTGCAGAAGTACCGTGACAACCGCTTTGATGCGACGCACGAAGAGCCGACCGGGGAGGCCCCGGCACTGGGACCGCGTGTCGGCCGACTGGACGCGGGCATGACGCGGCTGGCGGAGCCCACGCGCCAGGTCGTCATCCTGGACGAGCACGGACAGCCGCTGCGTGCCGATGACCATGCGCGACGGTTCTTCGAGGGGCCGTGGCTGCACAAGTACCAGGGCCGCTATTACCTCTCGTACTCCACGGGCAATACGCACCTGCTGTGCTACGCCATCGGCGACAGCCCGTATGGACCGTTCACCTATGCCGGGGTGATCCTGAAGCCCGTTGTGGGCTGGACCACGCATCACTCCATCTGCGCGTTCAAGGGGCAGTGGTATCTCTTCTACCATGACGCCTTGTTGTCGGGCGGCGTGACCCATCTGCGTTCGGTCAAGTGCACGCCGCTGCTGATGGACGCGGACGGCGGCATCCGGACGATCGATCCATATGGCGCTTGAAGCGGCGTCACCCGAGGATGATGCGCAGGCGCCGCTGCCGGGTGGGCGCCTGTACTGGTTGCGGGCGGGCAGGCTGGAAGTCGCGCTTGCACCGGACGCCGGTGGACGCATTGCGCAGATTCGCTATGACGGTGTGGACTGGTTGGTGGGTGAGCAGGAGGGTGGGGCGGCTGCGATCGGATGGGGCTGCTATCCAATGGTGCCGTGGGCCGGGCGGATCCGGCAGGGGCGATTTGCCTTTGATGGCAAGCCGTATGAGCTGCCGACAAACTTCGGCGGGCACGCGATCCACGGGGTGGGCTTCTCACGGCCGTGGCGCATCGACAGTCTCGAGGCGGACTGCGCCATGTTCTCGCTTGAGCTTCCCGAGGATCGCTACTGGCCGTTCGGGGGCACAGCGACACAGGCCATCCACGTGCATTCCGACGGCCTCGATCTGCAACTTGCCGTGCAGGCTGGCGACCAGCCCATGCCAGCCGTACTCGGCTGGCATCCCTGGTTCCGCAAACCGGACCAACTGCTGTTCGCTCCCAAGGCGATGTACCCCCGGGACGGGGAGGGCATCGCCACCTTGCCCCGTGTAAGTCCAGTGTCGGGGCCATGGGATGACTGCTTTGTAAGCACCGCCGACGTCATGCTCGTCTCAGCCGGCCAGCGACTGCGCATGCGAGCGGACACCGATCACTGGGTGATCTACGACGGCGCCGCGCACGCCACCTGCGTGGAGCCACAGACCGGCCCGCCCGATGGGTTCACGCTGGCACCGAACCATCTGCAGCCAGGTCAGCGGCTGGAGCTGACCTTCGAGCTGAGGTGGCAGATCGACACAGGCGATGTTCCGGCGCCCGGGGATCGCTAGCCGGATCACTGATCGGCTTGTTTCGACGCTGCTCCGCCATCGGTCGTTTTGACCACGGCGGGGGTGGTCCAGCGGCCCTCCAGCAGCGCCGGCTTGGGACGGTAGTAGCGCATGAACATCACGAACGGTCCCTTGGGAGCGGGCAGCCAGTTGGCCTGCCTCTCCTTGCCGGGCGAGTCCGCCTGGATGTAGATCGTCAGCCCACCGTCAGGATCCTTCTTCAATCCAGCCAGCATCGGCGAGTTGATCAGATAGCGGTTGATCGGATTCTTGACCAGCAGCTGCTACGGCAGTCCGTACATCGTGACCGACCAGAAGGCGTCCACGGGCGGCAGCTGGTCCTTGGCAAAGCGCAGGGTGTAGGCGCCTTTGCTGCCGTCCAGGGGCTGGCCTTCGGAATCCTTGTCCAGGATGGGGTACATCGCCTCTTCGCGGGAGTTCGCGCCGATGCCCACCTGGGTCCCGGTCGCACGGGCGACGTAGTCGTTCTTCAGGAAGTCCCGACTGCCGAACAGGGCATCGGTCTTGCCGCCCAGCGACGCGCGCTTGTCATCGATCTGCTTCTGCCCTTCGGCCATGCCCTCCTTGAGCGCAGCCTGCATCGGCGGCGGCAGGCGGTTCGCATCAAAGGGCTTGCCCGGCTCGATACCCAGCGTGGCAAAGCGCTCGCGCAGGGCCGCCTCGCTTGGATGCGGCGGCTGCGCGAACTGCAGCAGGAACGCCAGCTGGTTGAAGAACTCCAGCGACGTCCGATCCTGCGCCGGCGGCGTGGGCGTGATCCATGCGATGGCAGGCGCCGGCGGCGGTGCTGGTGTCCCGGCGAAGGCTGACAACGGCTGCACCTTGTAGCCGGCCTGGATCTTCTTCACGTTCTCCAGGTCTGCCGCGTTGAAGAGCTGGGTGCGGCCAACCACGCTGACCAGGTCGGTCTCCGAGCGGATCACCTTGGTGATGCCCTTGGGCGCTTCCCCCTTCCAGCCCGGCCCGGCGATCAGGAAGCTGCCGCCGTCATTGCCAGTCGTGCGACTGCCGATGTAGTCGAAATTGAAGGTGTAAAGATCCGTCAGCTGGAAGACGAAGTAACGATCCTTCGCCATCCTGGGCACGGTGATCACCACCGGCTCTGCCCGCAGATCCAGCATGGCAAAGGAGTAGGGCGTGTCCGAATTCGGCGTCACGAAGGCAGTGTCGTCCGGGGTGAACACGCGGGCGATGTTCAGGATGGCGTTGAACGGCCCCTTGTACTGCGGGTTGGAGGTGTCGACGTTGAACGCATAGACGGTCTTGTACGTGTCCACCATCGGGACACCGTAGACGTAGGCGTCGCGCGCGATGGTCCTGGCTTCTTCCAGCGCAACAGTGTCTGCCGATGCGGCGGGAGCAGCAGGGGATGCGGCAGGGGCGTGACCTGCCGCGGCGTCGCGGTCCTTCTCATTGCCGGACGATCGCTCGCCGCAGGCGCTGAGCATCATGCCGCTGGCCAGGGCAAGCAGCATCCCGATTCCCGTAGCCGATCGAATTCGATGGTGGTACATGCATCTCTCCTTGAATCAGGGGGTCGGGTTCTGCACCGGCTGCAGGGGAGGCAGGTTCCACTTGCCTTCGATGGCGGCGCGGCTCGGGCCGTAAACACGCCCGACCGCGCTGTAGGGGCCGGCCGGTGCCGGCAGCCAGTTGCTCTCCTTCTCCTTCCCCGGCGAGGCGTGGCCGATATACAGCGTCAGCCCGCCGTCGGCGTCGTACTTGAGTCCGGGGGTGCGGTCACCGATGGAGTAGCGTTTCAGGTCGTTGGCGTACAGGAAACGGTCTGGCAGCGCGTACAGCGTGACCGACCAGAAGAACTTCGCCGGGGGCAGGGCCTCCTTGCTGAAGTGGATCATCGACAGCGCATTGCCGTCGCCGACATACCCGCCGTACCACGCCTCCTCGATCGAGTTTCCATACAACCCCTTCTCGGCCCCGATGGCACGGGTGAGGTAATCGTTCTTCAGGAACGCGCGTGAGCCGAACAGGCCATTTGACGAGAGCGTCGCCTTGGCCTTTTCGGCCATCGCCGCCTTGGCATCGGCGACGCCGGCATCTATGGCGGCCAGACGGGCCGGGCTCAGCGCAGTGGCATCGAAAGGCTGCCCGGGCCCGATACCTATCTTGGCGAAACGCGCCATCAACCCGGCTTCGTCCGGATTCGTCGGCTGGGTGAACTGCAGCAGGAAATTCAGATAGCGGATGAAGTCGTGCGAGTGCGCCCTTTCGGCGTCATACGGGGGGAACTGGATCTGCGCAGCGGCTGGAGGCGCCGGAGTCTTCAGGTAACTGCTCAAAGGCTGCAGCTTCATCCCCTCCTGGATCTTCTTGACGTTGGCGATGTCCCCAGGGCTGTTCAACGCGGTGCGGGTGAGCGTGAGGACCAGCGAGGTTTCGGATGGGAACACCTCTTTGATGCCAGCCGGCTTGTCGCCATTCCAGCCCGGCCCGGCAATCAGATAGCTGCCCGCCCCGTTGCCGGTCGCGCGCGAACCGATGTAGGCGAAGTTGTAGGTGAACAGGTCCACCCACTGCTGCACGTAGTAACGCCCCTCGGGCACCTTGGGCACGGTCACGACCCAGGGCTCCGCGCGCAGATCCAGCCAGGCCCAGGAGTAGGGCGTGTCGTTGTTGGGCGTCACCACATCGTGGTTGTCCGGCGTATACAGCTCGGAATAGTGCCGGAACCTGCCGAAGCCGCCGACGTACTCCGGGGCCTCGGGCGAGGCCACCTGCTTGTAGAGCGTGTTGTAATTCTCGAGCATCGCAAACGCATAGATGTAGGCCTCCTTCGCGATCGCGCGCGCCTCTGCCTGATCCTGGTCGTCGGCTGTGGCGGGGCGGGTCTCCGGTGCAGGCGCTGGCGCTGCTTCCGAGCGGGCAGGCGAGTTCTCCTGGCGCTGGCAGGCGGGTAGCAGCAGGATCGACATCAGCGAAATCGAGGACACGCAAGGCATCAGGCGCATGGCAATGGGCTCATAAGGTTCCATGGCCACTGTCATCTGCATGCCGCACCGCGACAAGCGCGTATCCACTGTCCTGCGGTCAGTATTTCTACTGAAATGCCCAGCATCCATGCGAAACACACCTGATGCTTCCGTCCCGAACGCGCACTGAACCAACGAGATCCAGTGAACCTCCAGTGATGCGCATCGCTGAAGAATTCACGGTGGAGGAACCGCACGACGACGACCCTGTATGGACCTCCTTTTGCAGTGCAGAGTCTCCTTCCATGCCCAACAAGCAACTGACCACGATCAATCCGCTGACCGAAGAAGTGGTCTCTACCTATTCCTACATGTCTGACGCCGAAGCCGCCGCCGTCGTGAAGGCAAGCCATGATGCCTTTACCCAATGGCGTCTGCGCAGTCTGGATGAGCGAGCGAAGGTGATTGCGAACATCGCCAAAGTGCTTCGCGAGCGCAAGGAAGAGTTCGCACAGCTGATGACCGACGAGGTCGGCAAGCTCATTGAAGACAGCCGTACTGAAATCGAGCTGTGTGCCGGTATCTGTGACTACACCGCCAAGCAGGGGCCTGTGGTTCTGGCCGACGAGGAGCGCGATGTCGAAGGCGCCACCGGCATCGTAACCCACGCGCCGATCGGCGTGGTTTACGGCATTCAGCCGTGGAACTTCCCGGCTTACCAGGCGATCCGCTATTCCATCGCCAGCCTGATGGCCGGCAATGGCGTGCTGCTCAAGCATGCCGAGAGCTGCACCGGCAGCGGACTGCTGCTGCGTGATATCTACGAAAGTGCCGGGCTGCCCAAAGGGCTGTTCGGGGTCCTGTTGATCAGCCACGATCAATCGAATGGCATCGTGGAAAACGACCTGGTGCGCGCGGTGACACTGACCGGAAGCGAAGCGGCAGGGCGCACCGTGGCAGCCAAGGCCGGCGCGGCCCTGAAGAAGACGGTGCTTGAGCTGGGCTCCAACGACGCCTATCTGGTGCTCGATGATGCCGACCTCGATCTGGCGGTGGCGACCTGTGTCAAAGGCCGCCTGTTCAACAACGGGCAGACCTGCGTCAACGCCAAGCGCTTCATCGTGACAAAGAAGAATTACGAGGCCTTCGTCAGCGCTTATGCAAAGGCGTTCGAAGCGATCCGGACGGGCGACCCGAATGCCGACGACACCCAGCTCGGCCCGATGGTCTCCAAGCCACAGCGCGACAAGCTGCACGAACAAGTGACCAAGAGCGTCTCGCAGGGAGCGCGTCTGGTGGTTGGCGGCGAAGTGCCAGACCGCACCGGCTGGTTCTACCCGGCCACCGTACTTGCAGATGTAGCACCGGGGCAGGTGGCCTATGAGGATGAGCTGTTCGGTCCTGCAGCGGCCATCATCCGCGCCGAAGACGATATGGATGCATTGCGCATCGCCAACGACAGCCGCTACGGCCTGGGCGGGGGCATCTTCAGCCGTGACGTGCAGCGCGCCCGGGAACTGGCCAGTAAGTATTTCGACACGGGTATGGTGTTCATCAACACCTTCGACGTCGCTTCCCCAGCGCTTCCGTTCGGTGGCGTGAAGGCGTCCGGCTACGGTCGTGAGCACGGTCCGGAAGGTCTCAAGGAGTTCGTGAACGTCAAGTCGATCAAGATTGCGGCTGCAGCGTCGGCTTGAGTTGAGCACAGGCGCCGCGCGAGTCGAGATTGCGCGTGCGCCTGATGTTCGAGCCGGGCAGGGAACTCACCAGCGGTACGTTTGAGGCGGTAAGCTTCCCCCAGCTACATGGGGAAGCTCATGCTCAAAAGGATTTCAGCAGGACTGCTGCTTTTTTCGCTTGCCTGGTCTTCGCAGGCTCAGTTGCACTCTGCAACGGGCCCCGGACCCAAGCCTTTGCCTACGGCGCCCAAGGCTGCCTACAACTCGATGTCAAAGAGCACCTCGCCCTTCAACTGCCAAGAATTGGCATGGCCGAACCACCCGCATCCGAGCATGAAGGCGTATTGCGAACGCGTTGAGGCCCGCACTCTGTCAGCTGAGGCCCAGCGCGCTGGGCGCCCGGGTCCTTCGGACAACGTGATCAACCTGCCTCCCTTGGGGTCAGACGCCTCCAAACGCTCGGGAACCGCATGTATCGGCGGTCAAGCGTTCCGAAAGCTCCCGAATGAATGGGAGCAAATCCATGCTCATGCGGGCGGCTGGCAGCGTTGCCGGGAGCAGTAGCCGGTCTCTGCAAATTCTGACGCGTTCGCGCAGGTCTACGACGCTGGAATCCATTATCGCGTCGTCCGTAGCCGGGCTTCCTGCATCATCAGCCGCCATTCGGGGGCGATGTTGCAGGTCAGCGACCACTAGGTCATGTCGCATGGTTCAAGGCTGTAGCCCTCAGGGTGAACATGTGGCCTCAATCTCGTCTTTGTTCGGTTCCCGGGAAGGGAGGCAAGACTTGATCCATAGCCAGACCCACGCCAAACGGCGCGTTACGCCATTTCGCATAATGTATATTATGTAAAGACGCTGGCGGCCGCAGTGAGGTACCACGTGGGCTGTCGGCTTTCCTAATTGTTGTCAATTTTACCCTTAACCCTGCCAGCCATTGATTTCATTGAGGTTTTTTGTTGCTCAGATGACAGCATCTAGGGAAACAGAGGGGCCGCATAAGAGCGTTCGCCCAGGCGCCTTCTCCATAGTTCCGAGCGCCTATAAGGCGCCCCGAAGAAATTGGGGTACGCTCTGACAATGGACAAGCCCAATGCCCGACCCACCGAATTTGGCTCTGCTGAGGACTTTGCTGAAAAGGCAAAGAGCCACACTCAGTGGTTTCAGGCAAAGGTCGAGCGCGCCCTGGCTGACAGTAGGCCGACGATTCCGCACGACCAAGTGATCACTGAAATACGCGCCGCAATCGCCGCTGCCGCGAAGCGGAAGACACTCACGTGAGCCTATGGTGCCTTGGCCGTGGCCTTCTTAGCTCGTTTTGAAGCTTTCTTAGGAGATTTTTGAGCTTGCTGATTTCGCCGAAGCGCTGCCTCGAATTCGGCGGGCAGACTTTGGAGCCTCGCAAGTTGCTCCTCAAGCGCGGCGCTCCTTCCGCGCTGGTTGTCCGCCTCAGCGGTTGCCGAACTGGCTGCGGCTTGCGCTCGCTCCACGGCATGCCGGAGGTCCGCCTCAACGCCGGCGTGTTTCTTTACCGTCGCAGCAAGCTGCGCTTGCAGCAGTCTGACTTCTTGCCGGGCCTGATCTACGTCGCGTAGCGCTCGATCCTCGGCAGATCTGACGTACTGGCCAAGCGATTCTCGCTCAGATCTCGCCAACTCCTGGACTTCCTGCACCCTAGCGTCGAGTGAATCCCGCGCTGCCTCCAGCAGTTCCACACGCTGGTGACTAGATTTCAGTTGTTGCTTCAGCTCGCCGATCTGGGCATGGAGTTGCTCCACTAGTCTCTGAAGCTCTGTCGCACGTGCAGTGGCAAGCTTCTCCGAAAGATCGGCTGCCTCTGAAAGAGAGCGAATCTCGCTCGCCTGTTTTTCTAACTCCTCCTGCTGACGGTGGTGCTCTTCGCGCTCAGCTGAGAGCTCCCGCCTGGCCTCGGCCAGATCTACCAGGGCCGCCTCTCGAGCATGCTGTAGGGCCAGCGCCCACCACTGCCCGGCGATCTCCGCAAGAACGGCGGGAGCGTCCTTCAGATCTGGTCGCTCCGGCTGCAGGCGAGTGCCTAGATTCTCCCACCAAGTCTCCAGCCAGCGCGTCACCGTGTTGGGTGACCCCGTACCAAGGTGGCCGCGGATGCGCTCTACCGTTGGTCGCTCGCCCCTGGCGACCAGTTCGTCAGCAGCTGTGTGAACGTCGGATTCGGTGATGCCGCGAGCCATAGAATTGCCTCCTGTATGGGCACCCTGCCCCGTTGATTCCGTACTGGTGATAAGTGATGATTATCGTCAGTACATGCCCATTTCCATAACGTACATTACATAGTATGAAGCGAAATACCACGTTACCTGCTGTGGCGGCGACGGCTGCGAACCTAGTGCTGCCCGAGCAGCTGGCCCAACAGGCCGCCGATGCGGTGCGCGAACTGCTCGCCGAAGCGGCCGCCGCCAACACCACCCGCAGCTACGCCACCGCCCTGCGCTACTGGGCCGGCTGGCACCAGGCCCGTTACCGCGTCGAGCTGGCCTTGCCGGCCAGCGAGGCCGTGGTGATCCAGTTCCTGGTCGACCACATCCAGCGCAAGAGCAAGACGTGTCTGATCAGTGAGCTGCCGCCGGCGATCGACCAGACGCTTGTGGCTGCCGGTCTCAAGGCCAAGGTCGGGCCGCTGAAGCTGTCGACCGTGGTCCAGCGGGTGGCCGTGCTGTCGACAGCGCACAAGCTCAAGCGCCTGACCAACCCATGCGAGCTGCCCAGCGTTCGCACGCTGTTGAGCCGGGCCCGGCGCGCCTCGGTCAAGCGTGGCGAGCGCCCGACCAAGAAGACCGCGATTACCCGGGCCGAGCTCGAGGCCATTCTTGCGACCTGCGATGGCAGCTTGGAAGGCCTGCGCGATCGCGCCCTGCTCTGCTTTGGCTTTGCCAGCGGCGGGCGGCGGCGCAGCGAGATCGCGGCGGCGGACATGCGCGATCTGCGCAAGGTCGGTGAGGACGGTTACATCTACCGGCTGGAGTACTCCAAGACCCAGCAGGCGGGGGTGACCGTGGATTCGACGCCGGACAAGCCGATCCTGGGGCGCAGCGCCGAGGCGTTGGCTGCCTGGCTCGATGCGGCGAAAATCCGCGAAGGAGCGATTTTCCGGCGGATATGGAAGGATCGCGTCGGCCCTGCCCTCCTCCCCGGCTCAGTGGCCACTATCGTGAAGCGCCGGGCACGCTTGGCGGGGTTGGAAGGTGACTTTGGGGCGCATAGTCTAAGGTCGGGGTTTGTGACCGAGGCCGGCAAGCAAGGGGTGCCCTTGCCTGCGGTGATGGCAATGACGGAGCATCGCTCCGTGGCGAGTGTGATTGGGTACTTCCAGGCCGGAGCAGCGGAAGACAACCCTGCTGCTCGTCTGCTGAAGTGACCTGGGCTCGTGTGCAAACGGCCAAGAGCGGACGCTTGAATTGGCGTTCTGGGTGGCCATCCATGCTCACGAGAAAGGCCCCAACAATCGGTCGGCTTCAACCTGCACAATGGTAAGCCAAATCTGACCACAACCCTCTGACGCACGTGAAGACTCAATTCGATATACAAAGCAAACGAGGCTCCATCTGGCATCGCTGGGACCCTCACATCCACACACCTGGCACGGCTCTGAACGACCAGTACGGAGGGGCAGATCCTTGGGCCGCATTCTTGGACGCTATCGAAGCCTCGAACCCGCCAATTCGCGCGATAGGTGTCACTGACTATTTCGGTATCGAACGCTATGAGAAGGTCGTCGACGAAAAACGTCTTGGACGTTTACCTAGCGTAGGCCTGATATTCCCCAACGTCGAACTGCGGCTTGGCATCGAAACTGCGAAGGCATCGGCGGTCAACATCCACCTGCTCTTTTCTCCGCATGATGCCGACCACGTCGATCGGATCAAGCGCTTTCTGCTGGAGTTCGAATTTTCCTATCTGGGCGAGCCCTACCGCTGCCAACGCAGCGACCTCATCCGCTTGGGTCGCGCCCACAAACCAGGCTTGACAGACGACGAGGCAGCCCGGTCCGAAGGTGCCAACCAGTTCAAAGTGAACTTCGACCAGCTCAAGCAGGCTTGGTCAAAAAACGAGTGGATCAAGAAGAATGCCCTGATCGCTGTCGCAGGCGGAGAGAAGGACGGAACCTCGGGTCTGCGCGACGCAACCGCTTCTTTCGCGGCGCAGCGCAAGAACCTCGAGGGTCTTGCGCACATCATCTTCAGCTCCAATCCCAAGCAGATCCGCTTCTGGCTGGGCAAGGAGTCGGCTACCGTCGCGGAGCTTGAGAGCCAGTACAACGGATGCAAGCCTTGCCTGCATGGGTCGGATGCGCATTCCATCGCCAAGGCCGGACAGCCTGACGGTGACCGCCGCTGCTGGATCAAGGGCGATCTGATGTTCGATTCGCTACGCCAGGCATGCATCGAACCCGAAGAGCGTGTTTCCATCGGCGCCGAGCCACCGCGCGGCGCGTTAGGCAGCCACACCATCAACTCGCTGTCGGTGACGAACGCGCCCTGGATCGCGAATGGTTCCGTTGAGCTGAACGCGGGACTGGTTGCCGTGATCGGCGCACGGGGTTCGGGGAAAACCGCCTTGGCCGATCTGATTGCGGCAGGAGGCCTTGCGCTCTCCCCTCATTTGAACGAGCGGTCCTTCATCCTTCGCGCGAAACAGCACCTCGCTGACAGCAAAGCCGAATTGCAATGGGCATCTGGCGAAACGACTGGTAATGAACTCTCCCAGACCGACATGGAGGACTTCCTAGCCAACCCTTACGTCCAGTACCTGTCGCAGCAGTTCGTTGACCAGCTCTGCTCGGCGGAAGGCTTGAACGATGCTTTGGTCACCGAAGTCGAACGTGTGATTTTCAATGCCCATCCTCTCAACGAACGTCAGGGAGCCGACTCTTTCAAGGAGTTGCTGGGCCTTCGGCTGGAAACTTCGCGCCAGAAGCGTGAACGCCAGCAACTCGCCCTGACCAAGGCTTCCGCAGATCTCACCGACGAACGTGTCAAGAAGGACGGCCTGAAGGCGCTTGAGAAGGACCGGGACGAGAAGAAACGTGCGATCGAAAGGGACAAGGCCGACCGCAACTCACTGGTTGCCAAGGGCAACGAAGACCGCGCAAGGCGCCATGAGCAGGTTTCGCTCGCGGTCGATGCGAAGCGACAATTGGTAGACCAAGCCAAGGGTCGACACCTAGCCCTGCTTCACTTGCAAGACGACGTGCGCGACTTCCGCACCCGACAGGCGCCATCTCTACTCGCCGACATGAAGCAAGAACGTGAGCATGCCGGCCTCAGTGCCAATGACTGGGAAGCCTTCAGGCTCGACTATGCCGGCCCGGTTGACACGTTGTTGACCGAGCGCATCAAACAGGCAAGCCTGTCTGTTGCTGCGCTGCAAGGCCCCGCGGAAACCGATCCGGTGGCTCAGGCCAATCCCGATCCGGCCGTCGCGCTGATCCCCGTGGACGTTAACCTCGCTGATCAATCGCTCTCACTCCTTGAGCGGGAGCTCGCTCGCCTGCGCACCCTGGTCGGTGTCGACGCGCAAAACGCCAAACGCTTCACCACCCTTTCGGACAAGATCACCAAGGCCGAGTCCGCGCTGACCAAGCTTGTCCAGCAGATCGAGCGCATTCAAGGGGCAGACGAGCGCATCCGCGCCCTGGTCGATGCGCGCCGCGGAGCCTATACCGCCGTCTTCGAAGCCATCGTTGAGGAGGAGCAGGAACTTGCCGTTCTCTACGCGCCCATCAAGGCGCGCATCGATAAGGCGGCGGGCTCTCTGTCAAAATTATCGTTCTCGGTGCGTCGCAATGTAGACGTGGCACGATGGGCCGCCAAGGGTGAGGATCTACTGGATTTGCGGACCAACGGCCCGTTTAAGGGGCGCGGTGAGTTGCTGCGGTCGGCGCGCGCCGCGCTAATGGCGGCGTGGACGACCGGTGACGCTTCGCAGGCTGCCGCGGCCTTGCTCGATTTCGTTAAGGCCAATGAGTTGGCGCTCCGGTCCCACAAGCCGGAGAACGCCGAGTTCCGTGTTTGGGCGCGCAACATCTCGGACTGGCTGTACGGCACCGATCACATAACTGTTGGCTACGGGTTGCAGTATGACGGCGTAGATATCGAGCAATTGTCGCCTGGTACGCGCGGCATCGTCTTGCTGCTGCTCTATTTGGCCATAGATGCGGAAGATGACCGGCCACTGATCATTGATCAGCCCGAAGAGAATCTGGACCCTCAATCCATCTACCAAGAGCTGGTGCATCGCTTCCGCGACGCAAAGAAGCGGCGCCAGATCGTGATTGTGACGCACAACGCCAACTTGGTGGTGAACACCGATGCGGACCAGGTTATTGTGGCGCAGTGCGGACCACACAGGCCCGGCCAGTTGCCGCGTATTACTTACGAGAGCGGCAGTCTTGAGAACCCGGTTATCCGTCAGCACGTGTGCGACATCCTCGAAGGCGGAGAGCGTGCCTTCAAGGAGCGCGCCAAGCGCTTGCGGGTGAACATTTGATCCGCGACCAGAATCGGAGAACCGGCGCAGAGGTGTCAGAGTGCCCTCTGCAGCGCAATGCGGCGTGTCCGCTTCGGCTCGATGGCTGCCCCCTGCCCTACCCCCGATAAATCCCTCTAATCCTAAAACTGGATAGCGGCTCCCCTGTCCTATCCGGTGGGCCAAGGTCCGCTTTCGGCCAGAAGCGGACCACTGACCACCCACTCCGCTCAGATTCCGGCGAGCACGCCCGGATCACCGGTCCTCCAGACGTTGTCCACTATCACATGCTTGATCTCCCACCCCGCGTCGCGGCGGGCCAAGAAAACGTCGTAGCGGTTCTTCATCAGATACTGGCGTGTGCCGTCGACCCTTGATACGTGCTGCGCTTCGACCAACACATCCACCCGGGCCGTATCACCGTCCACCGCCACCCTCGGGTTGCTGAACGAGTGGGAGGTATCGAGCCCGTTGAGCGAAGTGGACAGCGCCTCGACGATGGTTTCCCGCCCCTGCAGCACCGGGTACTCGAAGCCCGCCTTTGCGCCGGCGGGGCGGAAGTCGGAGATGGCGTCCTCTGTAAAGGCCGACGAGAGCAGCTTGCGGTCGCGCAGATCGATACCTGCGGCGAAGCGGTACAGCGTGTCGACCACGGCATGTGTGTCGCGAAGAGTATCGGAAGCGTTGAGGGGCAATGACATGGGGTGGATTCCTTAGCGAGGCGTGGGGGTGGTTGGGTCAATGAAGCTGATACGGGTGTCGGCGATGGTCTCGGCGAAGCCGCTGCCGAATACACCTACAGGCGTCTGGAAGCCTGGGCGTGCCTCCCCTGCCAGCACACGGCGTGCAGCCACGACCGCGGCCAAGGGCGTGAAGCTGTAGCCGTTCACGGTATCCAGCACCGCGCGGGTGATGGCGCCGTCGGCGCCGACCACCTCTACTGTTGCCTGGTACCGGTTGTCGGCGCGCTCCTGCGCGGTGGGCCCATCCGGCAGCCCATCAATTCCGCCCTCGGGGAACGCGCTGCCTGAGACATGCACGTAGGTTTCGATATCGCCCACCCCGGTCTGCCTGGCGATGGTGATCAGGTCGGGCAGCGTCACCGGGAAGCAGCTCAACGGGCCGGTGCCGAAATCGAGGTCGCGCAGCGCGTCCGTCGCACGCGGCGTGAGCACATCATCCTTTCGCATCAGGCACGTGGCCGTTACGTGCTGGCTGGCACTGAGCGCCGATCCGCGCGACATCGAACCCGCTACATGCAGGGCGATACGGATGGACACCGGGGACGGCACACGCTCAACCGCACGCGCGGCCAGGCTGCCAAGCATCGCCACGCTGCCCCCGCTACCCGGCATCAGCATCACCCCTGCCTTGGCGGCGCTCAGGTCATGGCGCTCGGCCAGCTGGTAGCTGTCCAGCTCGGCGGCGATATCCAGGTAGTGGACGCCGCCACGCAGGCAAGCCTCCATCAGTGCTCCTGCGGTATGCGCGAACGGCCCAGCGCAGTTGAGCAGCACCGCGACGTCCTGCAGCCCGTAGTCCACATCGCCAGCGTTATCCAGCGCGAACACGCGGTACTCCACGCCAAGGCGTGTGGCCAGCGCCTGCAGCGGAGCTTCGTCGCGCCCTGCCAATACCAGCTTCAGCCCAGCTTCCTTCGCGTGCGCGGCAGCCATGCGCCCGGTGTAGCCGGATGCACCGTAGATCATCAGTGTTTTCATGGTGTGTTCCTCGCCACTCTATTCGAGTGCGGCGTCAATGCGGGAGATACGGCCTGCGGAATCCAAGGCCACTAGAAGCAATCCGATCTCGTGACCGAAATCGCCAGTGAAATCGACCCGGGCTCTTGCACGTACATCGCCAAGACCTTCCAGCGACAGCAGCCGGGTAACCGTGTGGTAACCCAGGAAGTACTTTTCCAGATAGTCGCGCACACCGGCGTGCTCGTTGAAGGTGCATCCGGTGGACGGGTCATCGATCACTGCCGTCGTGCTGAACAAGGTCAAGGCCCGTTCGATATCGAAGGCGTTCGTGGCGTTGATGAAGTCAACGACCGTGGCCTGCACGGGGTCCGATGCGGCGGCGTCATTCATGGCCGTGCTGCCAGCTTTTGTAGACGAACTCCAGGCTGTAGCCATCCGGGTCGCGCACCTGCGCGGCGTAGTAGCGCGGGTCGTAGTGCAGCTGCGGACCAGGCGGATGGATCTCTTTGGCGCCAGCGGCCATCGCGGCGGCATGCGCTGCATCGACCATCGCGCTGGAATCTGCCACGAAGCCAACGTGTGCCGCCTGCGCCGCCGCCACGCCCTGCCGCAGCCAGAAGAAGACCCGGCCGCCCGCGCCGAAGCCTTTCAGGTCCGGGTGGCCGGGGGGCCCCTGCCGGCCGTCGTAGTCGAGCCGGTTGACGATGCCCAGAGGGGCCAGCGCGGCCGTGTAGAACGCGACTGAGCGGGTGGTGTCGGTGACAGTGAGGAAAATGTGGTCGAGCATGTCGTACTCCCGTTGCGAACTAGATGTTGTAGCCGCCTGCCACTTCAATGGTCTGCGCATTGACCCAGGCCTGTTCATCACCGAGCAGCCCCGCAATGACGCGGCCCACGTCGTCCGGCTCACCTACCCGACCCAGTGCCGTCTGCGCGGCCAGCAGGGCTTCGAATTCATCATTGAGGCCGCCGCCCAGTTCGGTACGGATCGCCCCGGGTGCGACGGCATTGACGCGGATGCGGCGCTCGCCGAACTCCTTGGCCATGTAGCGGGTAAGCACCTCCAGCCCACCCTTGAAGGCAGCGTATGGCGCCACCCCGGCGGTGGCCACACGCGTGGTGGCACTGGTGACGTTGACGATGCTCGCGCCAGTACTCAGCAGCGGCAGCAGTGCCTGGGTAAGGAAGAACGGCCCCTTCAGGTGCACGTTGAACAGACCGTCGAACTGTTCCTCGGTCACGGTCTCGATCGGATTGAACAGCCCAAACCCGGCGTTGTTCACCAGGCCCCCCAGCGCGGAGGCGCCCCAGATTTCCTGCAAGGTGTGCTTCACCTTCGCGGCAAATGCCGCAAAGCTGCCGGTGTTGCCCACATCCAGCTGCAGGGCCACTGCCGTGCCGCCTTCTGCCTGCATGCGCTCCACTACCAGCTGGGCAGCATGGGGCTGGGCGTTGTAGGTGAGGATGACGCCCATGCCGCGCTGCGCGCAGTGCCAAGCGGCGCTGGCACCAATGCCGCGGCTGCCGCCGGTGATCAGTACGTGTTTCATGCAGGTGGTCCTGTGCAGTGGGGGGAGATGCACAGGCTAGGGTCGCCGGCTGCCGCGCGCCGACCTGATCCTCGCCAATTCCTGCCTATTCCTGCTTTCCGCCTTGCCAGCCCCCTGCGGCAGGTGTCCAATGTTGTCATGGACAACGCACTGGAAGAACTGCGCCGCCTCGCGGCGCATGCCGAAAATCGCCGTACCGATACGGGCATTCCCCGCGTTGCCATGGTGCAAGGCGAGATCCCGGAGCATGCCCTGGCGGCCGTATACGAGCCGATGATCAACCTGATCCTGCAGGGAAGCAAATCCATGACGGTGGGTGAGAAGACCCTCGAATACGACCCGGCCACGTACTTCATCATGTCCGTGGACCTGCCGGCGGTGGGTGCGGTGCACCCGGCCAGCACCGGCGAGCCGTACCTGGCGGTGAGCCTCACGCTGGACCTCGGCATCATCGCAGCGCTGCTGTGCGACACCACCGATGCCGCCACCGGGCGCGGCGAGCCCTCCACCCAGACCGAGGCCTTCAACGTCGCTGCCGTCACCCCGGAGCTGATGGATGCGTGGGTGCGCATGCTGCGCCTGATGGAACGCCCCGGCGAGATACCCGCGCTGGCGCCGGCGTACGAGCGCGAGATCCTGTACCGCGTGCTGCAGGGGCCACATGGGTGCATGCTGCGGCAGTTGGCCACACCGGATTCGGCGCTGGCGCGTATCAGCAGCGCGATCCAGCGCATCCGTAGCGACTACGCCAAACCGCTTCGAATCGCCGCCTTGGCCGAACAGGTGGCAATGAGCGAGTCGGCCTTCCACCGGCACTTCAAGTCCGCCACCGCACTGAGTCCGCTTCAATATCAGAAACAGCTGCGCCTGCTGCAGGCCCGCCAAATTCTGTCGACGCGGGGAACAAGCGTTACAGCAGCCGCTCTTGATGTCGGCTATGAAAGTCCCACCCAGTTCACCCGCGAATACGCGCGTGCCTTCGGTTTGCCACCCTCGCAGGATGCGGCGCGCATGATCGCAAGCCGACGTGGGTAAGTGGCACATCAGTGCTCGAAGAGTGAGTACCCCTGCGTTCAATCCTTCCAGAGATGGAATCGATGACCTCGTACCGCGCCAGGTATCCGCTTGCGGCTAGAAGCGGTCATCCGCCCTACCCCCGATAAACATCCCTAACCGATCCCGTTGAGCGAGAAAGCTAAGACCGAGCCTGCACCCCATTTTGGCCAGCGGACGCCCCGACACTTGAGACAGGCGCGGCGAGTGACCAAGGGTGCATCCAAATAGGGGCGCCTGTTGCCTCGTCACCAAAGCGATAAAATTGGATAGCAGGTCCCTTGTGCTATCCGTGGGGCCAAGGTCCACTTCTGGCCACGAGCGGATCCCAGGTAGTCCGCCGGGAACTGGCCGCCTGTGTGGAGCGCCATCGCATTGGGTGGCATGGGTGGCATGGCTGAGGGTCATGCGCTCGCTCATCTGAACCCTCTGCACCTTCGATCTCCCCCGGGGGTACTAGAGTCTAGTTGAGTTATTCCGGCTGGATGACACCGCGCAGGGAATCGATACCGTGTCCAGTCTCTTGTCATCAGCCATGGTCATCCCGTGAGCGCCCTTGGAAGCATTTGGGCGGTCGGCGTCACTGGCGCCGTGTCACTGCATCGCTAAGTCCGCGGCCGAGGTAAACAATGACGGCCGAACGGTGTGGGGGGCATAGGCCATCTCGCCTGCGGCTGCGATGACTTCCAATACGCGGGGCGCAACAGGGCCAAAAGCCTTCCGTACTCCGATGAAGTGGACCCACGAGCCCTCCACCTCCACCTTTGCTCCGGCGAGCTCTGAGCACTGACTCACCAATTCTCGGAGGTTCTTGATCCAGGCCTCGCAGGGGAGCGCGTCCAGCTGGACCACGGTGGTGTCATCGCCCACGTACAGATCAGCCATCTCCATCCGAGTTACCCGCGGCGTTGCTGCCGTAAATTGTGGATAAGCACTCATACGTTTCTCCTGACAAGGTTGAAGACGAATATCCGCTCCCCAGACGGCACGGCGTGTCAGCGTGGCGTCAAGGGTCCGTCAAACCGAGGGAATCTCAGGCCCGTCAAGCGGAACGGGTAAGTCCCTCGTGCCGAAAACACATCGTCGTGCGAGCGGCTTTTCTAGAATTTCCGGACCAACCGATGCTTGACCTGTCAGGAGGAATCGCTATGAGCTTTAGACGCAGCCGGACCTTCAACATCGAAAGCCCGATCCCGCCATGGACGTAACGGCCTGGCATGTCCTGTATGTCCTTTGGTTGGTTGCGGGCGCCATGGATTTCTGGCTGCACAGGGCCAGCAGTATCGAATCCACCTCGGGCATTCCGGAGTCAAGGCTGCACTTGGCTCAGATTGCGATCCTCGGGCTGGCGACGGTTCTTTGGCTGGGATTCGGAGCCTCGCATGGGCTTTTCGCCATCCTCTTGGCACTGGTGTGCCTGCACGCAATAACAGGCTATTGGGACACGCGGGTGGCCTATCCCAAGCGCGCGATTCGCCCCTTGGAGCAGCACGTCCACAGCATTCTGGACTTAGCGCCGTGGGTCGCGGTAGGTGCCGTTTACTGGTCACTGCCCAGCACCCATGTCGGACCAGTCGTGGCGTTTGACCCGGCGCCAGCCGCCTTATGGGCCTTTGCGCTTGTGCCCGCGATGCTTCTGGTGGTCTTGCCGGCCCTGGGTGAACTCCGTCGATGCTTGAGCTATCGGCGGACAAGATAAACCGGGCGTCCTCGTCGCCCCGTCGGAGAGTGAAACCCTCCGACGGGGCGTCGGCAATGATGAGCGGGACTTTACTTCTTTGCCTCAACACCGGGGGCGGCATCGCGCACCAGGAACTCTTCGGTAACTTCCGGCAAATGCGTTGCAAGCCAGTCGGCCATCGCCTCTTCCTGGACCAGAATTTCCTGACACACGCGTGCGGTTTCCGGGTCACCGGCGGTCTTGGCCGCTGCGATCAAAGCGGTGTATGAGGCAATTTCAAAGTGCTCGAACACGTAGCCGGCCATCGCGCCTTTCACGATCTCGTCGGATGCGGTCATCCCACCCAGCGCCTGGCCGAATGCGGCCATTTTTCCCATCACGTCTTTGATGGTGGATGGAGAGCCGCCGAGACGCTTGATGCAGCCCTCGAGCAGCTCTCGTTGTCCGATCGTCTCTTGGATGTGCTCTTCGATCCGCGCCTTCAGCACGGGATAGTGCTCAATACGGGACGCCTGCCCCTTCAACATCGTCTCCGCCTGCTGCTCCATTGCATGGGCGTCGCGCAGCCAGTCAAGCAGGTTCTCTTTGGGTTCGGCCATGGAAATCTCCTGGTTGGACAAGGGAGAACGCACCCTATCCAGCGAGGCATCGCCGGGAGGCGATGTTTGCGTGAAGACCAGGCGAAGTTATAAAGACCCGGTCAAGCCGACAGCTTCCCTTGAAGCTCAGTGATCGCGCGATGGATGTCTTTGAGACGAAACGGCTTCTCCATCAGCGGGGCGCGCTTGAAGCGCTCAGGCAAAGTGGTTTTACCAAACCCCGTTGTAAAGACAAACGGGATTCCCCGCTCCATCAGAACGTCTGCAACAGGGAAGGACTCTTGCCCATGCAGATTGACGTCCAGCATTGCCACATCGAACGCGACACTTTTCGCGCGCTCCAGAGCGTCCGGCAGGTACTCCGCCTTCTCAACGACCGCGTAACCAAGGGTCTTGATCGACTCCTCAAGCACATACATCAAGCTCGGCTCATCCTCTACCAGGAATACACTCACTGCTCCCATTCCGTCTGCCATACGGCCACCCTCCCGCGTGTCGCGTTCTATCCATGCAGATACAGTGTGACCATGACGCAGCATCAGTGTGTAAAGGCCAAATCAAAGCGAGCACGGGAGCACGCATTTTTACGATTTCTTTACAAACCGTCCCTTAGGGTGACGCGATGCCGGGGAGATGGACGTGACACAGTTGGAACACCCCAAAGACGTGTTGAATGACGAGTCCCGACAGTTCGCCCTCTTGGTCAACTCCGTCACTGACTATGCAATTTACATGCTTGACGAGCATGGCGTAATTCGGACTTGGAACCCGGGCGGGCAGCGGATCAAGGGCTACACCGCCCAAGATGTCATTGGAACAAATTTCTCCCGGTTCTACCTCCCCGAGGATGCCGCTGCGGGCGTGCCTCAGCGCAACCTGCGGACAGCAGCCGCGGAGGGACGGTGTATCGAGGAGGGGTGGCGGGTCCGGCAAGACGGTTCACGCTTCTTGGCAAGCGTAGTGATCGATCCCATCTGGGTCGACGGCATGTTGGTGGGATACGCCAAAGTGACCAGAGACATCACTGAGCGTCATGACGCTCAAGAGCGGCTAGAAAAGGTCCAGCACAGCCTGCTGCAAGCACAGAAAATGGAAGCCATCGGCAAGCTGACCCTTGGATTGGCCCATGACTTCAATAACCTCCTGACCATCATTGTCAACTGCCTTGACCTCATCAGCTTGAGGGTTAAGGACGGCCCTGCGTCGAAGCTGATAGAGACGGCCCTACGGGCGGCGGAGCGTGGGGCGCTGCTCTCGCGACAACTACTGACGTTTGGCCGAGGCCAGAAGCTGTCTCCCGAACCCTTGAATGTCGCCGCCGCGCTGCGAGAATCCCATGAACTCTTGCAGCGTTCGGCGGGAGACGGGGTCGAGGTGACCTTCGACCTCGACCAGCATCTCCCCTTGGTATTCGTCGACAAGGCACAACTTGAGGCAGCGGTCCTAAACCTCGTGTGCAACAGCCGCGATGCGATGCCCGACGGCGGCACTATCACCATCTCAGCCAGCGCCAAGGAGACCCTCGATCCTGCCTCAGAGGGTCACGCCCCTGCGCCTCACGTCTGCGTGACCGTTGCGGATGATGGTGAGGGCATTCCAATCGCCCAGCAGGCACGCGTGTTCGAACCATTTTTCACTACAAAGCCCGTGGGACGGGGCAGCGGTCTAGGGCTTAGCCAGGTGTTTGGTTTCACGAAACAATCAGGCGGCTTTCCCCAACTGAGCAGCGTTCCGGGAAAAGGGACCCGCATTGTGCTTTGCTTTCCTATCCACGAGCCTTGATATGCCCATTAATTTGCTGTTCGTTGAAGACGAAGCCGATTTGCGCTCGGTGGTGACCCAAGCGTTGTCCGATCAGGGTTTCGCGGTCACCCCCGCATCCGATGGAATAGAAGCGATCGCCCAGTTGAGGGGTGAAACGCAATACGCCGTGGTGGTTACGGATGTCAGCATGCCGGGTGGTGTTTCAGGCCTTGAGGTGGCGGCTGCGGTCGCCGAAACGCAGCCCGGCGCCCGTGTGTTGGTGGTGTCCGGGCTCCAGCGCTCCCAGCTCCCCCCCATTCCTGCGTCCGTGCGTTTTCTGCCGAAGCCTTACCGCTTCAAACAGCTCATCACTGCGATCCACGAACAATTGAATTGAGCCACGAATCCATCGCCTATCGGCGCGTGCATGTCAACGCAGAGCCAAAAGCCCTTGGCTCGACGTTGACACGTCGAAGAGGACGATTCGATTCTCTCCGCAACTTCATTAGTTCATGACCCGTCCGGCTGAATCTGAATCAGGCAGTGTCATTTTGGTAGTCGAGGACGAGATCGAGCTCTCCTGGCTTTTTGTCGAGGCTTTAGGCGATGCGGGATTTCGGGTCGTGCCTGCGTATTCTGTTGCCGATGCGCTAAGCTCCCTTGCCAGCCACACCGTTGATGCGGCCATTTTGGACGTTGAGCTGCGAGACGGGCCGGTGTTCCCTGTTGCAGATCAAATGGCGGCTCGTGGAATCCCGTTCTTATTCGCTTCCGCTGTCTACTTTCAAGCAGTTCCGAAGCGGCATCAGGGCGCGCCATTTGTCACCAAACCGTTCAGTGTCAAAGAGCTTCTGCACCTGGTGAGTAGGCTCAGGCCCTAGTGCAGCTATGGGATTCAGGGCGCACATGAGCATCCCTGCTCCCACGTGCAACTTGGGGCTATTCGTAGATGCTCCAACTTTGCCCTCGTCCCGCTTTTCCACCTTGTGGACGAATGCCCCTCGCCCAAGATGGTCACGCGAGACCATGCACCCCCGGACTGCCGGGAGCTTGGAAAGCACCGGACATTGTCCCCGCATACGGAGACCGGGCAGCGGAGCCATCCACCTGGGGTCTGGACTTCCTCTGGCCTCAGCGTCATCGCACCAGTTCCCGCGATGGTAACAACGCCCCACCCGCTTCGAGCACTTCGCGTTCCAAGGCACGCAGGAAGCCACTGAACCCGTGAGGTGCCCTGGCTGACCGGCGGGCACTCGTGGTGACGACTGGTCGAGCTCGCCAAGCGATGCTGGCCCCCGAGCGCTGAAGCGCCTGAGCCAGCGCCACATCCTCCCCCGTGAACAGCGGTGAGAAGCCGCCCACCTCCCGATAGGCCGCAGCACTGACACCCATGTTGGCACCGTGGATATGGCGATGGCCTTCGCGCGCATGCTCGCGCCTAGCGAATGCTTGGCGCACGGCAGCCGGGTAATCAAGCCAGTCACGCACCTCCACTACGCCGCAAAACGCATCGGCCCCACAGCTTGCTTGTTTCCAGAGCCAGTCAAACGGGACGTGCGTATCGGCGTCAGTGCTGGCTATCCAGCGCGCACCCAAGCCAAGGGCATGGCTGGCAGCCGCCGCACGTGCCACGCCCACGCACCGTGCCTCAATCGAGATGGCCACGGCACCGTGGTGCAAACATACGTCTGGCGTTTTATCGGTGCAGGCATCGAGCGCCACGACTGCCACTACGGGCTCGCCTCGAAGTCCAGGATGCCTGGCGGCCACGGTGATTGATTCCAGGCAGCGGCCAATGTCTGCTGCCTCATTGTGGGCCGGAACTATCACTGCGATCACCGCAGGCCCTCCCTAGTCGGTCCATGCATCGTAAGGTCCTCCGTCCGTTGCGACGAACAGATACCCGCGTCAACGTAGCCAGACGGTGACCGCGGCGTCGTGAAAATGTGGAGTCCGCCCAAACGCCGTTCTCATGGCGGCGGGAGCAGCATAGAGGTTGACACCAACACGGAGCGACCCATGAGCAAACTGCCCCTTAATCCCGGCGCCGACGTGGATGACCAGGATAAAGCGCACACCCCGGACAAGCTCCGGAACGATGACGCCACGTGGAAAGACAAGGACATGCCTGAGGCGGAGCACACCGCCAAACCGGAAGATTACGAGCGTCCGGCAAAGCCCTGAGGGCCGGCTCCGGCGATTCCACCCTATTCAGGAGAGCCAGATGGCCTTGATCCATTCGATTTTGATGGGAGCCGTCGCAGGAATGCGCGCGATGACCCCCTTGGGCGCGGTGACCAACGCCGCGCGGAGCGGTAACTTGCCGGCCGATAACGGTGCCCCTCGCCTTCTGGCCAACAAGCTCGCTTCCGCAGGGATGCTCGCGTTGGCAGGCGGTGAGCTCGTTGGTGACAAGATGAAAACGGCCCCCGACCGCATCGTTCCGGCAGGCATGGTTGCGCGCGTCGCTACCGGGATGATTGCAGGCGCAGCGCTCGCTCCCCATCGGCAGCGAAAGCTGGGCGCGCTTCTGGGTGCAGGCGCCGCCGTTGGTATGGCCTACGTGACCTTCAACCTGCGCATGCGGGCGATCGCCCGCTACGGTCAAAGCAGCACCGGCGCCGTGGAAGACGCCATTGCCGTCGGCAGTGCTGCCCTCATCACACAATGGGCTGCCGGGGGCGCCAAGCCAAGGGGACGTCGTGGATGAACCTCAATGAGCGGACGTCCCTCGGTCGGCGGTGCTGGGCTATCGCCGAGGGCTACATCCCTGCGTGGAGCAACGGGCCGGAACCAGAGCTGCAAAGCCACGAGACCTGCTGCATCCTCAACACCGGTTCCACCGATGCGGCGATCACCCTGACGCTGTATTTCGAGGATCGCGACCCGCAGGGCCCTTACCGCTTCACCGTCCCCGCCCGGCGCACGTGTCACAAGCGCTTCAACGATCTCGAGGTGCCTGCCCCGGTGCCCCGTGGCGTGGGTTTTTCGTGCGTCATCGAATCCGATGTTCCGGTCGTCGTCCAGCACACCCGGCTTGATTCACGCCAAGCCGAGAACAGCATCATGACGACCATCGCCTACCCGCTCTGACCCTCCGGTCGATCCGACCCCTGCACATCGCATCGACACCACTGGGCCGCGACGTTTACCAAGGCGTCCGCACACTGACCTTTCCTCAACCCAATAGAGGCTCAGCCGATGCCCGTGCCCAACTACCCGAAGCCGCCATTCAAGGCGCAGCAGCAGTCGTTTCCCGGCAAAACCGACAAGCTCGACCCTCGGCCAGACCACGGTGAGGACAGCTACGTTGGTCACGGCATGCTGAAAGGCAAGAAAGCGCTGATTACCGGCGGCGACAGCGGTATTGGTGCGGCAGTAGCCATTGCCTACGCCCGGGAAGGCGCCGATGTGGCGATCGCGTTCCTTGAGGGCGAGGAGAAGGATGCCGCCAGCATTGGGGCCCTCGTAGAAGAGGCGGGCCAGAAGGCCGTCCTGTGCCCCTGCGACATCAGCGACGACGCCCAGGCTGAAGCGCTCATCGAGCAGGTCACTCGCGAACTTGGGGGCTTGGACATCCTGGTCAATAACGCCGCGTATCAGCGCTACTACGAATCCTTCGACGACATCACCCTGGACGACTGGCGCAAAACGTTCGATACCAATGTGCATGCCGTCTTCAACCTGACCCGTCTGTGCGTGCCGCACCTGCAGGACGGCGGCTCTGTCATCAATACCGCCTCCGTGAACTCCAAGAAGCCCACGCCCAACATCCTGCCCTACTCGGCCACCAAGGGCGCGGTGGCCAACCTCACCATCGGCCTGGCCGGTCTTCTCGCCGAGAAGGGCATCCGTGTCAACGCGGTATTGCCCGGCCCGATCTGGACGCCCTTCATTCCCGCCGGCATGGCCGCGGAGGAAGTTGAGCAGTTCGGCAGCCAGACCCCGTTCGGTCGTCCCGGCCAGCCGGCCGAACTCGCCTCGGCCTACGTGATGCTCGCTGCCGACAGTGCGAGCTATACCTCCGGCGCACTGCTTACCGTCTCCGGCGGCGCGGTCACCCTGTAAGGCCTGTTCTCCCTCCTCCCCCCAAGGATTCCAATGACTTCCCGCAACCAATACGACATACAGAACCCGCTGACCCAGTTCCCACAGCCGACCTATCCGGCCCAGGTTCAAACCCCGCCCGGCACTGTTCATGAGCTCAAGCCGGCGGCCGACCATGGCGAGAAAAGCTACGTAGGCCTGGGGCGCATGAAGGGTCGCAAGGCGCTGGTGACCGGCGCCGATTCCGGCATCGGCCGCGCAGTGGCCATTGCCTTCGCGCGCGAGGGCGCCGACGTGGCACTGAACTACCTACCCGAAGAAGAAGACGACGCTGCCGAAGTGGTGGCGCTGATTGAAGCCGAAGGCCGGAAGGCGGTCGCCATCCCGGGCGACCTCCAGGACGAGCAGTTCTGCGGCGACTTGGTGGCGCAGGCGGTCAAGGCGCTGGGCGGGCTGGACGTGGTCGCCAACATCGCCGGCAAACAATTGGCCGTGGAAAAGATCGAAGACCTCACCACCGAGCAATTCGACGCCACCTTCCGCACCAACGTGCATGCGCTGTTCTGGGTGTGCAAGGCTGCCCTGCCGCATCTGCCGGCCGGCGCCACCATCATCAACACCGCGTCCATCCAAGCTTATCAGCCCTCGCCCAACCTGCTGGACTACGCTCCCACCAAGGCGGCCATCGTGAACTTCACCAAGGCCCTGGCCCATCAGGTGGCCGAGCGCGGGATCCGCGTGAACGCGGTCGCTCCGGGTCCGATCTGGACGCCCTTGCAGCCTGCAGGCGGACAGCCGCCCGAGGCTATCCCGGAGTTCGGCTCGCAGACGCCGCTGAAGCGTGCGGGCCAGCCGGTAGAAATGGTGTCGGCCTACGTGCTGCTGGCCACCCAGGAGTCGAGCTACATCACCGGTGAGGTGATCGGCGCCACCGGCGGCATGCTGCTGCCGTGATCGCTGGCTCCAGCGATGCCGATAGCGTGCCTGCCGAGCGCGACGCGGACGGGTATGCGCCCATCCACTCCTACGCCGCCATTGGCGATGGGCGCTCCAGTGCGCTCATCGCGCCGGATGGCAGCATCGACTGGTGGTGCGCCCCGTGCATGGACGCACCGCCCTTGCTCGACCGCCTGCTCGATGCCCCGGCCGGCGGTCGTTTTGTGCTCCAAGCCCGCGACGTTCAGCAGGTGCAGCGGCGCTACCGCGACAACAGCAACGTGTTGGAAACGCACGTCCGCACCGCCACCGGCCTCGCCCGGGTGACCGAGTCGCTCAACAGCGGCCCGGCCGGGCGGCTGCCTTGGTCCGAGCTGGCCCGCCGGTTGGAAGGCTTGGAGGGAGAGGTCACCTTCGATCTGCTCTACCAGCCGGGCACCCGGGCTGGGGCCTGCACGCCCTGGATGAGCGATACCCCAAACGGATGCGTCCATCACGCCGGCCCCGTGATGACGATGCTGCGCTATCCCGAAAGCGTGCAGATCGGCAATTGCGATGACCGGGAACTCCGCGGCACCGTGACCCTTCGGCCCGGCGACCGGGAGATCATCGCACTGCTCGCCTCTCAGGACGAAGTGCTCCCCGTTCCGCCCTTAGTGGATATCGATACCCGCATCGACCGCTCCGATCGGGAGTGGCGCCAGTGGGTGGACGACCTCCACTGCGGCGCCAGCCGCCGCGCTGAAGTCATCCGATCGGCGCTGGCGCTCAAATTCCTGTGGTTCGCGCCCACCGGGGCCATCGCCGCAGCGGTGAGCGCTTCGCTGCCCGAGCGCATCGGCGGCGACAAGAACTGGGACTACCGCTACGCCTGGGTTCGCGATGCCGCATACGTCATCAAGACCTTCCTGCGCGTGGGTGCCCTGCCCGACGCCAAGGCCGGCTTCAGCTGGCTGATGACCACCATCAGTCGCCACCGTCCCGGGCTTGCGCCGTGCTACACCCTCCGCGGCGAGCGGGTCGAAAAGGAACGCTGCATCGACGTGCCGGGCTACCGCAACAGCCAACCGGTGCGCGTGGGTAATGCGGCCTCTGAGCAGTTGCAGACCTGCGCCTATGGTGACGTTTTGGAAATGGCGAGCCGGATGATCGAAGCCGGCCACATCCTCGACCCCACCACCGCCCGGCTCTTGTTCGAACTGGCTGACGAATGCGCCGACAACTGGATGCGCAAGGACAGCGGCTTCTGGGAACTGGGCGACGCGCAGCACTACACGATTTCGAAGGTGGAATGCTGGATGGCGCTCCGCCGAGCCTGCGAACTCGCCGAAGCTGGCCACATCACCACTGCCCGTCTGCCGCGCTGGCGGCGCGAGAAAGAGCGCATCCTGGACTGGATCGACGAGCACTGCTGGGATGAGGCAAAGCAGAGCTACGTGATGCATGCCGGCAGCGACCGGCTGGACGCGAGCCTGATGCTGGCGTCGCGCTTCGGCTTGGGCGAAGTGCGCCGGGAGCGTTTCATCGCTACTCGGGAGGCCATGCGGCGCGAACTCTCGGATGAAACCGGTGATCTGCTGTGGCGCTACAGCGGCATGCAGGACTGCGAAGGCACGTTCATCAGTTGCGCGTTCTGGATGGTGGAAGCCTACGGCCTGCTGGGAGAGGCAGAAGAAGCGGATCGCTTGTTCGGAGCGTTGCTGGCCCGCGTCCAGAACGACGTGGGCCTTATGCCGGAGATGTGGGATCCCCAAGCCGATGAAGGGCTGGGCAATACGCCGCAGGGCCTGAGTCACTTAGCCCTGGTGCACGCCGCTTATGCGATAGATGGCGAATAAGCCGGGACGGCGGACGTCTCGAAATGCGGTCTGAGGGGTCCGAGCCCGTCATCGGCATCCCTATCCCAAGGGGCGGTGCAGCGTTGACGGAACAACGCTGCGTCCCTTCACGACAACCCCATCACGGGTTTCCGGAGATGCTCTGGTCAGCCCCCCCCTGTTCAGGAGCAACGATGCCCACCTCAGCATCTTTTGTCATTCGCTCCTTTGAAGCGAGCTATGCCTCTACTGGCGACGTAGAGCGAATCCTGGCGCTTACCGTCGAATGCAGCCATTGCAGCACGACCACCGCGTCCACCCGTGGCTCCCTGATAGAGCTTCCGGGCGGCGCGCTTTTCCGCTGCGGCCAGTGTGGCTCGCATCACGCCGTCAGCAACGCGCGGCTCTCGGCTTTTGGGGAGCCTTCCAAGCGTTCGGCGCAGCACCCTTTGGCACCAAGAATACCGCTCAGCCCAATGCTGCCGGTGTTCCATCGGGCTCTGGTCATCGAAACCAGGTAACAGCCCACGGACGTCTTGGTCTTGACCTCGACGCCCGCCCTCACATTTCTGAGCTGCCCTTGGACGTCGCGTTCTTGTCCTCGTCGGACGGCGCGTCAGGTTCTTGAGCATGCCCGCCGGTCGGGTCCTCGATCTGGATGACCTTCCCCTTCTGCCACGCATCCGCCCCTGCATCGATGGGGGGCGCGGCGATATCGGCACGACGCTTCCGCTTGTCCTCACTACTGACCCCGAGCCGGGCGTCACGGGCAGCGACCATGGCCGGGTCCGCCTGGCCATCGGCGGTGAATCCCATCATGAGCTGAGGCATGCCTCGGGGCAGGTCCTTGTCCAGGTCTGTGTGCCAGGTGTGCCAGGTCTTGCCATACGTATGGATGAGCTTCTCCATCAGCGCATGCTCGGCCACCTCGGGAATCCCTGGCGCAATGAGCTGACCCGATTTCACCTCTTGAACATGGCTGTGCCACAGCGCCTTTTCCTGCTCAGGAAGGCCAGCAAACAGCTTCTCACTGATGATGTATTCCACACCCATCAGCTTGGCGTCTTTCACATTGCCGTCGTAGATCGTGCACTGGATGACATCCTCGTTGAGGATGGAGCAGTAGTGATGGGCTTCCATCTGGACCTTCATCTGGCCGTTGTAGAAATGGAACCCGTCCAGATAGGCGTTGATGGCGTCGACCGGAGGCCGGTCCTGCAGCACCGCGGCGCCAGCGTCCAGCGCTTTGGTCTTCGCGGTTTCTTCAGCCCCCGGTGCTTGGACGCTGGACTCTGTGTTCCCGCCTCCGCACGCAGACAGGACAACCGCGACGGCGGCGCAAACGATGGATCGACGCATAGTGATTCCTCCTGAAAAGCAACGGCAGCTGGTAAGTGGGATCAGTCGTCCTGTGCCCACCGTGCCAAGTTCTGTTGGATTGATTCGATACCTTCCCAAGGATCCTTGCGCCTGCGTTTGAGCTTGGCAGGCACGTCCTTCATGGTGAAGCTATCGGCCCGGGTGAGCTTCGACAGCTCGCTCCACGCGATGGGCATTGCCACCGGCGCGCCGGGCCTGCCTCGCAAGGAATAGGACGCCGCGGCGGTAGCCCCTCGGCCGTTGCGCAGGTAGTCGACGAAGATGCGTTTGTTGCGCAGGCTTTTGGTCGACGTAGCCAAGAATCGCTGCGGCTCAGACTGTGCCAAAGCGTCTGCGAACCCATGGGCGAACCGCTTGGTCAGATCCCAATCGCATCCCGGATTCAACGGCACGACCACGTGCAAGCCCTTGCCTCCGGAAACGCGCAGGAAGGACTCCAGCTCCAACTGCTGAAGGAGCTTCCTTATGTCGGTTGCAGCTTTCTTGACCTCGGAGAACGGCACGTCTGGGCCCGGGTCAAGATCGAACACCACACGATCGGCGCGGTCGGGGGAATCGGCGTGGCTGCCCCAAGGGTGGAACTCCAAGGCGTTGAACTGCACAAGCTCCAAGAGACTCGCGGCGTCTTCAACCACCAGGTAGTAGGCATTGATCCCACTGTCTTCCTTGAGCTTCACCGAACTGACCAACTCCAGCCCCGCAGTGTGGTGTTTCTGGAAAAAGCAGGGCCGGCCGGTGCCAGCTGGGCAGCGGATGATCGACAGTGGACGCCCAACGATCTCAGGCAGCAGATGGTCCATAACCGCGCTGTAGTAGTCCCACACATCCTGCTTGGTGGCCTTGATGTCGGGGAAGATCACCTTGGACGGGCTGGAGAGCTTTGGGGGAACTCGCTCTCCGGCATCCGCCCTGCCCTTGCTGTTCGTGGGTTTGACTGCAACACCGCGCTCGGATTTGGTGACGGCTTGCTTCCCACGTCTGTTCGGCTTGGCAGATACAGCACCGCCGCCGGTATCGCTGCTCCGATCCGAGTCCTTTAGATCGGCCACGTCTTTGTCGGGCCGCACCGCTTTCAGCGACGCCTGGCGCAGCAATTGTTGCCCGCCAATCCCTCGGTAGAAGACCTCGACGACAAACCGGGGCGCAAACCAGGTGGCGGTCCGCAAGTCGGTCTCTGTCGTGGGGACATGTGCGGTGGGCTTCTTCCCGCCGGCGGTGCCGATCAGCGCCGTCAGCTCCCCGATCAGGGTGTCCGAAAACCCCGAGCCGACGCGCCCCACATAGAGCCACCCATGCTCGGGATCGGGCTTGGCCAGTAGCAACGATCCGAAACCAGTGCGGCTTCCTTTGGGTGCCGTGTAGCCGACCACGGCAAATTCGTCGCTGGCCAACTGCTTGGTCTTCTTCCAATCCTCGCCTCGGCCGCCGTGGTAGCCGCGATCGGCGCGCTTGGAGATGATGCCCTCGAAATGCTGCTCACCCGCCAAACGGTAGGCGGCCTCCCCATCGCCGGCGATGTGCGAGCTCATGGCCAAATGGGTCGGGGCTCCCTTCAGGACGTCCTCCAACAGCGCCTTTCGTTCCAGCAGCGGCGCATCCGCGATGTCCACGCCATTGATATGCAGAAGATCAAAGAGCGCATACGACAGCGCACCTTGGCGCTCGCCAGATAGGGTGGCTTGAAGCAGATTAAAGTCTTCCTTCGTCCCACGCCCTGCGATCAACTCCCCGTCCAAGGCGGCGGATTTTAAACCGAGTGCGCCGACGGCATCACGTATCTCGGGAATCTTGTTGGTCCATTCCAACGCGTTGCGCGACCACAAGCGAACCTCGCCTTGCGCCACCGTGGCGAGGATCCGGTAGCCGTCCCATTTGATCTCGTGAACCCACTGGTCGCCCTTGGGTGGCAAGTCGCCCAGCTTGGCCAACTGGGGTTCGAACGGGCCCTGAGGGGCCTCGGCCTTTTTACTACTGGTGAGCGCTAACGCCCTCTTAGCCCAATCCACGCGTCGAGCGGATTTTGCGACGGGGACCGCCTTGAGCCGCTTCTTATCAGGCTTCCCGCTGCCGGCCCGTTTGAGGTCTGCCGCAGGGGGCGCGGCAACATCGCCCAACAGGTCATCGGCTTCGACCTGGCTGGCGTAGGCATCGGCCTCCTTGAAGAGAAGCCACTGCGGTTGGCGCGCCGGCTTGCCGGACCGGACCAGGTGCCATCCGCCTTTGAGCTTGGATCCGAACAATTCGAAGCGCAGGTGCCCTTTGGCGAGTTGGGCCTCGGGATCCCCTTCGGTGGCCCAGACCCCGTGATCAAACTGGGCGACGTGGCCCCCGCCATATTCGCCCTTGGGGATCTCGCCTTCGAAGCTGGCGTAGTCGACGGGATGATCTTCCACCTCAACAGCCATCCGCTTGACCTTCGGGTCGTAGCTTGGCCCTTTGGGCACGGCCCAACTCTTCAACGCGTCACCAACCTGGAGGCGGAAGTCGTAGTGACGACGGCTGGCATGATGCAACTGAACGACAAAGATGGCCCGCTGCCCGGCGGGTAGTGCCTTGCCGGGTTCGGGCTCTTTGGTCTTGCTAAAGCTGCGCTTGCGGCGATATTCGGTGAGGGACATGCCCCGCGCCCGTCACTTGCCCAGGTGCTTACGAACCGCCGCCGAGGTGGGGCCGACAGCCTTGACCGCTTCCCTTAGCTGGGCAGCCGTTACGCCCAATGTCTTGGTCCAATACTGGACCTCGTAATCTTCATTGACGTTGATTCGGTCGCGATCAGGGGAACCGGTCTTCTTCTTGTCGTCAGTCATGGCATCTACTCCCAGGCAAGTAGAATGTTTCTAGTCCCACCACCGTAGGCCCGCCGTGAACAGGAATTGCGCGCCCCTTCACAGATGAGGCTCAGCTCCGACACATCACCTGCGCTCCTGACTTAGCGACCTCGGGACCTCGAAGCGTTTCTTGCCCTCATCGTAGGCCACAACATTGGACTCCATCGGGCTCTCTGGCTACGGCAGTCTTGGGCACTTATGATGAAAGCCATACTTAGGCCCGGGCTTCCACCGCTTGGGCCCCTAAACGCGAAATCTCTGGCATGCCAAATACCGGGCTGTTCTATCTGTTTGAAGTCAACGTGCAGCCAAGCCAACCCGGCTCCGAAGAGGATCCAAAAGTCCTCAACGTCCAAGCTAAGTGCCTTTCCTGCCACCGCGTCACCAATGCTACTGCCCCGCCGAGCCTCGTGAACATACCGGGTGGCGGGGCGGTGCTGGAGTGTCCTGCGTGCGGGAGCCGCCAGGCGATTTCGGCTGCTCGTTTCATGGAATTTTCGCAAAGATCAGCCGGCGGCCCTGCGTCCTCAGATCCACCGCAGCAGTGATCTAAGCCTCAACTGCTGCCTCGGGCTCGCGAGCCTGGACCAACGCGGATCCCTCGCGGTCCTGGGACTTCCGCCCCGCCATTGGACCGGTCACCGCCCACAGGCCGGCCGCATTGCGCAAGATGCCCCATTCGGGACCGCCGAGCAGTTCCCTCGCGCGATGGGGTCGCCGTCCTGCCCTGTGGATAGCGTCCGCGACTGCCTCGACCTCCCCGGCAAACCACCGGCACCCATTTACACAAATCTCCACCGGTTGATCGAAAGTACCTGGGTAGCTGGGTGCAAGTTCTTGCAGGTGCAGGGCAGCCTCCCGCACGGTCAACTCTCGGAACGCAGGCTGGGCAGTCCAGTCACTCAAACGCCTCAATGCGCCGGCCATCATCCTCAGATCCTCCGCTGGCATGAGCCGGCAATCCTCGTTCCAAATGCGTGAAAGCGGCGAGAGGACATTGTCAACGGCCCGCACACATCCCTCTTGCCTTAAGCGTCCCCTCGAAAGCGTTCACTTCGGGTTTTCCTACGATGCTGAAAGTCACCAATCCTCGACATTCGCGGTCGTAGGTTCTCTTCCACTCAACACGCATGAGTGGACCATGTCGAAACCGTTTTTTTGCAAAATTGCCTGCTCTGCTTCGCGCGCCTCGGGATCGTTGGGCGCCTTCGTAGCGGCCTTGGGTGTGGTTATTGTCTGGGCGAGCAGCGGACCGTTCTTCAGGTTCAACGACACGTGGCAGTTGGTCATCAATACCGGAACGACGATCGTGACCTTCTTGATGGTGTTTCTGATTCAGCACACCCAGAATGCCGACACCGCCGCCATCCACATCAAGCTGGATGAGCTGATCCGAGTGACCAGCAACGCCAACAACGAGTTGCTGAATCTGGAGGAGATGGACCAGGAGCGTCTGGAGGAAATCCGCCTTCGATATGAGCAGTTGGCCAAGACTGCGGCCCATCTCAAGGCGAAGAAAGACCTGTGCATGCCGGGCGCGGAAGAAGACGTTGCGGGCGTGTAGCAGGCCTTCACAGATTTGCGCACCAACCTAACGAGAGGGCGTTTAGCTTCAGCGCTCCACCCACCACCAACCCGGAGAACCATCATGGCGATCAAGACCGCTGAAGACCTGTTCATCCACGAACTGTCGGACATTTACAGCGCGGAGAAGCAGCTGACTAAGGCGCTGCCGCGCCTCGCGCGCGCCGCCTCCAATCCGGACCTGGCCGCCGCCTTCGAAACCCACCTGGAAGAGACCCAGGGTCAGATCGAACGCATCGACCAGGTTGTCGAGCTGCTGGGCATCCGCCTCAAGCGCATCAAGTGCGCCGCCATGGAGGGGTTGGTTGAGGAGGGTAAGGAAGCCATCGACAGCATCGAGGAAGGCCCTGTGCGTGATGCCGCTCTTATTGGCGGCGCACAGAAGGTTGAGCACTACGAAATCGCTTCCTACGGCACCATTGCGGCCCTCGCCAAGCAGCTGGGTTACAAGGACGCGCTCCCGCTCCTGCTGGAAACATTGGAAGAAGAAAAGGCAACCGACGAGAAGCTGACGATCCTGGCCAAGTCGGGTGGCAACGCCAAGGCCGCGAAGGCCGCTTGAGGCGCATGGTTATGAGCAGAGACGAGAAAGATCTCCCTGTGCCCGGGCAGAAGGCCCGCAGCGAAACACCGGCTGAGGAGCATCACCGGAAGACCCGGACGGACAGGAACCACGAAGAGGCCTTGGAGGAGACGTTCCCCGCGAGTGACCCGATTTCGCCGTTCGTTCCTGCCAAGCCGCCTGATGCGGATGAAGGCGCCGCCAACCGTGCCACCGAGAACGCTGGCTACAACCAGCATGGACATGGAAAGGGCGGTAAATCGGGAGAGGGAGAGCCCGAAGGCGCGGGCGAGCGCGATGGAAAAACTCAGCCCAACTTTGGGCAAGGAAACACGTTAGGCAAAAAGCCAGGACTTAGTGGCTGAACCGGGGAGCGGCGTAGATCGCCGCTCCTTCACTGCAATTCGCTGGTCGCAAGACTACTGTCGAGACGTTCGTTCAACTGTAGGCCGTGTGGGCATGTGGAAGAGAAACGGTTTATCGATCGTGCTTCTGGCTTTTCTCCTGGTGTTCTTGGGAGGCCAGATATGGACTGGCTTTTTGACCCACAACGAGGAACTCGCTGAAGCGCACCGCGCTGCACTGAGCCTATTTGACTACCTGCATAGCGGCCATTTCGTCAGCGCAACCTTCGAGAACTGGGAAAGCGAGTTCCTTCAGATGGGCATGTATGTCCTGCTGACCGTCAGCCTCCGCCAGAAGGGTTCGGCCGAATCGCGCCCACTGGATGATGCGCAGGAGCAAGAGCGAGTTGAGCCGGGTCCCATGCCTTGGGCCGTTCGGAGAGGCGGGATTTGGAAAATGCTTTACGGTCACTCCTTGGCGATCGCATTCACGGCGTTGTTCCTGCTGAGCTTCTCGCTGCATCTTGCTGGCAGCTGGCGTGCGGAGGTCGATGAGCAGCTCGCGAAGGGATTGCCCGCTCCCACCTGCTGGGAACACCTGTGGAGCAGCAGCTTCTGGTTCGAATCCTTCCAGAACTGGCAGAGTGAGTTCTTGGCCGTGCTTGCCTTGGTTATCCTGACCATATTCCTTCGTCAGAAGGACTCACCGCAGTCCAAACCGCTGGCGGCGCCTCACAGCCAAACGGGCGATTGAGGGGCAAGAGCAGCTATGAATACACCCAGCCCAGCGCTCCTGATCATCGACATGTTTACGTTGTTCGACTTCCCAGAAGCCGGCCAGGTGAAGCCGAAGGCGCTGGAAGCCGCTCGGCACATCGCGACGCTCGCCCAGCGCTTCCGGGCGCTCGGCTATCCGGTCATCTACGCCAACGACAACTTCGCCAACTGGCAGATGGATTTCAAGGAGTTGGTGAGGCTGTGCTTGGCCACCGAGGGTGAGTCATCGGCGATCGCGAAGATTCTGGAACCGGAACACGGTGACTATTTCGTGCTCAAACCCAAGCACTCCGCATTTCTCGCCACCCCACTGGCCGTGCTGCTTGCCAAGCTTGGCGTAAGGGAGCTCCTCGTTGCAGGAATGACGGCGGAGTCGTGTATCACGGCCACATGTTTCGATGGCAACGCCAGGGAATACGACACGATCGTGGTGCAGGAAGCGGTTGCCGGCATCGGCTCTCGAAAGACCACGGCACTCCGATTGCTTGAAGAGTCCAAGGCAGCGACCGTTCTCAAGCTTGCGAGCTACCTGCGCCGCCTTGGGACTTAGGATGACTCATTCCCGCCGAATGCATGCGGTTTGAACGAAGGGCATCGAAAGACTGAAGAGCGATCGCGGGCGTGCGCGCCCTCCACTGAAGGCAGGCGCGGCTGCTCTTTTGCGTTACGGCCCCAACAATGACGATGGCCCGACATCGAGCCGGGCCATCCTGGTATTCAGGTCCGGGCGATTGGCAGCTGCTTATTCCTCTTCGTCCTGGCTGCCCTGCTGGCCGGAGCGCTCCCGCTTCTGATCCTGATCCTGTTGCTGCTGACCCTGGTTGTCCCGCTCCTGCTGACCCTTCTGGTCCTGCTGGTTCTGCTGACCCTGCTGATTCTGGTTGCCCATGTCAGTTCTCCATTGACAGCATCGGCATTGATGCTGACGATGAGGCTATCGGAGCTTGGGTTATGCGTCCGTTGAAACCTATCCAAGTCCTCGAACGAAATCGCCACGTAGTTAAACAGTTCATTTGCTCAGCAGTCCGTCCGCGCGAGTAGGCCGCGGGCCCAGCGTTGCATCTATTCCTTCAGGCACCGCTGATCACGCGGGCAGCCAGGCCAGCATTTGATGGGGTCGGAAGGCGTGCTGTAGCCATCTCCGTCTCCGGAGAATTGCCATTGCCCGGCACCAGCCTTTCCTGAACTGCGGCAAGCAGTCGGCTGACTCGGCGGGCAGCGTCTCCGATGCTCGGTTCCAGTCCCAGAACGTAGACAAAGCAACCGTCGAACTTGGCAGAGGCAGACTCAAGCCCTTCCGTGTCGGACATTTCGCGCTTGAGCGCCTTAAGCCAACGCTTAGGCGGCTCAGACTTCAGCTCCACCACCACCGCAGCTTCGCCGAAGTCCAGCGGCATCACCTCGAGCCTCAGGACCTTCGGAGTCGACAAAATTTGTGATGAGTTGCCCACTGCCGTTCTCCTCCAGAGCAATGGACGGAAAGTATGCGCAGCCCGTGCCAAGGCTACGTCAAAATTCGAGGCCAGATGGATGACACCTACCTGAAGGTGCGCGTCCTTCTGCACAGCGCGGGTGAAGCTGAAGTGTCATGCGCTGCAGGATGCCCCTGAGCAGGAAACGGAGCTAATTCAGCTGCGCGTGCCCGCAGGCCCTAACCGCAGGTGCTGAACGCTTCACAAGATGAAAGCGGCTCAAACGCGAGTATTGGCATCCGCCTGCTTACACGCATCGAAGCGATGGGATCAACCTCAACGTGCTACAGAACCTGCTTCATTTCGCGCCCCTTATAACCGCAGCCATGACATGCGTGACAGCGTTGATATGGGTCGTTTATCTGGGTTTTTTCCTTCGCAGTTACCGACGCCAGCAGCGACCGTCCATCCTGATCACCTCGGGCGCGGGCAAGGACCTGGATGCGCACTGCTTCGTGACCAATTTGGGATTGGAACCGGTGTACTTGCTCGATGTGGTCATCGACCTGATTGAGCCAAGTGGCAAGGTCGTACGAGCAGTCATTCCCGAACGCACCGAGCGGTGGAGTCAAGCTGTTCCCGGGGACGAAGATGATGTCCGCCGTGCAACCAATGTCGGAGCGCTCAGCAGCGGCGGCGAACGAGACTTGGGGCGATTCCGGACCTTGATCGAACGCGCCAGCACTGAGAACCCCGACATCGCCGCGGAGGTTGCCTTCACCAGCCTGGAAGTGACCGTGGTGACGGTCACCGCGAGCCAGGCAGAGCTGTGCGGGGCGTCACGTTGCTATCGCATTGAGCATCGCGAGGGTGGCCAGGCTCGCCTGAGAGCAAGAACCATCAAGGCCCGACAGTTGCAGGGGTACTTTGCACGCCGCAGCCTGACTCGCCTGTTGACCGCGCAGTTGAAGTCCTTGGATGCAGCATAGTCAGCATTGCAGCCATTGACGCACTTACGCCGATTCGGCCGACGCTGCTAAGCACTGTGCGCGTTGATCTGCAACGGTCCATCGGTATCCTGGCTTGGCTGGGCGTCGATCACCCCTTGCGCCATTCGCGCAGACGACCAGGTGCTGCGCCTTGGGGCTTGGCCCCGCCTTTCCTGTCCTGCCTTGCCCATCATCGTCACCAGTTCCAACGCATGCCCACCTTGCTCGGCCGTAAAAGGCACATACCCCGTTGCGCTGGAGAACTCTGTCCTGGGTGATCCGTTGAACTCGTGCCACGCGTTCAGGCGAAGCCACGCGTCGCTGGCCCTGGGCCCGCCGTTGCGGCCCTGGCCACTGCCGATGCGATTGAGCCGGATGCCCAACCGGCCGACCGTGGAAACGCCGTCGCTGTAGCGTACGCGCGCGATGTCATCGACCAGGTCGTCGACGTCCACGCGCTGCCAGATCACCTGCGCCTGGGGTTCGATTCTCCAACCGGTCAGATCTTCCGCGGTGTCACCCGAACCCAGGGCGAAGGGCCACCCGCCCTCCAGCGAAAGAACCGTGCCATCGCCGTTGGTGAAGGTGTCGGGCAGCGTGGGCAAGGGTTCCAACCCATGGTCTGGAGGCGGGGCCGCAAAGGTTGCGTAGCTCATGAAGCAGGCGGATGCCAACGCGGTCAGCCGCAACACCTCTCGAGAGCGCCCCGGACATCCCCCGTCCCCTTTGCCATACACATCGGCGTAGACGACATGTCGAGCTCCACTTGGGAGCATCGAGTCTATTTTTGCCTTCTGCCACGCGCATCCGCACAACTGCCGGTTACTCGCCAGTATGTTTACTGATTTCCACGGTGCCAACCGGCTGCTACACGCCATTCAGAGACTAAACGCGACCGCCCTACCGCTGATAAAGAACCCTAGTCACCTGCGGCGACCGCATGTCTGCTTCCGGCCAGAAGCGGACCTCCGCCCTACCCCTGATAACGATCCCTAATCACCTTCTCCTCAAGTGCCGGCTCAGCGCCGTAGAACGACCTTTCCTTTCTGCGGATGCGACCGGCGAGCACTACGCGGCTGCAGCCTCAGAAGACTGCCGACGTGTCGCTACGACACTTTTACTGAGAGCCCAAGGGATAGCAGCACGCGCTGATGTTGCCCTCTTCTACATCTGACACCTGCCTGTCTGGACGCATTGGTATAGCCCACGTTGCTGCGCATTCGCGCCGGAATGCGCCCACGACCCGAGGATTACCTGTCGCGGTACACCCGATGGCATGGTGACCAGCTCAAGTCCGCGTGCAATCTCTAACGCACCCAGGCTGCCCAGGGCTGGACCGTTGACCCAGAGCACGCCCTGTGGCGGAGACCTGCCCTCTTCCGGGTCAGGAAAGTGTATTCAGGCGCGCCCGGGAGCAGTCCCCGTGCGGTCAGTACCCTGCGCTACCCAAGAGGAAGGACGGCTTGACGCCTAACCCTTCGGCAAGCCTCACCAACGTTGCGAGGGTGATGTTCTTCTCCCCCCTTTCAATAGAGCTGTAGTACGCGCGATGCATAGCAATGCCGTCGGCGAATCGCTCCTGACTGAGGCCGAGCTCAGTACGGCGTGAACGTATGGCGGAGCCAATTTGGGTAGCGAAAGTCTCGTCCTGCATGGAATGCAGGATTGGCCACGGGCTACTTCTATAGCTACCACCTCAAAGGTAGACTACTTATATGTATCACACCCCGGCTGCGCCATGGCACTGCTCCTCATCAATCCAGAGAGCGACATGTTGCTTGTCCTTGATGCCCCTTCAGGGGTCCTGGCAGCACTGGAAGAGCAATGGAGAAGACTAGCGCAGGGGGCAGAGCGCGACGCCTTTGCTGCGCGTCTAAGCAGGCGAGTGGCGCCAACTATCGCCGATTGCCTGGACTGGGACCTGAGACCCCCGACGGATGCCCAGGTGAACTACGCGGTATCCGTTGCTAGACGGCTGCAGTTGGAGATCCCCTCTCTGGTCTTACAGCGCAGGAGTGCAATGGGAGATTTCTTGGACGCTCACGGGGTGCAATTGAAGACCCACACGAGCCGCAAGCCCATTCCAAAGTGAGGAGGCGGGCATGACGCCCCCGCCTCCCAATGCTGCCGTACTCAGAACCTATCTTTGCGCCTTACGACCTTCCCGTACGAGGAGACAATACTGCGCAGCTGGCGGTAGTGTGACGACTGCCCCCTCTCCCCACACCGACGCTGTAGCCACATCCAGGCGGGTAGTGGCCACCTCGGTAGCTTGTCCATCTGCTCGCCCCACAGCGAACTCCAAGCACGGAAGGCCCCCAGAAGCGCAGCGGCACGCTCAATGGACGCTAGCTGCCCAACTCGAGAAGGACAGCCTGGCCGATAGGAGTGGTATTGGCGGGGCGCTGGCCATCCCATCTCCGCCACAACCCAAATAAGCTCGCAACTGGCAATCCCGTCGTGCTGACACCCCCAGTTCCTTGTGGAAGCAATGACGAGATCCCTGGCCAGCAAGTCTCTGGATCGATCAAGACCCCCCGTGCGCCACGCCTGAAGCCAGTCGTAAAGAAGTTTCACCTCATTGTGTACCTCCAGACCTATTACAGGAGAGGGCACGTTCTCGCATAGCAGTAAGCGGTGCTCTGAGCATGCAATGGCCCTGGCATCCAGCCAATCCACCAAGGTCGGGTGTCTGGTCCCGCCCTTAGCTTCAGTGAAACAGGACGGGCAGAAGCGGCGGCGCCATTCGACCCCGATCCGCCAACTTGGGGGAATAGATGTGATGTCCCCGATCGCCGGGGGCAAACCCTGCCACATGCGGCCACTGCCCGGGCGCTCATGCTCTACGTTCTGGCAATTGCACCATCTCCACCACTCCGCTTCACTCAGAGAAAGCTCTCGCCGCGTGGCGTCGAGCCAAGAATGGACGCTCTCACCAGGAAACGCCGGCAAGTGAATGGGGAGGTCACTGAGCTTCATGGCCGACCCCTCCCCCCTCAATAGCCAGGCTTTGCGCGCGCTCCAGAGCCTGCAACGTAAGACACGGAAGTCCCTCCCGCTTAGCGATAGCCGCTGCAGAGACAATCAACTCGACCAGCCTGGCCGTGGTGCTGCAATCGTTGACGAGGAGCCACTTTACAACCGCCATGCTATCGAGATGAGACGGCGAGGGAAGCGCTATCGCTTGTTCGAGGCCGGCCAGGAACTGCCGGAATTCCCTTGACTCCTTCCACGCAGGAAGATTTGCCCTATTAAACCGAGATTGAAGCTGCTCATCCGCAGCTAGCACATTTACCATGTTGCGAGTCGTAGCAATGCAGACGGTCATGCCACGATTCGACACTGCCTTGAGGAACGCCAATGTCTGCTGCTGAGTCCCTCTACCAGCGTTGAGAAAATTGCCAGCTTCATCAATGAGTATCTGCTTGACCCCAGACGAATCCATCAACATCAGTGCGACGTCGTACGCGCTACTTGTACGATTGACGGGATACCCAGGCAAACACGCGTCAATGATCGCGCGGGCGAGCTTTCGATGGTGACCATCGAACGGAGCTTCGACAAGAATGACCTCACGCCGACGCAATCCTGACGCAGCGCTCTCCGCGGCCATTTGTGACATGTAGTACCTAAGGAGCCTCGATTTTCCCATCCCCGACTCGGCCGCCAAGTGGAGGCACTTGGGCCGATCCAACCCCGCCGCATTGCGCCGAAGCCAGCTCAGCGCCCTAAGAACTCGAACCGCCGCCGGGTGAGGAACAAAGGGAACCAGACTATGCTGTGCGAGCAGGGTTCCGGCACTGATCTCACCGTCTGCACTGGCTTCGGCCTGCGCGACAACTGAACGTAGCTTCATTTCACCACTCCTTCGCTAACGCTCAGAGGCTCGACAGCTTCGGTGTAGTCCACTGTCTGAGCCGGAACCGCGGGCGCGTCAGGAATCCTGGCGATCTTTCTTCTTGCTGCTTTTGACTTCGCCGCAGCCGCTTTATGGATCTCTCTCTGTTGTTCCATCGCCTCGAACAGCTCGCTCTCGGCTGAGGCCCTCCGGCCTGCGGCTTTAAGATGAGCGCGAATCTCGCGCAGCTCCCACAAAGAGAAAGGGGGGCGCGACCTGTCCTTCAGTGGAACATCGATGTAGTCGCTACCGAAATGAAGATAGACCTTCGTCAGATCTCGTTGATCAAAGTGAACACGATGATCGATGTGTCCATTGATAAGCGGTGTAAGTGCGGGATCCCAGTAGTGCAACCCGTGGACACTCACCCCTTCCCGGCCCACTCGGCGTTGCACGGATGGCAAGAATCCGAGAACAAAGTCGCGGGCGTCGCCGATGATCGGCGGGATAACCTCCGCTCCGGAAGCATCCGTCCAAGCGTCCTTCCACACCTGAAGTGGCGTCCGCCCCTCTAGGCCTTTATGTGGTCTGTTGTGATACCCCCCGGCAACCTCAAGGGCGAGCCACCTTTCGAGCTCAACGAGAGACATCACCGCCCGCTTCTCAGACTGGTAGTCCCCCCTGGCTTTGGAGTTTGAGAAGGTGGTTCCGGGCAACAAATGCACAGCACCCATCATCGTGCCGATATAACGCTCAACGTATGCGCCGTAATGAGGACTGCGGACCGGCCTCTCCTGGATATGGATCCCGTACCTAGCGCACTGGGCCTTGATCTCCTTGGCCTGAAATGTCTTCGCATTGTCCCAGTGGATGCTTCGCATCTTTCCGAAGATCGGATAGCTCACAGTCAAGTCAAGGCTTCGTAGCCACGAGTGCTTTGGGAAGCACGCGCGTTCCAATGCAAGGGCAACTGAAGTCTGATTTGGCGTGTCAAAGCTCAAGTAATAGCCAAGCACGCAGCGCGTGTACACATCAATTGCCACTGTTATCCACGGTCGGCCGATCGGCTGACGTGTTAGCGGGGAGACGACAATGAGGTCGATCAGTGCGTGGTCGATCTGAACCATTTCTAAGGCCGAGGTTGGACTCAGCCCGCGGACCGAAGGGGATTGCTGAGCAACCGCCTGATGGTATCCAAGTCTCTTTTTTGCCAACGCCAGAGGGTCTCTGCAACGTATGCGTTCGCGCACCGCCTTGCCGCTCGGGGCTTTCACTCCTGAGCTCCGAGCCAGCGAGCTGCAGTACTCAATTACAGACGAGACAGTCGCCGGCTCACGTACAAGGTAGAGCTCATCGATCGCCTTGTTGATGATGCTCTCGACAACCGGCCGCAGCCGGCGAGAGCCTGGACTGGGCCCTGGCAACCCGGGCAGTAGAGCACCTGGGATGGGGTTGTTTAGGTACCGCGACCATCGTCTATTCACGGTGCGCGTGGACACATCCATACGGGCGGCAATCTCCCTACATCGATCTTGAGTCAGTCTGCCGCCGCAACATTTCGCCGCTTCCGAAAAAACCGCGGTCCACCTCCTAGCACTCTTTTCCTGCTCAGGATCCACGCTGAGCACATCGCGAAGTTCGCCTTCATTTATTTCCGATCGGACTGGACGAAGGAGCATTGCACTCGTCCACAAATACTCGGACGTGTCCACAAATCTCAACTGGATCTTCTCTTGCGAGTGCACGCCTACGATCTTCACCACTCTGCCTTCGAACAACGCCAACTCGCCCGCTCTGATGATGAAATCAGGGGACGGTCTTTTAGCGCGAGTCGCTACTGCCATTGCCGCGTCTCCCGAACGGAGACAATAGGTGCCCTTCCCTCTTGACGACGGGGTAGAAAAGTGGGAGCCTGAACTTAATCGGACGTCAACCGATTTATCTGAATGGCTCGGGCTGCTACCCGAGCCATTCTTCGTTCTGGCAGGGGACCTGTTGCCTCAGCTCATGCTCTTTTAGCCCGTCATTGAGAGTTAAAAGAGTCATATCACGGGCATGCCGGAGCTTTCAACCGCAAGCCTTTGACACATATAGCTTTTAAACTATATTTGGTCGCCAATAAACATGATTTGGCACCACGGAGGCTGCCTAGCTTCCCAGTCCTACTGAGCGATCAAGGGGTGTTCGCGCAGAGGCAGCACGTGATCCAGTAAGCACGCACACGAGTAGAAGAACGAAGCTCTCTCTTCGCAGAGAAGCGCACAGCGTCACCCTAGATTAGAGCTTTGCGCCTCTGCGTCCCTTGTTTGAGCGGTCGTGCGCCCCTGCCCGATGTGCTATGGCGAGTCGAGGCTACTGCAACTAAATCCTCGCCGGTCCGTTGTCCCAAGGGCAAGATGCGGCGGTACCCAGGTCACTGCGGATTTGCCCAAATCTGTACATAGTTGCCGACCCTAGATCGTGTCAGTTCCCGGCAATATTTGCCAAGATCGTGTCATTTCACTGCAGCTCGGCGACTACCTAGGGCTGCTCATCAGTGGAGGCTCCGCCAACCTACTGATTCTCTTGGCCTAGTCTGGATGACAACAATTAGGAAAACCGACAGCCGGCTGCTGAAGCTGGTGCCGGCATCGATCTTGCCTCTCCGTCGTCCCAAGGACAAAGCGAGCATTGATGCATGTGCCAGTACCTGACCGGCCCCTTCGCGGGCTGGAGCGTCAGAGGCAATCTCGACGTGTCTGCTCATGGGACGGCCTTTACCGGAGCGGCCAATTCAAGGTATCGGCAGAAGGCATTGGCCAGTTGCATCTGACGAGGCGTACGGCAGCGGACTTCGAAGACCGAAGGCGATGCAACAAGGACGCACACGCACTTTGCACGAGAGGTCGCCACGTTCAGCCGATTGAGGCTGTAGAGGAATTCCATGCCGCGTGGCGCATCGGCATAGCTGGATGTCGTCATTGAGTAGATGACGATGGGCGCCTGTTGACCTTGAAATTTGTCGACGGTGCCGATTCTCGCGCCCGGAACCCGCTCGGCCAATTCAAAGACCTGCGCGTTATAAGGCGCGATGATCAGAATGTCCTGTAGCGTCACCACTGCCGGCACGCCTTGATCATTTGTCCAGGTCGCGCCGCTGGCCAAGACCTCGACCACGAGCTGACGCACGGCCTCGGCTTCTTCGGGCGAGGCGTTTTGGTTGCCGCGGGTCGGGACTGCCAGAAAGCGAAGGCCAGACCTGCTGACCCGACTCGTGGACACGATGGCCTGCCGCTCTAAGCCGGCGCGAGGATGCAGCCGGTTGGCGTAGAACATCTCCGACGTGAACTGACAAATCTCCGGATGCAGACGCCACGTTTCGGCCAGGAACAGACCGCGCTCGGCGGGCAGCGTCTGTTCTTCGCCCAGCACGTGATGCAGCGCGGATACGTCGGTACCCTCGGGATGGCTGCCCTGCATGGGCTGGTCAAGCTGCTGCGGATCACCGAGCAAGACCAGCTGTGCCGCCGCTTGCGAAATCGCAAGAACATTAGCCAGTGACATCTGCGCCGCTTCATCGACGAACAGGACATCGACCACCCGCATCGCTTCCGGCGAAGCCCACAGCCAAGCCGTCCCGCCCGCAACCTGCGCACCCGCCGCTAGGGCGGCGAACAAATCCGAGTTGCTCTTGGCGAAACGAAGTTTGGGCTGATCGGGCTCGGGCTCCGATGGCTTCTGGATGCAGACCACGTCGATCCCCTGCTCCGCGGAAGCCTTGACGACTTCGTCTAGCAAGTTGCGAATGACCTTGTGGCTGGTGGCGCAGATACCAACCTTTTTTCCCGCTCGAACGAGCGCGCAAATCATGCGGGCGCCGGTGAACGTCTTACCCGAACCCGGCGGCCCTTGAATCGGTAGCACGCCGCCTTCCAAGGCCAGCGCAACCCGGCAGGCCGCATCGAGAGAGGCTTCACCTTCGCGCTGAAGTGCCTCGCCGCACACGCGGGGACCGATGCGTAACAGCAGGTCGCGGGCGGCGAGGTAGTCGCCAGAGCCCTCCAAGCCGCTCGCCGCGACCGACTCGCCAATCCGCACGAGCGCGTCCGCCAGGACATCGGCGTTGATGACCTTGTGGCTGAACACTGCCTCCGGGTGCAGGGCTGCGCTGTCCATACGCTTCTTGATGTCAATCCACCGCTCGTCCAGTGAGATTGCGTGCACGGCGCCAAGCTTCGCGCCGCCCAGATTGTGCAAGTCTTCCGAGCCGCGCATTTCGGTTTCCTGCGGTGGGAAGGCATAGCGATGGATTGGTGCCTTGGCCGTTCCACCTTGCGGGCCGACAAAAGTCAGGCCCGACAAACCGGCACGCTCATCGACCAGCTCATCGGCGGCGAGAGCCGAGAGGCGGAAGTATTCCCACCAGACGGCCTTCTGCTCTCGCCGATGGAAGTCCAACGTATGCGCCAGGAGCCATCGCGCATGCTCTTCCGGCGTTCGTTCCGCCGGGTCCACCGGCACGTCCACCGTCAGTCGCGCAATCAGGTCCGAAATCTTGAGCTGCCAGTCGTTGAGGGCCTCGCTAGCCGCGGCCTCTACTGGCGCCGGCCGAGGGACTGCCACGCCCTGCGCGACAAGCCCGGCGCGTTGGGCCTCCAGCCAATGGCGCAGCCCACGGGTGGACTCGCAATCGTCGCGGTTGTAGCGAGCGACTGTCTCGCGCGCGTCGACGTCTATCAGTGCGAGGTCGCCCAGTTCGAGGCCCGCTTGGACTTTCGCCAAGGCTTTGTTCGCCTCCGCCAGCGGCGTGGTCCGTGTGAACTCGTAGAGCGGCTCGAGCTTCTTGATCGAGTAGCTCTCCACGCTGGCACGCAGGCATTGGCGAACGACGGCATACAAGTCGACCATGCACCGCGATCGCAGCAGTGAGTCGATTTCGGTCTCTCGAGTCGCGTACCGCCCCATCAGTCGCTTCAATGCGGCCGGCTCATATGGCGCGAAGTGGTAGATGTGCAGATCGGGGTAAACCTTCAATCGCTCAATCACAAAATCTACGAACCGTTCGAAGACCTGCTTTTCTTCCTCGCGAGTCAGCGCCCAGTCCGCGACATTGACGGCATTACCGTCCGCGTCCGTATAGGCATAGCCGAACAGGTATTCCAACCCATCCTCGCCGGCGAACGGATCCCCTTCCAAGTCTAGGAAGACATCACCTGACGAGGGCTCCGGGAGGGTCGCGAGTCCGAAGCCGGCGGCAACCGCCAGCAATTCATGTTGGATGGCGCCGACGTGACGTCCGGCAAGCTGGATCCGCGCTTGCTCCCGAACGCGCTCATAGGCCTGCACCGAGCCTCGCGTCGGCTTCCACGCCAAGGGAATGGGCATGATGGCCAAATCGGCCAACGTGGCGATGCCGTGCGCTGCTAGTTCATCGATCTGGACTTTCGTGATGCCCGCGACCAAGGACAGGTGGTCATCGGCACGGCGGCGCTCGTCGCAGCGAACGCGCCAACGGCAAATGTCACAATGTTCCTTCGGTTCGGGATAGGCGTCGCCCGATCCACCGGGTGCGATCGCCGACTCCAGGGCGTGACGAACACGGCGGTAGTAGGCGGCGTAATCATCCATGCGATAGACCTGCGGTTCATAGCCGGTCCACGGCGCTACAACGTAGCAGTGTTCCGGTCGATGTCCCTGCGTCGCTTCAACCAGTGCGGTATACAAGCACAGTTGCAGGACGGTGCCGGCTTTGGTTTCTCTCGCCAGCTTGGTGTCGATTACCTCATACGACCACGGCCCCAGATCACTCGGCGTGTCGACACGACGCAGGACGTCCGTGCGCCCAACCCAGCCGTTCACCCGGAACGCCCCTTGCACGATGACCGCATCGCCCGCCCGCATGGCCGCAAGCGTTCCTGCGATGGAGTCATCCTCGGCGCCGAATCCCTCGATGACCGTTACGGCGAGACCCTGGGCGGACAAGTGCTCCACAAAGCCATGCTCGTGTTGGGCGCCGCGCTCCCAGAGCAGTTCCAGCAGGGGATCCCAACTCGCGGGCTTGGCCAATGTGCCGTTGGCAACAGCAATGTCCAATCCTGTTAGGTGCTCGCAATTGAGATGCCCCATCAGGTCGGAGGCGCTGAGCAAGAGGGAGTCGCCGTGCTTTTGCATACCTGCTCCAGACTGCGTCCTACAACGGGTTGTCGAAAGCCAACCGTGTTCTGCTCATCAGTTCTGCCCAGCACCGTACTTCTGGCGATTAGCCAAGGAGCTTCAGCGCCTGAAGCTCTTGCTCAATCCTTGCTGTGTGACGTGCGACCGCCAGTTGCTCTTCGGACCATCCTCAACGTTCGCAAAGTGCAGCGATTCGACCCACCACGAGCTTTCCTGGTGTCGACCATGCTGCCTTCGTCGTGGGTTGCTATGTTCCACAGTTGCAGCGACCTGCCGGACCTGTTCGGCTAACAAACAAGCATCCCCCATGAAACCACAAAATACCGCAAAAAGTCACCTGGGGCATTTGTGTAGCCCTCCATACCACTCTCAGCAATGCCCTAAGCAGTGAACAGCCTAAACTAAGCGCTCACGACAGTATGGACCAGGGCTTTTGGCCAAGTGCAAAATACTTCTTGTTATCACCCTACGCTCCAGCGCATTTCTTCGTGCTGCATCAAAAACTCCAACGAAGCTAGATCGATTCGACTTCGAGAAGCGGAAACCAATGCTGAGCGCGACCTCCGCTTTGGATCGAAAGCGAACCTTCCCTACCCACGATAAATCTTCCTAATCCCCTGCTCCGTCCGATGTCCGCTCCCGCCCAAGAACAGTCTTTGAACCATATCTGAAGCCTCTACTGACCGTATCATCACCAATCCATCTTGGCTCAAGGGGGGGGGCTTGGAGTGCTTCCTGGCGCGGCTGATAATCTACGCAGAATATGTAGAGCCTTTGGAATGGGTAACCAAGACGTAGTCCTGCAGCACCGATCAGTCGATCAGGGCTGCTGGACGACTTTCTTCTACTTCTTGCCGTAGATTTCCCAGACTTCCTCGCCCACCTTCAGAGTGCCTTTTGCCCAACCTGGCAACAGGTCGCCCAACGCCTCACGGAAGCTTCCAGAAATTGAGTGCGTGGCGTTGCCTGCTAGCTTCCCTGGTCCAATCCAGCGGCGAAGCCATTCCTTCCTGCCATTAAGCGCGTTAGGCCGAGAGGAGCCAATGACTCTGAGAGCATCACGCTGCAACGCGATAACCGCATCAACCTCAGTGCGGAGCGCCTTCGCCAGGGCCGGAGCATCCTCCCTCTCATCCAATGCAGATGTCAAAGCCCGAAGGAAATTATCGGAGGCGAGCGCAGCCTCTGTTGCCTCCAGCCACACCTTCCCATAATGCTGAACTTCTTCCGGCATTAGCATCAACCTGAGCCGTGACAATCGCACCCCATTCCGAAAAAGCTCCTCAAGCTTTTTCTCCCAGCGCATCTTCTCAAGCGGTGTTGTACTCACTTCTTCGGTCATGACCGTCCTTTCCTTGGGTAGTGGATCGCTATATCAATCGGCCGGAGGCGTGGATAGCTTTAGCACCCCATCGTAATCAGGGTCTGCAAGTGGCCATCCAAGATCACTACCTCGGTGGCCGCTCTAGCCAACTTGTAGCTCAAGCCCTTGGACCAGAAGGCCGCGCAGACCCCAATACCCGCTGACGAAGCCCATTGATGGCGGGAATGTAGTCCATGTCATTGGGCACTAGAATCACCAGATCACCTAGCCGGTGGATCGTGAAGCTATCGGTGATCAAGGTGGTGGCCAGGGCGGAGTCCGCGCCTGCCCCATCACGGTCAGCCATCACCACTGCAAAGCCAGCGTCCCGGACACGCCACTGGTCGATCGTACGGCTAGTGGGCGAGCAAGAAGCGCATACGCGCTGGTCCATCGCCTTTGCTGTCATCGCCAGCCTGGATTGACTCTGGGCGCTGGCGCCCTCGCCATTACCTTTCCGTGAGTCGGTTTGACCCCTTGGCTTCCAGCCCGGCATCATGCAGCCAACTGGGGGATTCATGGACTTCGACAACCTGTTTGAGCAATCCAATGCCTTGGCCCACGACCTGATCAAGGTGATCGATAGGCCGCTCTTCGATGACAGCCAGCGCATCCATGTAAGTGACCTTCTGTGTTCCCTGTCCATGGAGCATGGCGACAGTGCCCGTGCACTCCTGCATACCGGCTTGTTGCCCTCCGCCCTAGTGATCCACCGGGCTCAATTTGAGGCCGTGGTGCGGGCCATCTGGACGCTCTATGCCGCTACCGATGGTCAACTGGCTAAGCTGGTCACGGAACTGACGCTAGATACCGAACGGGCGGCCAAGAACCTGCCCAACGTCTCCGTGATGGTTGAGGAACTGGGCAAGAAAGCTCCGCCCAATGCGGTGACGCCGCTGAGGGAATTCATGGCTTACAACTGGAAAGCCCTGAACTCGTACACCCATGCGGGCATCCATCCTTTGCGCCGGCACCAGGATGGCTATCCGATGCAGCTAGTCGTGGACGCACTAATGAACGTCAATGGGATGTTCGTCCTAGCAGCCATGCAGGCCTCTATTCTCACGGGCATGCCGAACCTGCAGCGCAAGGTATTGGACGCGGCTGCACGCTATCCCATGGTGCTGCGCTCCGCTGACTCTAACCCTGAGTAGAAATGGAACCCGTCCAGATAGGCGTTGATGGCATCGACCGGCGGACGGTCCTGCAACACGGCGGCCCCGGTCTCAAGCGCTTTGGTCTTCGCGGTTTCTTCAGCCCCGGGTGCTTGGACGCTGGACTCTGTGTTCCCGCCCCCGCACGCAGACAGATCGAAGATGACAGCGATACATACTACGGTTCGATGCATTACGGCTTCTCCTGAACGTCCCACTCGCCCAGCCTGGTTCTAGCCCTTCGACCGTAGGGCGGCTGTGAACAGGTCTGCATGCCGTGCGCAGAAGACATGGCAGGCGTGTAGCAGGCCTTCACAGCTCTGCGCACGAACCTAACGGAAGAGCCCCTAGCTTCAGCGCTCCACCCGCCACCAACCTGGAGGACCATCATGGCGATCAAGACCGCTGAAGACCTGTTCATCCACGAACTGTCGGACATTTACAGCGCGGAGAAGCAGCTGACCAAGGCGCTGCCCCGCCTTGCGCGCGCAGCCGCCAACCCGGACCTGGCCGCCGCCTTTGAAACCCATCTGGAAGAGACCCAGGGCCAGATCGAGCGCATCGACCAGGTGGTCGAATTGCTCGGCATCCGTCTCAAGCGCATCAAGTGTGCCGCCATGGAAGGGCTGGTTGAGGAAGGGAAGGAAGCCATCGACAGCATCGAAGAGGGGCCGGTGCGCGATGCGGCTCTTATCGGCGGCGCCCAGAAGGTCGAACACTACGAGATAGCGTCCTACGGCACGATCGCAGCGCTTGCCAAGCAGCTGGGCTACAAGGACGCGCTGCCGCTTCTCCTTGAAACCCTCGAAGAAGAAAAGGCAACCGATGAGAAGCTGACGATCCTGGCCAAGTCGGGTGGGAATGCCCAGGCGGCAAAGGCCGCTTGAGGCCCGTCGCCCCGGATTCGGCAGCTGATCCAGGAGCGGCATGCACCGCCGCTCCTGCACTGCATGATCGAGCCGCTGCCGACGCCTTACGACCAGACGGACGATTGAGGTGGGAGGAGAGCCATGAGTATTCCCAACCCCGCGCTCGTGATCATCGATATGTTCACGTTGTTCGACTTCCCGGAAGCCGCCCAAGTGAAGCCCGGTGCTCTGGAAGCAGCTCGGCACATCGCAAGGCTCGCGAGGCATTTCCGCGAGCGCGGCCATCCGGTCATCTACGCCAATGACAATTTCGCCAACTGGCAGATGGATTTCAAAGAGTTGGTGAGGCTCTGCCTGTCCACGGAGGGCGCGTCATCGGCGATCGCGAAAATCCTGCAACCGGAGCACGGCGACTACTTCGTGCTCAAACCCAAGCACTCGGCCTTCCTCGCCACCCCACTCGCCGTGCTGCTTGCCAAGCTTGGCGTGAGGGAGCTCGTCGCTGTCGGAATGACGGCCGAGTCCTGTATTACGGCCACGTGTTTCGATGGCAACGCCAGGGAGTATGAAACGATCGTGGTACAGGAAGCGGTCGCCGGCATCGACTCCCGAAAGACCACGGCTTTACGATTGCTCCAAGCATCCAGGGCAGCCACCGTCCTCAAACTGGCCAGCTACCTGCGCCGCTGAGGCCCCGCATAGGCCCGAAGAAACAGCGCGACGGTTGCATCGCTCCTGGAGACACGCCTGGGCCCCTGAGGCAAGCCGTGCTCCGTGAGCAACAGCCTCAGAAAATTCTCGCTGTCAGCGGCATTGGTCGGGCGTGCGGAAGCCTTCAAAAAGACATCGTCTGCAAGCGTCAGATACGGTTCCAGCATCGCGTTCCACTGGTCTCTGTAGACGTCACTTGCGGCGCCAGAGCGCGACAACGACCGGCAGAACGCCTGACACGAAGCGTCCGCCGCCAATCTGCCGATGCCGTCAGCGATACGCTTCAACGCCTCGCCAAGATCGGCAACCCCATGCATATCCAGCGTCCCTGAGGGCATCGATGCGAGGTGGCCGTCCATGACCGTCCTGTAAAGACGCTCCTTGTCACGGAAGTGCGCGTAGAGGGTGACCTTCGTGATACCACAGGCCTCTGCGATGCGCTTCATCGTCGCACGCTCAAAGCCCTCCTCCGCAAACACGGTGGCGGCGGCATCAAGGATGCTCCTTCGGCTACGCGCCCTCGCCCGCTCCCAACGCAGCGTGGTCTTGCTTGCGCCGCCGGTTGAGGCCGCAGTGTTCACAGTCGCCCGAACAGCGCGCTGGCATTCACTCCGCCGAAGCCAAATCCATTGGTCAGGGCGAACGCGATGTCCGCCTTCCGCGGCACGCCGCCGACGATCGTCAGTCCTTCCGCCAATGGATCCCGACGAATCAGATTGAGCGTCGCGGGCGCGACCTGATCACGCAACGCGAGCACGGTGAAGATTGCCTCGATGCCCCCCGCCGCCCCCAGCAGATGCCCGGTGCTGGACTTGGTGGCGGAAATCAGAAGATCGGGTCGGGTACCGAACAGCGCACGCATCGCCGCGAGTTCTGCACGGTCGCCCACCTGGGTCGACGTGGCATGCGCGTTGATGTGATCGACCTGCGCCGGCGTAATGCCTGCCTGTGCCAGCGCGATCTCCATCGCCCGCCGCGCCCCGCTGCCGTCGTCGGGCCCGGCTGTCAGATGGTAGGCATCGGAGGTCGTGCCGTAGCCAACCAGCTCGGCAAGCGGCTTGGCGCCGCGCGCCAAGGCGTGGTTCAGGCGCTCGATCACCAGCAACCCTGCGCCTTCGGACATGACGAATCCGTCCCGCTGCTCATCAAACGGGCGAGAGGCTGCCTGGGGTGTGGCATTGAAGGAGGTGCTCAGCGCCTTGGCCGCCGCGAAGCCACCCAGGCTGACCCGGTGCATCGCCGCTTCCGCCCCACCGCACAGCGCGATGTCCGCCTCACCGGACCTGATCAGCCGTGCGGCATCACCGATGGCCTGGACACCCGCTGCGCACGCCGTCACGGGTGCGCCTTGCGGGCCTTTGAACCCGTAACGTATCGATGCCTGCCCTGCCGCCATGTTGGCCAAAAAAGTCGGCGCAGTGAAGGGCGACAGCCGGCCAGGCCCACGGCTTTCGGTGGTGTGGACCGCATTGACGATCGATCCAAACCCGCCGATGCCCGTGGCAATCACGGTCGCCGTTCGCAGCAGCCCGCGCTCATCGGCATCATGCCAACCCGCCTGCGCAAGCGCTTCATGCGCGGCGACCAGCGCAAACTCAACGAACCGGTCCATCTTCTTGAGATCTTTCGGCGCGATGACGCCGGTCGAATCAAAACCCGCCTCCGGGTCTTGAACGCAGTCGGGCACGCGGCCGCCGACTTCGCAGCCGGTCCCCGCCGCAAGATCGGCACCCAGCGCCCCGATCCCGGAGCGCCCGGCCAAGAGGCGCGACCAGACGGTTTCAACCCCGCAGCCGAGTGGGCTGACCACGCCCATTCCGGTCACCACGATGCGGTCTTTGTCAGCAATGCTCATGAATCACTTTCCATATAAAAGAGGTCCGGGCCAATGTCAGGCAACGGGGGTCTTTTCCGCTCGGACCTTGAACCAGATGGCATACATCGCCGGGAGGAACACCAGCGTCATCACGGTGCCGGCGATGGTGCCGCCGATCAACGTGTAGGCAAGCGTTCCCCAGAACACCGAATGGGTCAGCGGGATGAAGGCAAGCACCGCCGCCAGGGAGGTCAGGATCACTGGACGCGCGCGGTGAACCGTCGCCTCGATGATGGCGTGGAAGGTCTCCATCCCTGCTTGTTCGTTCTCATGGATCTGACCGATGAGGATGAGCGTGTTGCGCATCAGGATCCCCGACAACGCGATCAATCCAACCAGTGCATTGATGCCGAACGGCTGCTGGAACAGCAGCAGCGTTGGCACCACGCCAATCAGCCCCAACGGGCTGGTCATGAACACCATGATCATCGCCGAGATGGACCGCACCTGCAGGATGATGATCAGCAGGGTCACCGCCAGCATGATCGGGAATAACGGCAGCATGGCGCTCATGGCCTTGCCCGATTCCTCAATGGAACCTGCCTGGGCAATGGCGTAGCCCTCGGGCAGCGAAGCAATGAGTGGCTCAAGCTGCCTGCTGATCGCTGCGGATACGTCCGGCGGCTGCAACGCATCGTCAATGTCACCGCGCACGGTGATGGTGGGCACCCGATCACGACGGCGCAGCACCGGCTCTTCCATCCGGACCTCCACTGTGCCGATCTGGGACAGCGGCACGCGCTGGCCAGCCGCACCGACCAGGGTGAAGTCCGCAATCCGGGCAGGATCCAGGCGTGTGTCCCCGCCGGATCGAGCGACAACCTCGACGCTGCGGATGTCCTCACGAACAGCCGTGACGGGCACCCCGCTCAGGAAGAACTGCAACTGCTGCGAGACAGAGGCCGACGTCATGCCCATCGCTTGCAGGCGGTCTTGATCCAGCATGAAGTGCAGCGTCGGCGTGCGCACGCCCCAATCGGTGTTGACCGTGCGCATCATCGGGCTGGCGTGCAGGGTCTGCTCGACCTTGGCCGCAATGCCACGGACGACGTCCGGATCCGGACCACTGACCCGATACGCCACTGGGTAAGGCGAGTAAGGCCCGAACACCAGTTGTGTCACCCGCACACGCGCCTCGGGCGCCAAGCCCTCCGCCACCGCTCGGCGAAGCTTGGCTTTCAAGGCATCACGCTGTTCCTGGCTGTCGGTGCGCACCACGATCTTGGCAAACGCCGGGTCCGGCAGTTCCGGCGAGATGGCGAGATAGAACCGGGGCGCGCCCTGACCAACGTAAGCCGTGACGATCTTCGCTTCTTCCTGCGCCGAGAGCCACTTCTCGACCTTCTGGGTCGCCAGGCTGGTCTGTTCGATGGCCGTGCCGTAGGGCATCTGCACTTCGACCAACACCTCCGGACGGTCAGAGATGGGGAAGAACTGCTTTTTCACCAGCCCCATGCCCACTACCGAGAGCACGAACAGTGCGATCACCGAGCCTGCGGCAAGCCACTTGCGCGCAATCACGCGCGCCAGGACCGATCGGAAGCGGTTGTAGCGCGGCGTGTCGTAGAGACTGCTGTGCCCGCCTTCGACGGTCTTGAGTTCAGGGAGAAGCTTCACACCCAGGTAAGGCGTAAAGAACACCGCGACCACCCACGACACGATCAGCGCGATGCCCACGATCCAGAACATGTTGCTGGTGTATTCGCCCGCAGTGGACCGGGCAAAGCCATTGGGCATGAAGCCCACCGCAGTCACCAGGGTGCCGGCCAGCATCGGCGCTGCCGTATGGCTCCACGCGTAGGCCGATGCCTTGACCCGGCTGTAGCCCTCCTCCATCTTCACCACCATCATTTCAATGGCGATGATCGCGTCGTCCACCAGCAGGCCAAGCGCCAGGATCAGCGAGCCTAACGTGATGCGGTCGAAATTCTTGCCGGTTGCGGCCATGACCATGAACACGGCAGCCAGCGTCAGCGGCACCGCCGCAGCGACCACGACCCCCACCCGCCAGCCCATGCTGACAAAGCACACCAGCATCACCACCAGCAGCGCGGCGAAGAACTTCATCATGAACTCGTCGACCGAGGCACTGATGTTCACCGCCTGATCGGTGACCTTGTCCAGCGCCATCCCTACGGGGAGGCCCGCATTGATCTTCTTGACCTCCGCGTCGAGTGAGGCGCCGAGATCCAGGCCGTTCCAGCCGTCACGCATGACGATCCCGAGCAGCATCGCCGGCTCGCCGCCGTTGCGGATCATGAAGGTCGACGGATCCTCATAACCCCGCTTGACGGTCGCAATGTCCCGCAGTTTCAGCGTCTTACCCTGCGCAATGACCGGCGTATCGCGGATCTTCTCCAGCTGGTCCAGCGCCCCATCCAGGCGGATGAAGATCTGCGGTCCCATGGCCTCGACCGAGCCTGCGGGCGTCAGGGCATTCTGTCCGTTGAGCGCCCCAAACACCTGCTGTGGTGTGATGCCAAGGTTCGACAGGCGTTCGTGCGAAAGCTCCACATAGATGCGCTCGGGCTGCTCACCGATGATATTGACCTTCTTCACGCCAGGAACGTGCAGCAAACGCTGACGCAGGGTTTCGGCGTCGCGTGCAAGCACCCGGAACGGCTCACCCTTCGCCTTCAGTGCGAACAGAGCGAAGGTGACATCCGCGTATTCGTCGTTGACCATCGGGCCGATCACGCCTGCCGGCAGGTTCGCCGCTTCGTCGGCCATCTTCTTGCGCGCCTGGTAGAACTCCTCCCGCACGGCTGAAGGCGGCGTACCGTCCTGCAATGTCAGCGTGGTGAAGGACAAGCCAGGCCGCGTGTAGGTTTCGCTGCGGTCATACCAGCGCAGCTCCTGCAGGCGCTTTTCAAGCTTCTCGGCGACCTGGTCCTGCATTTCCGTCGGCGTGGCACCTGGCCAGGCCGTCACGATGGTCATGACCTTGACGGTGAACGCGGGGTCCTCCGCGCGGCCGAGCTGGAAGAACGACACGATGCCGGCAACGGAAATCAGAAAGATCAGAAAGACCGTGATGGCGCGCTCGCGCACCGCAAGCGCGGACAGGTTGAACCCACTCACTGATGGGCCCCATCTGCAGCGGTGCTCTTGGCCGTGTCAGCCAGACGAACCACCTGCCCTTCCCGCAGCAGGTGTGCGCCAAGCGCCGCCACGCGATCCGAGGCCTTCAACCTGCCCTCGACCAAGGCCTGATCGTCGCCCAGCTGCTTGACGGCGACCGGCGTCCAGCTGGCTTTGAGCGGCTCACCGCTGATCACCCATACGCCGGTTCCGGTGCCGGGATCGAACAACGCGCCCAGCGGAACCTCAAAACCAGCCGGGACGCCGGCAGGTGCCGAGCCTGCAAGCTCGACCGCCACAGTCGAACCCAGCGGCAGTGGGGCACTGCCCTCTTCCAACGTGTAACGGGCTTCGAAGGTCCGGGTTGCGGCGTCTGCCGATTCAGAGAGCACGCGCAACCGCGCGGGAATCCTGCCGTTTCCCCCGAACGAAGACGCCAAGGCGACCGAGCCGATCACGGGACGAAGCGTTTCCGGCAGTTGGACGACCGCCTCTCGGCTCCCCGCACGGGCAAGCCGGGCAACCACCTGCCCCGCCGCCACGACCTGACCCGGCTCGGCATTGATGGTCATGACCACCCCGTCGGCATCGGCAACAAGCGCTGTGTACTGGCTGGCATTGCGCGCAACCCGAGCCTGGGATTCGGCCGCTCCGAGCTGTGCGGCCGCCGCGTCGGCCGCCGCTTTGATCTGGTCGTAAGACGATCGTGACACGACGCCCTGGGCCGCCAGATCGCGATACCGCGCTTCGTCGGCCGTGGCCTGCACGCTCTGCGCACGCGCCGCGATGACGGCCTGCTGCTGGGCGGCCGCGGCCAGGTTCAGATCGTTGGGGTCCATCCGGTAGAGCACATCGCCGCGCTTGACCGTCTGACCCGTCTCGACGAGGCGCTCAGTAAGCTTGCCTCCCACACGGAATGCCAGATCGCTCTGCACCCTTGCCGCGATCGTGCCGGTGAATGTGCGCGCGTTTCCCGCGCCCGGTTGCACGGTGGCAACCCGGACGATGGGCGGCGCAGTCCGGGGGTCGATGTCATCCGACGTTCCGCAGGCTGCAAGGAACAACGGAACAACACAGGAGATGGCTGTGAACACAAAACGGCGCCGCATACAGACTTCCGGAGTGGGGTATCCGGACGCATTCTGTTCCTAGTGACCATTTACGTCAATAGTCACTACCGTAGCGGGGACAGACTTCTAAGCACCAGGTCCTGCAGCGCGGTAGGCGCTTCCTCATGCCAGACCGACAGGTGGGGAAGCGTCACCGGGTTCAGATACGGCACCAGCACCTGGTAGACCGCGCGGCTGGTCTCTTCCAGCGGCGTTGAGTTCTCAAATGCGCCGGAGGCGCGACCAGCTGCCAGGATCTCTTCGACAAGCTGCCGGATGCGGCCTTGATAGGCCTGGGTCGAGGGCCAGTGATCGGTCGCGGCCGCCACCGCAATTTCATAGAGCCGGCGATCCTGGAGGAACAGGCGAAGACTGGCCTCCACGATGACGGTGAACAGAACACGAAGCCTTTCAGGCGGCGCTTGAACGCCGTTCAAGGCGGCATGGACCTCGCTTTCTATCTGCCCGAGGCAATTGGCGCAGATGACCTCCCCGATGGCTTGTTTCGAGGCAAAGAACTTGTAGATGTAGGCCTTGGAGAAACCGATGGCCTTGGCCAGGTCGGACACCGTGGTCTTGTCGTAGCCGTAGTGGCTGAAGTGCGCGGTGGCCGCCTCGATGATCTGCGTGCGCACATCGTGCTCGGCGGGGCCGCGCCCGGCGTCGAGCGCTGCGGAGGGTGAAATGGACATGGGCCAAGGGTAGCGCCGCGGAGTGAACCGGGCAAACGGTGACCGATCGGGTATGGGTTGACCCCAGCCTGTTGCCGTGGTGACCGCAACGGTACTCAGCGCCGAAGGACAGCCTCAGGCCACAGGTGCATCCGGCAACCGCGCCAGTATGTCGTCCCGACAGGCGTCCAGAATCTCGTCGGCCAGCGCCGCATCATCCGGGCAGGACCGCGACAACACCACCGCGCCCACCGCCTGCGCAATCAGGGCGATCCGCCGCGCACGGCTGCGCTCAGCAGCAGCGGCATCCACGTGACCCTCGGGACCTGCTCCCGCTGCCAGCCGCGCTTCGATGCCGGTTGCGAACGCAGCCTTGACCGACGCCGGCTGACGCGCGGCGTCCGTGCACAGTGCCGCCATCGTGCAGCCCTGCCCCGGCGCATCCCGGTGTTCACGGGACAGGTAACAGGTCAGGAACGCACGCAGATCGGTCTCGGCCAAGGCCTCGGCGGATGCCTCAAAACCACAGGTGGCAGCTTCAGCCATCAGGTCGGTCTTGGAGGCGAAGTGCTTGTAGAAGCCGCCATGGGTAAAGCCTGCGGCCCCCATCAGGTCTGCCACGCCCACGCCATCGTATCCCCGCTCCCGGAACAGCGTGGAGGCGGTTTCGACAATGTGCGCCCGGTTGGCCTGCGCCTGTGCCTTGGTGACCTTCATGAACGATGCCCTGCAACGCTGTGCTGCGAAGTAAGGCACTTTACCACACTTAGATTACGTGCATCATCAAACCATTGACATCTAAGATTACGCTCATCATCATTGGTTCGCAGCCGCGCTCGAGGGCTTCCGCCTTCCTGAAGACCGCGCGACCTTGAACGCATTGACAGATACGACGCCGCAGTCGCCGTTCGCCCACCCATTTCCACGAGACACACCATGAGCCTGCTTCCCACCGTCCTCATCACCGGCGCCTCCAGCGGCATCGGCACCGTTTACGCCGAACGCTTCGCACGCCGCGGCCACGATCTGGTGCTGGTCGCGCGCGACAAGGCGCGCCTGGACACACTGGCCGCCCGCCTGCGCCAGGACACCGGGGTCGCCGTCGACGTCCTGCCGGCCGACCTCACCCAGCACACCGATCTGGCCAACGTGGAAACCCGTCTGCGCGACGACGCCCGCATCGGCATCCTGATCAACAACGCGGGCATGGCCCAGTCCGGCGGCTTCACCGCGCAATCGGCCGACAGCATCCACCAGCTGGTGACACTGAATACCCTCGCCCTGACGCGCCTCGCCGCGGCCGTTGCACCGCGACTGGCCGACGCCGGCGAAGGCGCTATCGTGAACATCGGCTCGGTGGTGGGTCTGGCACCCGAGTTCGGCATGTCCGTCTACGGTGCGACCAAGGCCTTCGTCCTGTTCCTGTCGCAGGGGCTCAGCCTGGAACTGTCGCCCAAGGGCGTCTACGTGCAGGCCGTGCTGCCTGCCGCCACGCGCACCGAGATCTGGGAGCGTGCCGGCATCGACATCAATACGTTGTCGGAGGTGATGGATGTCGGCGAGCTGGTGGATGCCGCCCTGGTCGGCTTTGATCGTCGCGAGACCGTGACCATTCCGCCGCTGCACGTCGCCGCACGCTGGGACACACTGGAGGCATCGCGCCAAGGCCTGCTCTCGGACGTCCGGCAGGCGCAGGCAGCGGAGCGCTATCGCGCATGAAAGCCTTCCTCATCGACCGCTATGGCAAGAAGGAAACGGGACGCATCGACGACGTGCCGACGCCGTCGCTACGTGATGACGATGTGCTCATCCGGGTGCATGCTGCCAGCGTCAACGCGCTGGACACGAAGATCCGGCGGGGCGAGTTCAAGGTGATCCTGCCGTATCGCCTGCCGCTGATTCTGGGCAACGATCTGGCCGGTACGGTGAAGCGCGTCGGCGCCAGCGTTCGCCAGTTCAAGCCGGGCGACGAGGTGTACGCACGTCCCGACGATGACCGCATCGGGACGTTCGCGGAGTTCATCGCCGTCAAGTCCACGTCGGTGGCACTCAAACCCAACAACCTCACCATGGTGGAAGCGGCCTCGCTGCCGCTGGTCGCGCTGACCGCGTGGCAGGCACTGGTCGAAACCGCCCAGCTGAAACCCGGGCAGAAAGTGTTCATCCAGGCGGGCTCCGGCGGCGTCGGCACCGTGGCCATCCCGTTGGCCAAGCACCTCGGCGCGTTCGTTGCCACGACAACCAGTACGCCCAACGTGGCTTGGGTGAAGGACTTGGGCGCCGACGTGGTCATCGATTACAGGCAGCAGGATTTCGCTACGGAACTGCACGGCTACGATGTGGTGCTCAACAGCCTGGCCAAGGATGAACTGCAGCGATCGCTGCAGATCCTCAAGCCGGGTGGCCATCTTATTTCCATCTCGGGACCGCCCACGCCCACCTTTGCCGCTGCGCGCGGGCTGGCCTGGCCGCTCAAGCAGATCATGCGCCTGCTCAGCCTTGGCATCCGCAGGAAGGCCAAACTGAAAGGGGTGACGTACTCCTTCGTCTTCATGCGGGCTGAGGGGGCGCAGCTGAGCACCATCACATCGCTCGTCGAATCCGGCGCAATCGCCCCCGTCATTGATCGGGTATTTCTGTTCCAGGACACCCAGGCTGCGCTGGCGCATGTGGAGAGCGGTCGGGCGAAGGGCAAAGTGGTGGTGGAACTGCCTTAGTGGGAGGGCTTCTTTAAGCCATCCTCACGCGATCGTGGTGGCAAGTCACCAGTTCCAACGCATGCCCACCTTGCTGTTCCAGGATGTCTCATCGCCGTTGAAGCTCCAGGTGTAATCGACGTCCGCGAACAGGTAGCCGGTATCAGTTACCTGCCACGTACCTCCCAGGCCGACCTCGCCCCAGCTGTCGCCGAGGTCGGCCGTAAAAGGCACATACCCGGTCGCGCTCTCGCAGGTCATATGACGTGTATGGGGCCACGGCATCCAGGGAGCTGCGGCGGCCGCATGTCCGCGCTCGGCCAGGGCAGAAGTTCAGTACTTGAACGCTGGCAAGCCTGAAACTTGGACACCCCCAACGGCGTCTCCGACCAGATCGGAAAATACTGCTTGCAGTTCCAACCCCTCGCGAGCCAACAGGCCCGGACGGCCACATAGGTTTCTGGCTTGGAACAAGCGCCGCCCACGGTGCACTTGCCCGAAAGGACAGCAGATCCGCCCGGGGCCAGCTTTGTGCTGTGGACCATAAGCACCAGTCCTTCCGGCGACTCCGGGAACGGCTCCGGATCTGGAGAGCGGATGGTGTGGAATGTCAGGTATGGATTGAGATACAGGATCGGCCTCACCGTCTCGTTGCGCAGCTCCATGACGAAGTCCCCTGTAGCGGGGTCGTAGGTGCGAATCGAAAGAGTGACGCCGTCGGAGAGCAGCGGCAGCGTTGTACAGGCTGCCAGTAAAGGTATTGCCAGGAAGGAAAGGTATTTTTTCATGGCGCTCATCCGCCTTCCGCTAGCGGACGTCCGGCGGCCCGAGCTTGGTCGACGGAGAGAGTTCCGGCGCCACAACGGCGAGGTCGTAGCCGCGGATGAGCTCGCGCCACTCAGGCGTCAGGTCGTCCATATCCTTGCTGCGCAAACGGCGCAGATCCACCAGGATCCAGTCGCCCGGTGCCATGCCCGAGGGGCGGGCCGACATCACATCCTTGCGCCAGTCGCTGTCGTTGCCGGTGGTCGCATCGAAGTCGTACACCTTCATCGGGCGACCGACCCCGTTGTATCCGGCGCCGACGCCTTTCGCGCCGCCCACCATCAGGTGCAGGGCCGTCACGCCCTGTCCGTCGGCATGTTCGGCGACGAAGTTACCCACGTCTCGCTGGCCAAGTGGGTTGTAGCCTTTGTAGAGATGAAAGGCACCGAACTTCATCAGCACGCGCCCCTGCGGCACATCGGCGAGATGGGCCGCGAGCGTCTGCTTCATCAGCCGCGCCCTGCGCCCGTTCGGATCGCCATGACCCGACTGCGAGGCCTGATAGATGGCGCGCGTTTCGCGCAAGGCGGCGAACAGTGCCTTTGCCCGGTCGCCGCCGTCCTGGTCGATGGCTTTCCCCGCCGGATCCAGCGTCGCATCGGTGACCTTCAACAGAAACAGGTCCATGGGTGAGCCGGAGGCGAGCGCAGCCTGCGTGGCCGTCCGCTCCTGTTTGGCCAAGGCCGCGATCTGGGCACGGGCGAGCGGCCCTGGGGCAGACGCCAGCATCTGGTCGAACAGATAGCCGCTTACCCCCAGAAACTCCTGATCCAGCCCCCACAACGTGAAGTCCGGCCCGGCAACAGCGGCGCAATCGGCCACCGTCTGGCCTTCCGCGCGGCTGTTGAGGAACGCCATGGCGTCGGGATAGGTGGTCATGAAGTCGGCAATCTGCTGTTCGCGGTCCGGCGCTCTCATCCGTGCGTCGACTGCAGTGGCGGCTTCCGGCCCGGTCTCGACGGCCATGGCGGTCAGACCGCCGGGTGCCATCAATCGACAGACGTTCGTGGTGAAGGCGGGAATCTCACGCGAAAAATGGCTCTCGCCGATGAGGACGTACCGGCTGGCGTTCACAGCGTCCGACAGAATGGCGGCGCCCGGGCCCGAGAAGCCCTCCAACCGGACGGTCAGCGGCGATCCTGCCTGCGCCAGGCGATCAGCGAAGGTGAGAGGTACAACGGTCTCCGCACTGGCGGAAGCGGCGCACAGACATGCGAGCGACAGTGCCGCCCCGATCGACTTCAGACGCATCTTGCTTATCCCCTGGGATGAATCGGCGTTACGGATTTCTCTGAAGAACCACGCGTTGAATCGCGTTTCCCGCTCCCCTCGCTGCGTGGAACCCGCTCGACCCAGTGTAGAGCAAGTGCACTTCGGCCAACGCTTGACGGCGGCACCGGCCCCGCCAACCGCACCCGACCTTCACAGCTACCACGGCACCCCAAATGCAACTATGAAGGCCGCGACCTGCCCCCCTCGGTAACCCATGCCCCACTTTCGTCGTCTTTTAGGTCGTTGGCTCCGCCTGCGTCGGCTCGTGCGTTGGCGTTGGCGTGAGCGCCAGGCCTCGGTCCCGGCCATCGAAGCCACCGAGGTCCCACTGCGTGCCGCGCTGTACAGCGTCGAACAGATGGAGGTGTACGGCCGCGCACTCGCGCGCCAGCACCGGGTGCGGATGCGACCTGGCGCAGAGCGCCTGCTCGATCGCCTGCAGGCCAACGAGCGTGTCCTCGAAGACGCCAACACGCTGCTCAGCAACGTAGTGCGCGAACAGCGGCCGGTGACCCCGGCCGGGGAATGGCTGCTCGACAACTACTACCTGATCGAAGAACAGATCCAGACCGCGCGACGCCACCTGCCGCGCGGCTACAGCCGGCAGTTGCCTTCGCTTGTCGGCGGCCCCTCGGCCGGGTTGCCGCGCGTGTATGAACTGTCGATGCAGGCCATCGCGCACGGCGACGGTCGCATTGACGCCGATACCCTGGGCCGCTTCATCGCCTCGTATCAGTCGCTCGCGCCGCTGAGCCTGGGCGAACTGTGGGCCGTGCCCATCATGCTGCGCCTGGCCCTGCTGGAGAATCTGCGACGCATGGCGGCGCGGGTGATGCGCGACGGGACAGACCGTGGCCTGGCCGCCCAATGGGCGGACAGCCTCAATCTCGCGGCCTCCGACACCCCTACCGATGTGCTGCTGGTGGTCGCCGACATGGCACGCTCCGAGCCACCTCTGACCGGCGCCTTCATCGCTGAGCTCACCCGCTCGCTGCAGGGGCGCGGCGGCGCATGGGCCATGCCCGTCGCCTGGCTGGAACAATGGGCGGCCGCGGCTGGGCAGCGCATCGACGAACTGGTCGCCGCCGAGGGACAGCAGCAGGCGGCCGATCAGGTCTCCATCGGCAACAGCATCGGCAGCCTGCGCTTCCTCTCCACCATGGATTGGCGGACGTTTGTCGAAGATATGAGCGTGGTCGAGCAGCGACTGCGGGACGACCCCATGGGCGTCTATGCGCAGATGGATTTCGGCACCCGCGATGCCTATCGCCACGTGGTGGAGAAGATTGCCCGCGGCAGCCGAGTCGCCGAGGAGCGCGTGGCGACCATCGCGCTGGACCTGGCACGGGCTGCGCCGCTCGAGGGGCCGCGCACGCACGTGGGCTACTGGCTCGTCGGCGAAGGCGTGAACGCCACCATTGACGCGGTGGCCGAGGCAGCACCGCGCCACCGCAAGGCACCGCGACTGGCGCATCGCGTACCGCTGGCGCTGTACCTGCTGCCGATCATCCTGCTCGCGGTGCTGGCCACCGGTGGCCTGCTGGCCAGCGGCAGTGGCGCGGCGCCCGTCTGGCTGGCCGCGCTGCTGGGGCTGCTGGTCTTCAGCGAGCTGGGCATCGTCCTGGTGAACTGGACCGCGACGGTGCTGGTGACGCCCAGGCCGCTGCCCAAGCTCGATTTCAGCGAAGGTATCCCTGCCGCCTGCGCCACCGTGGTCGCGGTCCCGTCGATGCTCTCCAGCATCGACGGCATCGACGTCCTGACCGAAGCGCTGGAGGTCCGCTTCCTGGCCAACCGCGATCCCCAGCTGCGATTCGTGCTGCTGACCGACTTTCTGGATGCCACGGCGGCCGAGACGCCGACGGACGCCACCCTGCTTGCGCATGCCGTGGAGCGGATCGAGGAATTGAACCGTCGTTACGCGCCAGAGCGCGGCGATCGCTTCTACCTGCTGCACCGCCCCAGGCAATGGAACCCGGGCGAAGGCGTGTGGATGGGACACGAGCGCAAGCGCGGCAAGCTGGCCGCGCTGAATGCCCTGCTCCGCCAAGGCAATGCAGCCGCGTTCATGCGCGTCGTCGGTGACGCGGCGGCCCTGATCGGCGTCCGCTACGTGATCACCCTGGATTCGGACACACAGCTTCCGCGGGATGCGGCACGCGCGTTCGTCGCCACCCTGGCGCACCCGCTCAACCGTCCGCGCTTCGATCCGGCGCTGCAACGCGTGGTCGAGGGCTACGGCATCCTGCAGCCCAGTGTCGGCACCAGCCTGGGCCGGCGCCGCACCTCGCGTTTTGCCCGGATGTTCGGCAGCGAGCCGGGTATCGATCCGTACACGCGCATGGTCTCGGACGTTTACCAGGACCTGTTCGATGAAGGCTCGTTCGTGGGCAAGGGCATCTATGACGTCGAAGCCTTCGAGCATGCGCTCGAGGGCCGCCTGCCCGAGAACCGCATCCTCAGCCATGACCTGCTGGAAGGCTGCTATGCACGCGCAGGGCTGGTGAGCGACGTTCGCCTGTACGAGGACTATCCCGAACGCTACGCCGCCGACGCCAAGCGGCGTGCGCGCTGGATCCGTGGCGACTGGCAGCTGCTGCCGTGGTTGCTGCCGTGGACACCGCGCCCGGGATCCGGATGGGAACGCAACCGGCTCAGCCTGCTGTCGCGCGGGAAGTTGCTGGACAATCTGCGCCGGAGCCTGGTGCCGATCGCTGCGCTGGCTTTGTTGATGGCGGGCTGGCTGTATGCCGGAAACCCGGCCGCATGGACGGCGTGGGTGCTGGCGCTGTGGTTCGCGCCGCCGCTGATCGGCATGCTGCGCGATGCGCTGAGCGTTCCGGAAGACACGCCGCTGGAAGCGCACTACATCATGGTCGGGCGCGGTACGTTGCAGTCGTTGCTGCGCGCGTCCACCCAGATCGCCTGCCTGCCCTACGAAGCGTTGCTGGCCGGTGGCGCGATCCTGCGCACGCTCTGGCGCATGACCATCACCCGCCGTCACCTGCTGCAATGGAACCCCTCCAGCGAGGTCGAGCGCCGCCTCGGCGGTGACCGCGGCGCGGAGTGGCGTGTGATGGCACCGGCGTCACTGCTGGCGCTCGCGCTGGCGGCGGTCGTGGCCAGCGTGCATCCGCAGGCGCTGCCTGTCGCCCTGCCCCTGCTGCTGGCGTGGACCTTCGCGCCCGCCCTGATGGCGTGGCTGGGCCGGCCGCCGGCTGCGAGCGTGGCGGAACTGTCCGTGACCCAGCGGGCCTTCCTCGGCCGGCTGGCGCGGCGCACCTGGTCGTTCTTCCAGGCTTGGGTACGCGAGCAGGATCACTGGCTCCCACCGGACAACATCCAGGAGCATCCGACGCTGGTCGTCGCGCGCCGCACGTCGCCGACCAACATCGGCCTGTCCCTGCTGGCCAATCTGTCCGCGTGGGATTTCGGGTATCTCCAGCAGGGTGCGGTCGCCAAACGTACCGCCCTTACGTTCGATACGCTGGACCAGCTGCCGCGCCATCGCGGCCACTTCCTGAACTGGTACGACACCGAAACCCTGGCGCCGCTGCCGCCACGCTACGTCTCCACCGTGGACAGCGGCAACCTGGCGGGCCATCTGCTGACGCTGCGCCAAGGCCTGCTCGCGCTGGTGGACGCGCCGGTGTTGGCGCCGCACACGTTCGACGGCCTGGCGGACACGCTCGGCGTGCTGGAAGAGGAACGGCAGCACCATCGTCCGGATGACAGGCACCTCGGCGAGGCGCTCAACCACCTTCGCCAGCGCCTGGCGTCAACGCGTACCGACCTCCCCCGCGGGACGGCGCAGCTGCTGGCCCGGTTGCAGGAGCTGGCCGGTCTGGCCGACGCCGTGCTGGCGCAGTGGCCGGCACCAGAGTCACCCGAGGACGGTGACCTGCACTGGCCCGCCCTGTTCGCTGACGAATGCCATGCCGCCCAGGCGGCACTCGCCGACCTCCCTGCCGCTGCCGCCGTGGACGGCGAAGCGCCGGTGCCCAGCCTGCGTCAGCTGGCCGCCCTGCCCGGTACGGCCGGTGCGGACGCTCGCGCGCGTATCGAGCAGCTGCACGCCCTGGCGCACCGTGCCGGGCAGTTCTCGCTGATGGAATACGGGTTCCTGTTCTACCGTACCCGCAACCTGCTCTCGATCGGCTACAACGTCGACGACCACCGTCTCGACAACAGCTTCTACGACCTGCTGGCGTCCGAAGCGCGGCTGTGTGCCTTCGTCGCCATCGCCCAGGGTCAGTTGGCGCAGGAGAGCTGGTTCGCGCTCGGGCGGATGCTCACCGAGGTCAACGGCACGCCGACGCTGCTGTCATGGAGTGGCTCGATGTTCGAGTACCTCATGCCGCAGCTGGTGATGCCGAGCTATCCGGACACCCTGCTCGACCAGACCGCGCGCCATGCGGTCGAGGCGCAGATAGTCTACGGCCGCACCCTTAACCTTCCGTGGGGCGTATCCGAGTCCGGCTACAACGCCGTCGATGCCCGCCTGAACTACCAGTACCGGGCGTTCGGCGTGCCGGGATTGGGTCTCAAGCGCGGCCTGGGCCAGGATCGGGTCATCGCGCCCTATGCCAGCATGATGGCGTTGATGGTCGCGCCGGAAGCGGCGTGCCAGAACCTGCAGGCGCTCGAAGGATTGGGCTTCTCCGGACGCTTCGGCATGTACGAAGCGATCGACTACACCCCCGCCCGCGTACCGCCGGGGCAGGATCACGTGCTGTTGCGTTCGTTCATGGCCCACCACCAGGGCATGGGCCTGCTGTCGCTGGATTACCTGTTGCGCGACCAGCCGATGCAGCGCCGCTTCGTTGCCGATGTCGAGTTCCAGGCCACCCTGCTGTTGCTGCAGGAACGCATCCCGCGCATCGGTGTATTCCATCCCCATGAGGTCGAATCCCTGGGCGAGCACTCCGCCATGGCCGAGCACGAGACGTCCCTGCGCGTCCTGCGCGACCCGGGTGGCCCGCGCCCGGAAGTACAGCTGCTGTCCAATGGCCGCTACCACGGCATGCTGACCCATGCCGGCGGCGGCTACAGTCGCCACGGCGACCTGTCGCTGACCCGCTGGCGCGAAGACGGCACCACCGATGCCTGGGGCTCGTTCTGCTATCTGCGCGACGTGGACAGCGGCGAGTTCTGGTCTGCCGCCTATCAGCCCACCTGCGTGGCAGTGGACAATTACGAGGCGATCTTCTCCGACGCCAAGGCGGAGTTCCGCGGTGCCCGCCGCGGCTGCGAAAGCCATCTGCAGGTCGCCATCTCTGCCGAGGACGACATCGAGCTCAGGCGCCTGCGCCTGACCAACCGCAGCCGTCGCCAGCGCACGGTGGAAATCACCACCTATGCCGAAGTGGTGCTCGCCCCCGCCGCATCCGACGATGCGCATCCGGCCTTCAGCAACCTGTTCGTGCAGAGCGAGATCCTGTCGGCCAAGCAGGCCGTGCTATGCACGCGCCGGCCCCGTTCGCACGACGAGGTACCACCGTGGATGTTCCATCTGGTGGCGGTGCATGACGCCGAGGTGGTGGCGATTTCCTACGAAACCGACCGCGCACGCTTCCTCGGTCGTGGCAACACGCCGCGGACGCCGCAGGCCCTGACCACCGATACCGAGCTCTCCGGCACGGACGGCTCGGTGCTCGACCCGATCGTGGCGATCCGCGTCCGCGTGGTGCTTGAGCCTGAGCAGACCGTGCAGCTGGACATGGTGTACGGCATCGGCGCCGACCGCACCGGTTGCGAGGCCCTGGTAGACAAGTACCGTGATCGCCGCCTGGCCGACCGAGTCTTCGACCTGGCCTGGACGCACAGCCAGGTGGTGCGCCGGCAGATCAACGCCAGCCAGGCAGAGGCGTCGCTGTACGAGCGCCTGGCCAGCCACGTGTTGTATTCCAATCCGCTGCTGCGCGCGGGTGCCGCCGTCCTCCAGCAGAACCAGCGAGGACAATCCGGCCTGTGGGGCCATGCCATCTCTGGCGACCTGCCCATCGTCCTGCTCAAGGTCACCGACGCGGAGAACGTGGAACTGGTCCGGCAACTGGTGCAGGCGCATGCGTACTGGCGCCAGAAGGGCCTCAACACCGACCTCGTCATCTGGAACGACAGCAAGGCCGGCTATCGGCAGGAACTCCAGGATCAGATCCTGGGGATGGTGGCCGCCAGTTCGGAGACCGGCCTGCTTGATCGCCCGGGCGGCATTTTCGTGCGGCCAGTACAGAACATGAGCCACGAGGACCGCATTCTGTTGCAGGCGGTTGCACGCGTGGTGATCAGCGACGAGGACGGCACGCTGGCCGCGCAGGTGGGACGCCAGCCGCTGCCGGTGCGCCGGATTCCGGCCCTGGTGCCGCAGGCGGAGCAGCAGGAGCTGGCCCTGGCAATGGAAGAGACGCCCGGGCTGCCCGTCGTCGCCGACCCGGGTCCCGAACCCGGACTGCCCCCGGGCGCCGAGCATGACGAAGAGGTGGACGACCCGTGGCCGTTCCTTCCGTACCGCGGCGCGGGCCGATTCGACAACGGGACCGGCAGCTTCAGCGAGGACGGCCGCGAGTACGTCGTGGTGGTGCGCGAAGGCGCCCCGACCCCGGCGCCGTGGGCCAACGTGATCGCGAACGCCCGCCTGGGTACGGTCGTCAGTGAGAGTGCACCGGGTTATACCTGGTTCGAGAATGCACACGAATTCCGCTTGACGCCCTGGCTCAATGATCCGGTGTCCGACACCGGCGGCGAGGCCTTCTACGTACGCGACGAGGATACCGGCCGTGTCTGGTCGCCGATGCCGCTGCCATGCAGGGGCACCGGCGCGTACCGTACCCGCCATGGCTTCGGCTATACGGTCTACGAGCATATCGAAGACGGCATCGCCAGCGAGTTGTGGGTCTTCGTCGATGTCACCGCACCGCTGAAGTTCTCGGTCCTGCGCTTGCACAACCTCTCGGGCCGCCCACGGCGGCTGTCGGCCATCGGCTACGTTGAATGGGTCATGGGCGACCTGCGCACGAAGTCGCGCATGCACGTCGTCACGGAACGCGACCCGCAGACCGGGGCGCTGCTGGCGCGCAACAGCTACAGCACCGAGTTCGGCGGCCGGATGGCCTTCTTCGACACCGATGCCGAGGGCTGCGGCTGGACCTGTGACCGCCTGGAGTTCATCGGTCGCAACGGCGGCCTGCATGCACCCGCGGCGTTGCGTCGCGAACGTCTGGATGGACGCTTGGGTACGGGGCTGGATCCCTGCGCGGCGATCCAGGTGCCGCTGGTGCTGGCGCCGGGCGACCGCAGTGAAACGACGTTCCGCCTTGGCGCGGGGCGCGACCGCGACGAAACACTCGCGTTGGCACGAAGCCGCCAGGGTGCCCATGAGGCCATCGATGCGCTGGACGCGGTGCGTATCCACTGGCGCAATGTGCTGGCCACGGTGCAGGTACGCACGCCGGACCCGGCGTTGGACGCGCTGGCCAATGGCTGGCTGGTCTACCAGACCCTCGGCTGCCGCTACCTGGCGCGCAGTGGCTATTACCAGTCAGGCGGCGCGTTCGGATTCCGCGACCAGCTGCAGGACGCGCTCGCCCTCGTGCACGCTCGCCCGGACCTGACCCGCGATCACCTGCTGCTCTGCGCTGCCCACCAGTTCGCCGAAGGCGATGTGATGCACTGGTGGCATCCTCCGCAGGGTCGCGGCGTGCGCACCCGTTGCTCGGATGATTATCTGTGGCTGCCCCAGGGCGCGTGCCGTTACCTGGAGGTCACCGGCGACGCCAGCGTGCTTGACGAAGTGGTCGGCTTCATCGAGGGACGCGCGGTGACACCGGAAGAGGAAGGGTATTACGACATGCCCACGCCTTCGACGCAGCGCGGCACGCTGTATGCGCACTGCGTCCTCGCGCTGGAGCGCGGTTGCCGGTTGCTCGGCGAGCGCGGTCTCCCGTTGATGGGGACCGGCGATTGGAATGACGGCATGAACCGCGTCGGCGACCAGCAGCGCGGTGAGAGTGTGTGGCTCGGATTCTTCCTCCACGACACGCTTCGCCGCTTCATCGTGCTGGCCAACGCGCGGGGCGACGAAGCCCGCGCTCAGTGGTGCCAGGAGCAGGCCGAGCGCCTGCGTCAGAACCTGGAACAGCACGCCTGGGACGGGGCATGGTACCGCCGCGCCTGGTTCGACAACGGCACCCCGTTGGGCTCGTCGCAAAGCCAGGAATGCCGCATCGATTCGATCTCCCAGAGCTGGTCGGTGCTGTCAGGCGTTGCCGCGCCGGAGCGTGCCCAGGAAGCACTGGATTCGCTCTACACGCATCTGGTGCGAAAGGACGCCAAGCTGATCCAGCTCCTCGATCCGCCCTTCGACAAGACGACGGAAGACCCCGGTTACATTCGTGGTTACGTACCGGGCGTCCGCGAGAATGGCGGCCAGTACACCCACGCGGCAGTGTGGGCGGCCATGGCATTCGCACAGCAGGGCGATGCGGTGCGTGCCTGGGAGCTGGCCGACATGATCAACCCGCTCAACCACACGCTCGACCCGGAGGCAGTGCAGACCTACCGCGTCGAACCCTATGTGCTGGCAGCCGATGTATACGCCGTATCGCCGCACGTCGGGCGCGGTGGCTGGACCTGGTACACCGGTTCGGCCGGCTGGATGTATCGCCTGCTGGTCGAATCCCTGCTCGGCATCCGTCGTGACGGTGATCGTCTGTCGCTTGAACCGTGCCTGCCCGATCACTGGCCGTCCTTCGAACTGAGCTACCGCTTCGGGCGCAGCCTGTACGAGTTCGTCGTGACCCGCACTGCGCAGGGCCAGCCGACGCTGCATGTGGATGACGTGCTGCAGCCGGACCTCACCGTCCAGCTCCGCGACGACGGTCATTATTACCGTGTCGCGCTTGACCTGGGGGCGCCGCCGGGATGAACGTGCGCCCCGAAATACAGGTGCAGCTTGATGCGCTGGGCGAGATGCTGGTCCACTGGGTGGCGCAGGTGCGCCATCCAGCGCAGTTCTGGCCCCAGTTCGAAATGCTCGCTGGAGAGATTCTGGATCAATGCGCGCAGGCGGAGAGAGACCACGCGTGCGCGTGCATCCAAGCCATGCTCAAAGAGCATGCCTTGGAGATTCCGGCGTGGCACGAGCGTGATGACGGGCTGCCGCCGGGGAAGCCAGGCGCGTGATGACTATTGCTATCGCAGGTGGCCAGCAGCAACGTCATTGCATGACTGCGGGATCTACTGCTGCCAGATGAATCCGACGATAAGAATGATCAGCACCTGGGCAAGCAGGACCATTGCGACCGGGCGCTTGCGTACGAGTGCCGCCGCCATCGCCCCGCTCACGACGGCGCAGGCCGCGCCGACAAGCAAAAGTAGAAGAAGCGATCTCAATTCCAACATCGATAGCGGTTGCGCCGCCAACGTGTAGAGCACAAGGATCAGGAAAGCACCGAATGCGGCAAGCGCAGAGCGTTTCAAATAGTCCATCAAGACACCCCCGGGCGTGCCTACTCCGTTCTGGATGACCATCTCACTCCCTTTGAAGCGCAGCTTCGAGCAATTCGATGTAGCTATCCAAGCGCGTGCGCAGCCCGATGAGCAGCCATCCCAGCGCGTAGAGCAACACCATCATCCAGATGATCAGCCCCGCAACAGGATTCACATCGAACGCTGCGGCCCAATTTTCCCACGTCCAGTTGCGAAACTGCAGATAGAGCGCGACCAAGACCGGAAAAACCCCCAAGCGTTGAATGCCTCCAAAGAGAAGCCCCAGGCGCTCATTCATGCGCTGACGCAATCCACTCGAGAAGCGCAGCATTTCCTCACACTCCGCGCGCGGGAACCGACGAAGTCTGCCGACGAGTTGCCGCCAAGACTCAAAATTGAAGTCCATATCCACTGCATGCGTCAATCGCAGCTTGAGAAGCTGAGGTAGCTCGCGTAGTGCCAACAGGATCAGGTGGACCGCAAATCCAGCAAGTTCGACACCCAGGCAAATGGATAGCGTGATTGCCGCTGGCTCCGGAGCTATAAGGCGTGGGCTCAACGCAGCGGCCAGCAACCCCAGACCTGCCGCACCCAACCCAATCCAGAGAGATGCGCGCTCTGCGCGAGACGGCTTCGAGTAGCGGCTACGGGCCAGATAGGCCGCCACGTTGTCGTGCAACCAAAAGAAGCTGAGTTCGGGCTCAGCACCCCGTTCTTCTGTCGCCGGTTCCGTCGTGTGCATTCCTGATATACCCAGCCATCCATGCCTGTGGCAGATCATAGCGCCAGATGCCCCCTGAGCAGACCGCTCCCCTACCCCGCCGCTGTTCCCGCCGGCGAAGCGCCCAGCCGTACAGCGCCGGCAGCGCGAACAGGATCAGCAACGCAGATGAGGGGGATCAAGGGAGCCAGTACACCGCCTTCAACGCCTCAGCCAATCGCGATGCCGCCTCCTCCTGCGTGAACGGCGGCGTGCGCGGCGGATCGTAGACCTCCGGACGCGTCCCCGCCACGACCAGATCGATCGCGTAGCAGCCGCCGTCATGGACCGCGCGGTAGCTCTCCGCGTTGACGTAATGACTCATCGCGGCATCGCCGGCGGTGAAGTGCGTGAACGGCACGCCGCCGATATCGACCGTGGCCGCCACCGCAGGACCGGTCGCTTCGGCAGGCATCTCCAGGCAGGTCTTGATTGCCGCGGCATCATCGCTTCGCCCGATCCGGAGCTCACCGGCGGTCAACCGATCCGAGCCGTCCAGTACCAACGCCACCAGCGGTGTGCCCACGCTGTCCGGCGGTGCGAACAGCTTCCATGTCGGCGAGGCAAGGTAGTCGCGCTGGAAATCGTGCGCCACCCGCGTCCCCGCGACCGGACCGACCGCAATCCCCGACGCGCCTTCCTGATAGACCGGTGCCGGCCGCCCGGCCGTGGTCGCAGCGGCCCCCGGATCAGCTGCCTTCGCCGCCCCCGGGTCCGCGCCGCTGGGCGGCACCAGCGGCGCAGCACCGCCCTCGCCCTGCGGCGAACAGGCACACAACAGCACCGTCAAAGCGGCGGCCATCAACCCTGCATTGTTCCGGCTCTGCATCTGCATGAAAGGCTCCACTGGCAATGACCCAGCCTGCCTCGCGGTCCGTGAACGGCATGCCATGTCGAGGGGCGGACGCACGCCTTATCACGCCCGGGCCTGCCGTCATGAGCAATCCGCATCAGGGAGACGCGGCCGGACCTTCCCGCGCTTCCTACAATCGAGCACGGCCTCCCTCCCGCCTTCTCCCCTCTGGATACCTCGATGCGCCTTGCCCTGTCCCTCGGCCTGCTGGGTGTGATCACCCTGCTGCCGGCCTGCTCGCCCGCTCCCTCCCCCGCAGCCACTGCGACGCCCGCTGCGGCCGAACCGGCGCCCACGGAAATCGCCTGGCGCCATGGCGACGTCGACGATGCCTTCGCCGACGCCCGCGACAGCGGCAAACCGGTGCTGCTGTACTGGGGCGCGGTGTGGTGTCCGCCCTGCAACCAGCTCAAGGCTACCTTGTTCAAGGATCCCGCCTTCATCGCGCTCACGCGCCAGTATGTTCCGGTCTATCTGGACGGCGACGAGGAAGGCGCGCAGGCATGGGGCGAGCGCTTTGGGGTGCGCGGTTACCCTACCCTGATCGTGCTCGACCCCCAGCGCAATGAACTTACCCGCCTGGCCGGCGGCAACGACAGCGAAGCCCTGACCCGCGCACTCACCCTGGCTGCCGGCCGCCGCACTGCGGTGAGCGAGGTGCTGCAGCACGCACTGAATACACCGAAGGAGGTCAGCGCCGAAGACTGGCGCGTACTGGGCGACTACGGCTGGGAAGTGTATGCCAATCGCCTTGCCGGCGAGCGCGATGCCGCCTCGCTGCTACAGCAGTTGGCCACCTCAGCGCCCGAGCCTGCGCTGCAGCGTCGGTTCGCGCTGCTGGCCCTGGGCGCGGGCAAGCCCGACGTGACACCGACGCCAGCGCAACGCGACACCACACGCACCCTGCTCGACGCCGTGCTGAGCGCGCCGGCGGAGGTCCGTGCCAATCGTGACCTGCTGGGCTACCAGGGTCCGGCCCTGGTGAGCCTGGCCAGCGCCACCCCCGAGCAGGCGCAGCAACTGGGTAAGCAGCTGCTGACCGCGCTGGATGCTGCGGACCGCGCCCTGGGCGACAAGGCGGATGCGCGACTGGGTACCGTCATCACCGAACTGGCGCTGCAGCGCCAGCAGCATCCCGATGAGGAGATTCCGGCCGCACTGAAGGAGAAAGCGCAGCAGCGCGTCGCTGCTGCCGATGCCGCCGCGACCACCCCGCACGAGCGCCAGGCCACGATCAGCACCGCCGTGTATGTGCTGCGCCAGATCAAGGAAGACGATGCCGCCGAGAAGCTGCTGCTGGCCGAACTCGACCGCAGCCAGACCCCCTACTACTACATGCCCGAGCTGGCCGACCTCGCCGAGGCCCGGGGCGACAAGGCCTCCGCCCTCTCATGGCTGCACAAGGCGTACCAGGGCGCGCAGGGACCCGCCACGCGCGTGCAGTGGGGCGTGCTGTACGTCGAAGGCCTGGTTCGCCTGAGCCCGGACGATGCCCCCGCCATCGAACAGGCTACCGGCGAGGTGATCGCCGATCTGGCCGCGCAACCGGCCGGCTACCACCAGCGCACCCGCCAGCGTTTCGAACGGCTTGGCACCACGCTGCAGGCCTGGAGCCGCACCCATCACGGTGCGGAGAGCCTGACCCGCCTGCAGGCACGGATGACCGCAACCTGCACGAAGGCCGCGTCGTCCGCGGAGGGCACGGCCGGTTGCGAGCGCTGGCTGAAGAGCTGACCCGGTCAGCGCTGGGCGAGCGCGTAATCCAGTGCCGCGCAGATGGCCGCCACCTGCGCGTCATTGCACTCGGTCGGCGACGTGCGCGGGCTGTCCGGATACACCTCGGTCGTGGTGGCGTAGCGCGCGTCGGTGAAGCCGGCGCACGCACCGATCGAACGCGACTCGCCCCAGACCACGCCCGGTGACTGCAGCGGCATGCCGATCAGCTCGCCGTTCGCATCGGCCGGGGCGATGTGCGTGATCTTCTCGACCGCGGCGATCAACGCCTGCTGGAAGGCCGGCTGCGGATCTTCGCTGTTGCCGATCACATAGAAGCCGTCCGGGATGATGTCGGGCACCAGGGCGATGCCGTCGCGCGCGCAACGCGCCGGATCGAACTCGTGCAGGTCGCTGTCGGTGGTTTCGTGCAGGTCCATGTGCACCAGCAGCGTATCGCCGCGCGCCGCCATCCAGCGCATCAGGGACGCGGCTTCCTCGATGATGCCCTCACCGCGGAAGCTGCGGTTCGGATCGATCGCCTCCGGATTCCAGCGCTGGATGCGCTCGTAACCCCACGGGCTGACGCAGGGTGCGACGATCAGGTTGATGCGGCCCGCGTACGCCTCGGCGTGCTGGTCCAGGAACTGCAGCGCGCCGTGGACGCCACTGGTCTCGTAGCCATGCACACCACCGGTGACCAGCGCCGTCGGCAAGGCCGCATCCCAGTCATGGCTGACCACCGCGAACAGCGGGTAATGATCCGGCGCGTAGTCGAGCTGACCATACTGCACGACATCAAAGCGCTCGCCCAGGCGCTCCAGCGCGGCCACGACATCATCGTGGTAGCTGCGCTGCCGTTGCTGCCCTGCCCGCCACTGCGCGCGTTCCGCGTCGCCCCAGGGCTGGCCGGGGGTGCCGATCGGGTAGAAATGCGTGTTGCTCATAGCGGTACTCCAAGGTGAAATCCGGTCGCGGCGCGGGTTGGGCTGCGCGCGACAGTGCGACGGATATTCTATGAAAAAAGGAGCCGGTTGCCCGGCTCCCCTTCTTTTTCCACATCAACAGTCAGGCCGTCTGCGCAGCCTCGTACCCGTTCAAGCGCATGTCGCTGGACGCGCGCCCCTGGGTCAGCGAACGCAGCGAGGTGGTATAGCCACCCAGCCGGGCCAGCGGTGCATAGCCGAGCACTTCGGCCTGCCCATCCTGGTCCTCGATCGAGGCCACCCGCCCACTGCGGCGGTTGAGGTCGCCGACCACATCGCCGACGTTGCCCGACGGTGCGTGGATGGCGATCTCCATCACCGGCTCCAGCAGCTGCGTGCCCGCCTGGGCCAGCGCCGCTTTCACCGCTTCACTGCCGGCACGATGGAAGGCCATGTCCGAGGAGTCCTTGACGTGGGTCTGGCCGTCGACCAGCGTCACCTCGATACCGACCACCGGATGGCCCAGCGGACCTTCGCCCAATGCCGCGCGCACGCCCTTCTCCACCGCATTGACGAACCCGCGCGGGATCGCGCCGCCGACGGTGCGGTCGACGAAGCTCACCTCGCCGTCCTCGCGCGGGGTGATGTCGATCAGGACCTGGGCGAACTGGCCCTGGCCACCGGTCTGCTTGGCGACCTTGCCTTCCACCCGCTGTACGGCACGCTTCGGCGTCTCCTGGTAGGCCACGCGCGGCTGGCCGGTGCGGACGTTGACGCCCCACTCCGTGCGCAGGCGCTCGACCATCACCTCCAGATGCAGCTCGCCCATGCCCCAGATCAGGGTCTCTCCGCTGTCCGCATCGGTCTCGACACGGAACGACGGATCCTCCTGCGCCAGGCTGGCCAATCCCTGGCTGATGCGGATCAGGTCCGAGGCCTTCTCCGCCGTCAACCGCCATGCCAGCACCGCATGCTGCGCCTGGATCGTATCGAGCAGCAGCGGGCGCGAGGGTGCACTCAGCGTTTCACCGCTGACGGCATCCTTCCAGCCCAGCACCGCGACGATGTCACCGGCCACGGCCTGCTTGATGTCGTGGGTCTGGTCGGCCTGCACCCGCACCAGGCGGCTGACGCGTCGCCCATGTGCATGCTGCGAGCTGGCCAGCGCGTCGCCCACCTTCAGCGTGCCCGAATACACCCGCACGAAGCTCAGCGCGCTGTGGTTCTGGTGCGTGATCTTGAACAGCAGCGCCGCGAGCGGACCATCCGGATCAGGGGGCAGCAGCAGATCGTTGCCGTTATCGGTGGCGACCACCGCCGGCCGATCCAGTGGCGACGGCAGATAGTGGACCACGGCATCGAGCAGCGTTTCCACGCCCTTGCTCTTGAACGCCGAGCCCGCGAGCACCGGGACGCCGGCACCGGCCAGGGTGCCGCGACGGATCGCCGCGCGCAGCTGCGCGTTGTCGATCGCCGCGCCTTCCAGCCACGCCTGTGCCAGCACGTCGTCGGCATCGGCCACGGCCTCGATCAGCGCCTCGCGCTGCGGCATCCACTGGGCCGCCTCATCGGCCGTCCAAGCATGACGCAACGCCGTGCCCTTGTCGTCCCAGTGCACGGTGCTGCGGTCGACCAGGTCCACCCAGCCGTTGAACTGGCTTTCGGTCCCGATCGGCACGCCGAGCGCCCAAGGCGTGGCCCGCAGCTTCTCGCGCAGTTGCGCGAGCACGCGTTCGAAGGCAGCACCGGTGCGGTCCATCTTGTTGACGAAGGCGATCAGCGGCACCCCGTGGCGACGTGCCTGGCGCCAGACCGATTCGGACTGGGGCTGCACGCCATCCACGGCAGAGAACACCGCCACCGCGCCATCAAGCACGCGCAGGGAACGCTCCACTTCGATCGCGAAATCGATGTGGCCGGGGGTGTCGATCAAGGTCAGGTGGTGGATCGGCTGGTCGCGCGGCGCCCAATGCGCCTGCACGGCGGCCGCGCCGATGGTGATGCCGCGCTCGCGCTCGATCGCCGAAAAATCGGTGGTCGCCGCGCCGTCGTGGACCTCGCCGACGCGATGGATCTCGCCGGTTTTCCACAGCAGGCGCTCAGTGAGCGTGGTCTTGCCGGCGTCGATGTGGGCAATGATGCCGAGGTTGCGCCGGAGGGACAGGGTCTGGGTATGGGTGTTCATGGAATGGGTCTCGCTGCCAACATCGGGGAGCCGCACGCCGCCGTTGGCTAACGGGCGTGCGGCCAGGTTTGGGGCTCGGCGATCTGGTGCATGGCACGTTCTCCTTCAAACAGTTCTGGTGCGTGGAAACGAAAAGAGCGCCCGGTGGGCGCTCTGCTTGGGGTCCAGGGTGACCGGTGTTCCGGTCAGCAGCCTTGCACTCCGAGTGGCAGACGCGCCCGTGCCGCGTAATCGCGGGTCAGGGTAAAAAACGTCAGAAGCGGCATCGAAGTCATGAGGGTCACCTGGGGTGTAGCCGGCATTGTAGACCTCCCGTGGCCGGCTACAAGTCCTGATTGCCAACGCCAGTGCAACACTGAGCCTCATGCACACCGATAACGTTCGTAGTTAGCACGACGACCCCCTGAGCACCCCCGACATGCGAATGGGTCGCAATTGCGTATATGACGGGAATCCTTAAAATGGCGGCCTATGCGTCGCCAACGGCGACGCCCGCGCGTCAGGCTCCGCCCATCAAAGCAACGAGCCGCGCTCGCGCCCCTCCTTCCGCGTTGCCGAGTTGTTGCCCATGACCTGCTCTTCCTCCCCGAACCCGCGCCGGTTGCGCCCCAACCTGCTGGCCCTGGCCTGCCTGGCCGCCGCGCTTGTTCCTGCCGCCCATGCCCAGACCGCGACCGATCTGGATGCGGTGCGGGTCAATGCCTACCGCGCTGCCAACAGCACCAGCGGCGCGACCAAGACCAGCACTGCGCTGGCCGAAACCTCGCAGTCGGTCTCCGTGATCGAGCGCGCCGAACTGGATGCCCGTGGCGTGCAGTCGCTCAACGATGCGATGCGCTATGTCGCCGGCGTCAGCCTGGAAAGCTCGGGCATCGACAACCGCGTGGACGATTTCCGCATCCGTGGCTTCGATGCCGGCAGCTGGTCCAACAACGTCACCCTGGATGGCATGCGCGCGCCGCAGGGCAGCCAGTGGAACCGCAGCATGTTCGACAGCTGGAACCTGGAGCGGGTGGAAGTGCTCAAGGGTCCGTCCGCCGTGATGTATGGCCAGGTGGCCCCGGGCGGCATGGTCAACCAGGTCAGCAAGACCCCCACCCCGGACCAGATGCAGCAGCTGCGCCTGGGCGTGGATGCGAATGGCCAGTACAGCGCCGCTTTCGACGTGGGCGCCGGCACTGCGGGGGATGCTCACCTGTTCCGCCTGGTCGGCCTGTACCGCGACGGCCAGACCCAGATCAAGCGCACCGAACAGGAGCACTGGTTCCTCGCCCCCAGCTACACCTGGCAGCTCGCCGAACGCACCCGCTTGACCCTGCTGGGCCTGTACCAGAAGGACGATGGCGGCTCGACCTACCAGTTCCTGCCGGACGCCGGCACGCTCAATCCAACGGCGTCGGGCTACATGAAGAACAGCACCTTCATCGGCGAGCCGGACTGGAACACCTTCGACCGCACGCTGTGGACCGCCGGCTGGATGTTCGAGCACCAGTTCAACGACCACCTCACGCTGACCCAGAGCGCGCGCCGCACGCATGTCGATTCGCTGTTCCGCAGCGTGGTCACCTTCGGCGCACTGAATGCCGATGGCCGCACCCAGAACCGTCGCGGCGTGATGGGCACCGGCGACTCCGATGGCGACACCTTCGATACACGCCTGCAGGCGCGCTTCAGTACCGGCGCGGTCGACCATACCGTGCTGCTCGGCTGGGACTGGCAGCGTGCGGACTGGGAAGGCGTGCGCAGCGCCATGAGCAGCCCGCGCCCGATCGACATCTTCAATCCGGTGTATTCGACCTACCGCCCGACGGTGAGCACCGAAACCCCGACCGCTGGCATCAATCGCCAGAGCGGCGTGTACCTGCAGGACCAGCTGGCGCTCGGCAACTGGCGGATGACGTTCGGCGGCCGCTACGACTGGACCAAGGACGACAGCAGCAGCGCCAACCGCAACATCGCCACCGGCATCTCCACGCCGGGCGGTCGCAACGTGATCAAGAGCGAGGCGTTCACCGGCCGCGCGGGTGTGCTGTACGTGTTCGAGAACGGGTTGACCCCGTACGTGAGCTACGCCGAATCCTTCCAGCCTTCGACCAAATCGCCGCTGGACAGTTTCACCCAGACCGCGTTCGAGCCGGTGACCGGGTCGCAGTGGGAAGCCGGCCTGAAGTACCAGCCGGCCTCGGTGGATGGGCTGGTCACCCTGTCGGTGTACGACCTGCGCCAGCAGAACATGATCGTCGATGATCCGGTCGCGTCGCATCGCAACTGCGGCGCGACCGGTACCGCCACCTGCTCGATCCAGGGCGACGAAGGCCGCGTGCGCGGCATCGAGCTGGAAGGGCGTATCACCCCGATCGAGGGCTTCAGCCTGATCGGCGCCGCGTCACGCATGGACTCGGAGATGACGCGTTCGGCGCCCTACAAGGGCAAGGAACTGGCAATGGTGCCGGACTACAGCGCCTCGTTCTGGGCGGACTACACGTTCCAGGCCGGCGCCTTGCAGGGTCTCAGCCTGGCGGCCGGCGCGCGCTACAACGGCGTCAGCTACGGCGACAGCGCCAACCTGTACCGGATTCCGTCCTACACCCTGTTCGATGCGGCGATCCGCTATGACGTGGGCCGGATCGGCGGCACCCAGGTGCAGCTCGCGCTCAACGCCAGCAACCTGGCCGACAAGCGTTTCGTGTCGACCTGCACCGGCGTGTCGTCGTGCTACTACGGCAGCGGCCGCACGGTGATGGCGACCGCCAGATTCGGCTGGTAACCCACAAACGGCGGGGCCGGCCGCTGGCCGGCTCCCATCACACCGTCAACGCGCCGGCCAACCCTGCGCTACGCGTCGGTCACCACCACCAACGGAACATCGCGCTGCGGATGCCGCAGCACCAGCACCGGCTGCTGGTAGACCCGTTCGATATGTTCGCGCGTCAAAACCTCGGTAGGCGTCCCGTCGGCGGCCACGCGGCCCTGTTCCAGCAATACGATCCGATCCGCGTAGGCCGCGGCCAGATTCAGGTCGTGCAGCACCACGATCACGCAGGCGCCGGCATCGGCCAGCTCGCGGACCGCGCGCAATGTGCGTTCCTGATGGCGGAGATCCAACGCCGCCGTCGGCTCGTCCAGCAGCAACAGCGGCGTGTCCTGGGTCAGCACGCGGGCGAAGGTCGTCCGCGCCGCCTCACCACCGGACAGATGCTCCACTTCCCGCTCGATCAACGCATGCAGGTCGGCACGCGCCAGCGCATCGGCGATGCAGGTGGCGTCTTTCACCGGGTCCGGCGGATGCGGCAGCCGCCCCATCGCGACCACTTCATGCACACGGAAGGCGAACCGTACCGCGTGCTCCTGCGGCATCACCGCGCGCTCGCGCGCCAGCGGCTTGGCCTTCCACTCCGCCAGCGCCTGTCCACGCAGCAGCACGTGGCCCTGCTCCGCCTCCAGATCGCCTGCGGCCACCGCCAGCAGCGTCGATTTGCCCGCACCGTTCGGGCCGACCAGCGCCGTCACCGTGCCGGGCACGAAATCCAGCGTGATGTCATCCAGGATGCGCCGTGCGCCGCGACTGAGCTGCACCGACTGCAGTTGCAGCAACGCGCTCATGCACCACTCCGATGGCGCTGACGCATCACCAGCCAGAGGAAGAACGGCGCGCCCAGCGCGGCCGAGAACAGGCCCAGCGGGATCTCGGACGGTGGATCCAGCGTGCGTGCGGCGGTGTCGGCGACCACGATCAGCAGCGCACCGGCCACGGCCGAGACCGGCAGCAGCCAGCGATGGCCGGGGCCGACCAGCAGGCGCACGACATGCGGCACGACCAGACCCACGAAGCCGATCGAGCCGGCGAACGCGACGGCCGCACCGACCAGCAGCGCGCTGAAGGCGATCAGTTTGAGCCGCGTGCGTTTTACATCCAGCCCCAGGTGCTGGGCCTGGCGCTCACCGAGCGCGAGCATGTCCAGCGGCGTGGCCAAGCGCAGCAGTGCGATCGTGCCGAGCACGAACACCGGCGCCACTGCGATCACATCCCGCCAGTCGGCCTGGGCCAGCGAGCCCATCTGCCAGAACACCAGCGACTGCAGCTCGCTCTCGCTGGCGATGTAGGTCAGGAATCCGATCATCGCCGAGCAGAACGCAGCGATGGCGATGCCGACCAGCAGCAATGTCGCCGTGCCACTGCCTTGTCCCGGCCGTGCCAGCAGGTAGGTCAATGTGATCGCGCCACCGGCGCCGGCAAACGCGGCCAGCGGCAGCGTCCATGCACCGAAGGCGCCGGCGCCGAGCACGATCGCGGACACCGCGCCCAAGGCCGCGCCCTGGGTCACGCCGACGATGCCGGGGTCGGCCAGCGGATTACCGAACAATCCCTGCAGGCTCGCACCGGCCATCGCCAGTGCGGCGCCCACCATCGCGCCCAGCAGGGCGCGCGGAATGCGCAGCTGCCAGACCACGGCCAGATCGCGGGTGCTGACGCTGGCCGGATCGGCCAGCCCCAGCTTCACCCCGATCGCCTGCAGTACCTCCATCGGCGGCAGCCGCAACGGGCCCACCGCGAAGGAGGCGATCACCGCGATCAGCAATCCCACCGCGGCCCAGATCAACACGGTCGCGCCACGGCGGCGCGCAGGACTCGACACCGCCATGCCTTACGCCCTCACGGACGCGGCACGGTGGCGAAGGCCGCGGCCATGGCGACCGCGCCACTGCCCGAGGCGACACTGGCGGACTTCAACTCCACGTCCGGCATCACCCACACGCGATTGGCCGCACCGGCCGGCGTCTGCCGCAGAGTCGGATAGGCGCGCCACAGGCCGGCCTGGCCACCGAACAGGGCCAGGTCGTTCTCGGTCACCAGGATCACGTCCGGCGCAGCAGCCACCACGCCCTCATTGCTCAGCGCGGAATAGTTGGCCACGCCAGCCTCGTCACCGATGTTGATGCCACCGGCCAGCGTGATCAGCTTGCCCGAGGCGCTGTCCGAGCCCGCCACCGTCGGCGCGCCGCCGGCACCGGTCGCGGAAACATGGATCACACGCGGGTGCCACGCCAGCGCCGCGCCACTGGCCTTGGCCGCATCCAGCTGCGACTGTACCTTCGTGGCGAGTGCTTCACCCTGCTCGGCCATGCCGACCGCGGCGGCGACCTTGCGCACCTTGTCGGCCGCCGGCTGCAGATCATCGACGATCACCGCCGCTTCGCCTGCGCCGCGCAGCTTGGCGGCCAGATCGGAATGACGGCGCAGGCTGTTGCCGAGGAACAGGGTGCCCTGCAGGCTCAACACGCCTTCCACGCCCGTGGTGCGGTTGAACAGGAATTGTTTGGGGGCCTTGCGCCCGGATTCGGTGGCCGAGCGCAGCGGCGCGGCGTACACCTGATCGTCCAGGCCAAGCGCTTCGAGCACGGCGATGATGTCATCGCCGCCGGCAATGATCTTCGAGGTGTCGGTCACCGTCGTGGCCACGCCATCATCGGAGGTGACCTGTGCCGGCAACTGCTGGGTGGCGCCTTCGATGTCGGGCACGTCCACGCCCACCACACGCTGCCAGCCTTCCGGCAGTGCTTCGGGGGTCTGCGCGGCCGATGCGGCAGCGGTGTCGGTGGCAGGTGCAGCGGGCTCTTTCGAGCACCCGGCGATCACGGCGACCAGGGACAGCGCCAACAGGCTGCGGCGGACAACAATCGACTTCATGGCAGTTCCTCTTCAATCAGAACGGCGGGGCTGTACGCCCCGCCGCCGGTGCAACGCTCTCCGCGCAGCTCAGTTCGCGCGGGTGCTGATGCGGGTGATGCGGTCGCCCTTGGGATCCTGGGCATCACGCGACTTGTTGACGGCAAACACGTTGCCCTTGCCATCTTCACGCACATGGTTCGGGAAGGTGCCGCCATCCAGGTTGCCGATCACCTTGCCGTTGCCGTCGACCACGGTCACCGTGCCGGCACCGCGGTTGGTCACGTACGCGAGCTTGGACACCGGCTCGAACGCCACGTTCAGCGCACCCGCGCCGACCGGCACGTCGTGCAGCACCTTGCCGCTGGCGACATCGACGATCAGCAGGTTGTCCGTGCCCTGCGAGGCCACGTACAGCCGACCTGCGGAAGCGTCGTAGGCCACGCCGGAGGCGCTGATCGAGTTGCCCAGGTCGATGACCTTCTCCACCTTGCCGGTGGTGGTGTCGATCACCGCCGCTTCGGGCGTGCCGATGCTGACGGTGAACAGCTTGCCGGCCGCTTCATCCAGCACCAGGCTCATCGGGACGAACTTCTTGTCGTCCACGCCCGAGGCCAGGGTGATCGGCTCCAGCGGCTGCAGGGTGCGGGCATCGAACACCGACAGATGGTCTTCACCGGCGGCCGAGGCGAACACCTTGCCACGGCGGCCATCGACCACGATGTCGCGGGCATGCGGCACCGCCCCGACGTCGAACTGGCGCACCAGCGACAGGTCTTTCTGGCGATACACGGCCACGGTGTCCTGGCGGGTGTTGGTGACCCAGACGTTGCCGTTGGCATCGTCCACGCCCACGCCATACACCGCGAACACGGCACCGCCCTTACCGCCCGGAACTGCGGCCGGGGTGATCTTGGCGGTGACCTTGAGCGTCTTCGGGTCGAGCTTGAGCAGCTGCGACTGGGTCACCGGCGGGCGACCGACGGCAGCGGTGACGAACACCGCATTGCTGGCCGCGCTGTAGGCGGACTGGTACAGGCCCTGGACCAGCTTGGCCGAGGTCTGGTTGAAATTCTGCTGGCCGCTCAGCGGCAGGTTCGGCGAGACGCGCAGCGACAGCACCGTTGCCGCGGACGGCTGGCTGGCACGCACGATCACCGGCTGCTGGCCGGGCACGGCATCGGCGGGAATCGCGACGTTGCCCTTGAAGTTGCCCTCGGCGTCGACCACGTACGGGGTGGCATTGAGCACGGTCTCGCCGCGCAGCAGGGTGACCTGCTGGCCCGGCACGAACTGGCGGCCGATCACTTCGGCATCGCTGCCCGGCACCACGTTCTGGCCACGGCTGATCACTTCACCACGGAAGCCGTTGGCCGGCGCATCGAACACCGGCTGCGCGAACACGGCAGGGCTGGCCAGCGACAGCGCAATGGCCAGGGCGGCGACACGCGGGAGGGTTTTCAGGGTGTACATCAGCAGACTCCTTCTGTTGGGGGCGCGCCGGTTGGCGCGTTGTCACAGTGCTTGCCTTGGCGTGGCCGCGGTCCGTTGCGGCGGTGGCACAGGGCCACGGAACTGCCTGGGTAACGAAAAATCAGGGTGCCGGCGCGGGCGTGCCGCTGCGATCGGCGATGCCATACAACTGGCTCAGCGTGGCCTTGAGCGACGCCGGCAGCATCGGCCCATGGCCAAGGCCGGGAAATTCGCGGTATTGCACGGTCAGGCCCGGCACCTTGGCCAGGCGGGTGGCCAGCTGCTGGGCGGCATCGGGCGTTGCACCGCCGATGCGGCGCAGGTGCGCGACCACGCGCGGATTGGTCATGTCGCGCACCCCGCGGTTACCGGTGCGCTCATCGCCACCGAGCATCACCGTCACCTGTGCCGGCTGACCCTGGGTGTTGGCAATGAACTGGCGCTCCATGTCGCCCAGCGGCGCGCCCTGGCTCCACCACAGCGATGGGCTGGCCGACACGTAATGCTGGAACGCGGCCGGGCGGGTATACAGCGTGCTGACCACGAACAGGCCGCCGAGCGAATGGCCCCACAGCGACTGCTGCTGCAGATCGATGCTGGCGCGGCGCTGCACTTCCGGCTTGATCCGCCGCTCGATCAGATCGAGAAACGCATACGCACCACCACCACTGGACTGCGAGGTGCCGTTTTCGTCATCGGCGGTATCGATCCACGCGGTGTAATCGCGGGTACGCGCCGCGGAATCGATGCGCAGGTCGTTGTCGTAGCCGATGAAGACGAGCACCGGCGCGGCATGCGCGGCCAGATCGGCAAGCATCGCCTGGTCGAGCACCATCGCCGCGGCGTTGCCGTCGAGCATGTACAGCACCGGTGCCGGCGTGGCCGAGGCCTTCGCCGGCACACCGACATTCACCCGCCAGCGGCGGGCGTGATCGGGACTGTCGAGCACGAAGTGTTCGAAGCGATAACTCTGCGCCGGCTGGTCCAGCACCGTCTCACCGACTTTCTGCTCGGGATTGCGCTGCTGAGCCGAGGCCGGCGACAGCGCCGCCATGCCGATGGCGGTCGCCACGCCCAGCGTGCGCAACCACGGCGATACGGAAGAGATCAGCGACGACGAAACAATCATGACTACCCGGAGCGAGGGACGGTGCTATCGCGCCAGTGTAACTCAAATGAGAATGGGTATCACTGACGTTGCGCTGACCACCCCGCCCAGGCGCCTTCCTTCTCAAGGTGCTTCAGCGCGCGCAGTCACCCGAGGCCGTGCGCGCCTCCCCCACGGTCGCGCCCCCTTTCCCACTGGCCGACAGCCAGCCTGCCAGGGACATAGCATCCGGTATCCCCGCCGCCATCGGCGCGGACGAGATCACCAGTTCGCGCGACGTGCCGACCGGCTCCAGCTCGGCCAGGCGCGCCGCCTTGTCACCGTCGGTGCTGACGAAGTCGTCCGGCCCCGAGCGCGGCGTCTTCGTGGTGTTCGCGGTCTTGACCGCCTTGATCCGCAGTTCGCCGCCGGCACCACCGGTAACGGTCACCGCGTACTGCTCCTTGCCATAGGCCCAGGAGTTCTCGCGCTGCACAGTGGCTGCCTGCCCATCGGCCGGCAGTTCCAGCGTATCGCCTGCAAGGCCCTGCACCATCGCCATGCCACCCATCACCGCCATGTACATGCCGTACGCCCGCATCTGCTTCTCCTCGGCTGTCTTCGCCGCGGGCGCACCCGGCCAGCTCGCCTCGAGATTCAGATGCGCCTTGCCGCTGCACAGTGTCAACACGACCGGCTGACCCTCGCCTTCGCCAAGACTGATCAGACTGTCGCCGTTGTGGAACTGCTGTACGCGCCCGATCAATGACGCGCCGCTCGTCGGCACCTGGTTCACCTCGACACGGGACGCGCTTTTCAGGCGCTCATTCAACGACACGGTCGTCGCGGTGGCGGGCAAGGCCGCGCCGATCGCGGCAGCGAGTACGAACACAGGGGAAAAAGCGCGCATGGCATCCAGTCCAGAAGGGCGGGACATCATACGCGCCCACTCGACGACCGCTTCGCGCGTCATCGCCCTGTCGTGCAGGCAGCGCTCAGCCGCGCGCCACCATCGCCATGATGGTCGCCGCCAGTTCCTGCTCCGCCTGCACCGGCGTGATGTCGCCGGTGGTCGCTGCAGAAGAGAGACCTTCCGCGGCACCGAGCATGCCCCACAGCCCCGCCTGCGCCAACGCGCCTGCGGGTGCGAACGGCGACAACAGCGCGCGGCACTGCTCAAGAAACACGACGTCGTACTCGCGCTTGATACGCGCCAGTTCCGGTGACCCGGCCAGCGCAGCGATCACGCCCGGAATCTCGCGCCCCTGCTTCATCACGCACGCCACGTAGGCCTCGGCGATGACCTGCGCCTTGTCCGCAAGCGTCGGGCCACTGCTGGCGAACCGCGCTTCCATCACCACGCCCTGGCGCGCATCGAAATCGCGGTACAGCGCGGACAGCAGACCGGCCCGCGTACCGAAATGGTCATACACCACCGGCTTGGTCACCCCGGCCTGCTCGGCCAGACGCCCCAATGTGAGCGCATCGGTGCCTTCCTCGCGGATCAGCCGCCACGCCTCTGCCAAGAGCTGGCGCAGGCGGTCATCGCGGGTCATGCGGCGGCGGGGTGCCACCGGGGCAGGCGCATCGGGCGGACTTGACATGGTTATATACCAATCGTAACTTACGTTCCGTAACTTACCGAAAGTATACAAGCCCTTCCCCGCCCCAGGAATCCCATGCACGCGCTCATCGTCGTCTCCCACCCTGATCCCGACTCCCTGACCCACGCCGTCGCGACCCAGATCGCAGCAGGCATTAGCGCCAATGACGGCAGTACCGCCGAGCTCGCCGACCTCGACGCAGAGGGCTTCGACCCCCGTTTCAACCGGGCGGACCTGCAGGGCCACCACCGCAACGCCCCCTTCCCTGCCGATGTCCTGGCCGAACAGGCCCGGCTGGACCGCGCCGATGCCGTAGTGCTGGTGTTCCCGGTCTACTGGTGGGGCATGCCTGCCCTGCTGAAGGGCTGGATCGATCGGGTCTTCTCCAATGGCTGGGCCTATGACGACAGCAGCGGCCAGGGCGTGCTCAAGAAGCTCGGCCACCTGCCCGTCCACCTGGTCGGGCTCGGCGGCGCTGACGACCGCACCTGGCAGAAGCGCGGCTATACCGGTGCGATGAAGACCCAGATCGAGACCGGCATCTTTGACTACTGCGGCGCGCCGGTGCGGTCGTCCACGCTGTTGCTGGAGACGGACACGGGCCACGCACAACTCCATATGAAAACTTCGCGGGAACTTGGTGAGCGTCTTTTCATCGATTTCACCTGACTCCAACTACCACCTGCAACACTCTTGGGAGTTGGAACTTCTAAAGTTAGCCTGCTCACAAATTCGGGCAGGCAGTTGCGGCCGCACGAACCAGCCCCATGAAGATCACAACTGACGGGACGCTCTACACCAAACCCATCGCAAGCAACACAACAATCCAGATGCCGGCACCTAGAGCAAATACCGCTTTCGCTAAGAAGAAACAGGTTGACACCCTACGCAGCCAGCCACCTTTCACATAGCCATAATCGTCGCCGTCAGCCGCTTTTTCGGCCTCCGAGGCAGTGAGGGCGATCTCTCCGAGAGCCGCCAAACTCTGGCTAAAATCAAAAATGAGTGCACAGACGCAAAGCGCCGCGATAAACAACAACTCCTCTGTATAAACAGAGAACTTTGAAGACAAGGCCTGTTGAGCTTCAGACAAAAAGAGCCAAACTAACGCCAAGACCCCAAGTGATATTGATCGGACCTGAGAAGTTACAGCCTCACTCTGAGCTGCTCTTTCAGCCACTAGCTGATAAAGGAAGTTCTTGCGCTCACTTGTCATCGCGACCTCACAGTTTTGCGCAGAGGCGGAAGCAACGTTCTCTTCTTCTTTTTTGTTGTTGGAGCGCCAGTCGAACTCGACAGGGACAAAAATGTTCGATGCGAAGCTTTCTTCGCAACTGCCTTCTTCGCAACTGCCTTCTTCGCAACTGCCTTCTTCGCAACTGCCTTCTTCGCAA